>CAMBGJ010000085.1 GCA_945865805.1 Bordetella parapertussis
GCGCTCATGAATGTCGAAAAAGCTCGGTTGAAGGCGTATGGGCATTTTGCTTTGGCTTCGTCTCGGTGATTTAACCTTACAACGTACATACCCGCCCAACGTTTACAATGTGCCTCGAAATTAAGCTATTTTTAGAGGTGCCCTTAAAACACCTGCCCTACCCGAAGGCTTCCTCCCGCGCGGGTCTGTTCCCGATGCAGCGGCACGTTCCGTGGTCCATCGCAACGACACGCTATCGTCTGGGGCGCGCTATCGCTCGAAGTCTTCCCCTATGTCCGTGCTGCGCAAAGTCATATCTACGGACATCTGAACATTAATAACACAGTACAATTAACTTTTACCGTAACTATTCCCCCGCTTTGAACCCCTTCACCGCAGAGGCCTCATTGATGTACTGAGGGCGCAGAGAACTCCCGCAGAGGAAAAACACTTCTCTGCGTAACCTTTGCACCTTTGCGCCTCTGCGGTGAGGATGTTTTATCATCAAGGCTAAACAGTTAACTTTTACCAAGAGTTCGTTGACATGAGAAACGCCTTCAAAACCGTATTGCTGTGCCTCGCCGTCACTACCCCCGCCGCCGCCCAAACCGCTTCGACAGGCTCAGGACAGGCTTACCCCAGCAAACCCATCCGCCTAGTCGTGCCCTTCGGCGCGGGCACGCAAAGCGATGTGCTGGGACGCCTCATGGGACAAAAGCTCACCGAGGCCTGGGGCCAGCAGGTGATTATCGAAAACCGGCCCGGCGCGGGCGCGATCATCGGCACCGAACTCACCGCGAAAGCCGCGCCCGATGGCTACACGTTGATGGTCAACGGTACCGGCGCGTTGGCGATTAACCCCGGGCTGTATCCGAAGCTGCCTTATGACCCGATCCGCGATTTCGCGCCGGTGACGCGATTGGTGACGGTCACGCAAACACTGGTGGTCAATCCTTCCTTCGCCGCGAAAACCGTCAAGGCCATGGTCGCCATTGCCAAGGCCCGGCCCGGCGAATTGAACTACGGCACCTTTGGCGCCGGCTCGGTCAATCATCTGACGACCGTGATGTTGCAAAACGCCGCCGGCATCAAGCTCGGCAACAACGTGTCGTTCAGAGGCAGCGCCGATTCGAACATACAAGTGATGAGTGGCGAACTGCCGATGATGTTTGATTCGCTGACTTCCGTGTTGCCGCACATCAAATCCGGCAAGCTGCGCGGGTTGGCGGTTTCGACTGCCACGCGCTCGCCGTTCGTGCCGGAGTTGCCGACCATCGCCGAAACGGGCCATCCCGGCTTCGAGGTGGCCGGCTGGACCGGCATACTGGCACCGGCGAAAACCCCCGAAGCCGTGCTCGACAAACTCAACAACGAGTTGATCGCCGCACTCAAAAAACCTGATGTTCAGGCACAATTTAATGCCCTTGCGTTTCAGACGGCAGGCGAATCGCGCGAGGATTTCCGGCGCTATATGGTGACTGAATTGGCGAAGTGGACCAAAGCGGTGAAGGATTCGGGCACCAAACTCGAATAGCACCAGCGCCAGTACGCCGCGCAGAGAGGTAACGTAAGTATTTGTTTTTATTGATAAAATTTTACTTTCGGCCATGCGATTCTGCCGCGAACGGCACCGCGTTTAAGGTATAGTTCCTCTGGTAGCTTGGTAGCTTGGTAGCTTGGTAGCTTGGTAGCTTGGTAGCTTGGCAACACGAACATAACCATTTGCTCCTCGATGTCATTTCACCCTTGAACGATTTTCTTCAGTTCGTTTCCGGACCGCTGCCCGGCCCAGTGTTGCCAGCCAGATACGACGGCTGGTTGGCGGCACTGTCTTACCTCGTGGCGGCGCTGGCGTCGTACACCGCGATCGATCTCGCGGGACGGGTGGCCGAATTCCGCGCCGAGCCGCGCAAAGCCGCCGCGTGGCTCGCCGGGGGCGCGGTAGCGATGGGTGCGGGCGTGTGGGCGATGCATTTTCTCGGCATGCTTGCCTACCGTTTGCCGGTGCCGGTGCAATACGAGTTATGGACCACGCTGGTGTCGATGGTGGTCGCGATTGCGACCTCGGGCTTCGCCTTGTTCATCGTCACGCGCCGTGACTTTTCGCTGCCGCACCTGCTGCTGGGCGGCGCGGTGATGGGCGCAGGCATCGGCACCATGCACTACAACGGCATGGCAGCGATGCGGCTGGACGCGCAGGTGATGTATTACGCCGGGCCGTTCGCGCTGTCGGTGGTCAACGCGGTGGCGTGCTCGACCATCGCACTGTGGCTGGTGTCGCGGCGCACACAGGCCACCACGCAACGCAAAATCCTCGCCGCCGCGGTGATGGGTGTGGCCATCGCGAGCATGCACTACACGGGCATGTATGCGACGGTGTGCGTGGCCACGAGCCCAGGCTCTGCCACAGGCGGGGAGCTCGATCCGATGCTGCTGGCGGTGGCAATCACGGTGATTACGCTGTTGATCATCGGCATGGCACTCGCGGTGTCACTGCAAAGCCAGTTGATGACGCGGGCCATGCGCGCACAAAACGAGACGCTGCTCGCCGAAGTCGAACAACGGCGGCGCGTAGAGTCGGAACTGCAAGCGCATCGCGACAATCTGCAAACGCTGGTGGACACGCGCACGCGAGATCTGTCGCAGGCAAATCAGGCGTTGCAGGAGAGCGAAACGCGCTTTCGCGCCACCTTCGATCAGGCGCCGGTCGGCATCATGCACGTCGGCGTCGACAGTGGCAGCATACTGCTGGTGAATCGCAAGCTGTGTGAAATGTTGGGCTACGAGCAGCGCGAGCTGCTCGGCATGACGAGTGCGAATATCGTAGACCCCAGCCAGCGTGGCAACGATCGCGCGAACTATCGTGATCGAATGCTGCACGGCGAAATCGACACCTACGCCTCCGAACGCCTGTATGTGCGCAAAGACGGCTCCGATTTGTGGGTAAGCCGCACGGTGTCGATGGTGAAGGACGTGGCCGACAACCCGCTGTACTTTATTCTGGTGGTCGAAGACATCACTGCGCGGCGGCAGTCAGCACAGGCGCAGGCACAGCTCGCCGCAATCGTCGAAACCAGCAACGACGCCATTGTCGGGCGCGCGCCGGACGACGCCATCATCAGTTGGAACAGCGCGGCCGAACGACTCTTCGGCTGGAGCGAGCAGGAAGTGCTGGGCAAATCGTTCAGGCAGTTGCTGACGCTCGTGCCGCACGCGCCGCTGCATGGCCGTTTTGAAAAAGTGCTTCGCGGCGAACCCTCGCCAGCACCGCTCCAGGATGTCCGCAAGCGCTAGGATGGCACCACGATAACCGTGGAAACCACCCTGTCGGCGGTGAAGGACGATCACGGCAAGATTCTGTTCGTCTCGTGCATAATGCGTGATGTCACCGACAAGATTAGAGCCGACCGCCACATCGAGCAACTGGCGACGCGCGATACGCTCACCGGACTTGCCAACCGCAACATGCTGCTGGAAAAGATGACGGATGCCGTGGCGCGCTTATCGCGGGCGAAAAGCCAACTGGCGGTGATGTTCATCGATCTGGACAAATTCAAGGCGGTCAACGACATGTTCGGCCACGCCGCCGGTGACGCGCTGCTGAGCGGCTGCGCCAAGCGCCTGATCGACTGCGTGCGTGAAGTGGACGTGGTGGCGCGGCTGGGCGGCGATGAATTCGTGGTGCTGCTCACCGATCTCACCGACACCGCCATCGTCTCGTCCATCGCCGATCGCATGATCAAATCGCTGATCGCGCCGTACCGGCTGTCCGGACAGGATGCCTTCACCTCGGCCAGCATCGGCATCTGTTTTTATCCCGGCGACGGCACCAACGTCACGGCGCTGATGAAAAACGCCGATATCGCCATGTATCACGCCAAGGAACTCGGGCGTAACAATTACCAGTTCTACGCCGAGGATATGAACCAGCGCATGCTCGCGCGCACACAACTCGAACGCGAAATCCGCGGCGCTCTCGATAACAACGAATTCGTGCTGCATTACCAGCCGCAGGTGACTGTCGCCACCGGCGCCATCCAGGCCGCGGAGTCGCTGATCCGCTGGCAACACACGAGCCGCGGTTTGCTGCCGCCGGCCGCGTTTATCGCCATGGCTGAAGAGACCGGTCTGATCGTGCCCTTGGGCGTGTGGGTACTCAACGAAGCGTGTCGCACCATCAAAGCGTGGCGCACTAAGAACGTGAACGTGCCCTATGTGGTGGTCAACGTCTCGGCGGCGCAACTGGGCGACGCGCTGGTCACCGCGGTGCGGCAGGCTGTCGCGGACAGCGGTATCGATGCCACCTGGTTGATGATAGAGATCACCGAAACCATGCTGATGCAGCGCGTCGAAGAAGCCATCACCATCCTGCGGCAAATCCACGAACTGGGCGTGCGCATCGCCATGGACGATTTCGGCACCGGCTATTTGTCGTTAAGCGTGCTGCAACGCCTGCCGCTGGATACGCTCAAGATCGACCGCAGCTTCGTCGCAGCCATCGACTCCGACGCTGACAACGCGCGCGCTGGCGCCATTATCGGCGCCATCATCGCCATCGCGAAAGAACTTAACTTGAGCGTGGTGGCGGAGGGCGTCGAAACACCCACCCAGCTCGCCTACCTGCGCCGCCTGCATTGCGAGTCCTACCAGGGGTATCTCTACAGCAAGCCGGTTGGCGCGGATGAGATCGCAGCGCGGTATGCGACACAGACAGGAACCGCTGTGGTGTAGGTGCTCAGAGGTCTACGCCGCTTTTCCCGCCACCATCCGCGCAGAACAATCGCCAAAGCCGATGGGCACACATCCCGCGCGTTTGCCGTGCGCACGCAAATAAATATCGTCGCCGTCGTTTACCCAGCGGCGCACTTCGCTGGACGATAGCGTGATGTCACGGGTGCCGTCATAGGTCAGCTCGGCGATGCTGCCGTAGTTTTCCGGCGTGGGGCCGCTGATGGTGCCGGAGCCGAAGATGTCACCCGGCTCCAGCGAACAGCCACCGCAGGTGTGGTGCGCCACCATCTGCGCCACCGTCCAGTACAGGTGCTTGGTATTGCTCACTGCTATGCGTTGCGGCGGCAGGCCTTTCGTACGCATGCCTTCGGTGTGGATCAACACTTCGATTTCCAGATCGAGCTGGCCTTCGCGTTGATCGTTGTCGTCCCACAGATACGGCAGCGGCTGGGGGTCGCCCTCGGGCCTGGCGGGCTGCGCGATCTGAAACGGCGCCAGCGCTTCGGGGGTGACGATCCAAGGCGAAATGGTGGTGCCCAAATTCTTCGACAGAAACGGCCCCAGCGGTTGCGACTCCCAGCGTTGAATGTCGCGCGCCGACCAGTCGTTCAACATGCAGTAACCGTAGATGTGATCGGCGGCCTTGCCGGTCGGAATCGGATCGCCCCATTCGTTGCCGTTGCCGATCCAGATGCCGAATTCGAGTTCGAAATCCATTTTCAGACACGGGCCGAAGGTCGGCAGCTTGTCGCCATCGACCACGCGCTGGCCATTGGGGCGGCGCACATCCACGCCGGTAGGACGCACAGTGGAAGCACGGCTGTGATAGGCCACCGGCACGTATTTGTAATTGGGGCTAAGCGGCGGATTCGAGCCGCGCCGCTTGCCGCCGTTTTCGGCGTGGGTGATGCCGGCAAAAAAATCGGTGAACGCGCCAATTTTCGCCGGCAGATGCAACGTGCAGCCAGCGGCTTTGTGCAACAGCTTGGCGGCCAGCGGCTGGGCTTTTTGGGATTCCGCCGTGCCCTCGGCGAGCAACGCCGACAACTGTTTGCGCAACGCGGCGCGCGGGCCCGCGCCCATCGCCATCAAGTCGTTGAGTGTGGTGTTGCTGGCGGCACGCGCGGCTTTTTCCGCATCGCCGGAAAAAAGTTTCGCTTCGCAAGCGGCCTTGAGATCGAACACCTCGTCGCCAATGGCTACGCCGCCGCGCGGCGTGTCCCCCTTGACGCTGAAAATGCCCAGCGGCAAATTCTGTAGCGGAAAATCCGCGTGACCGTTGGCGCTGGCTAGCCAGCTTTTACGCTTCACGTCGTGGGTTTCGTCGACGGGAATGGCCATGATTAACCTTTCGTAAGCATTTGTTTTAATTGATATTTTTAAGTCTCTGCGCAAGCCCTACTGCACTTCGGTATCGATCACAATCGCGATGTTGTTGCCGCTGTTGCTGACCGGCTTGGTCGCGCCCTGCAAGTCGCCGGGCTGCGGCATGGCGTTGCCGCTCTTGGAAATGCGCGCGCCGACGATGATCTGCCTGGCGCTCGACAGATTGGCTGCCGGGTTCATCGCCATGCTGTCGTCGAGCGCGAATTTGATTGGCAACTCACTCGCCTTTTTACGCAGAATCGCCAGCGGCATGCGCGAGCCTTCGGCGGCACGGGCGAAAATGAACACGGTATCGCCGGGCGACACTTTCGCCGCCAGCGCGGCGGAAAGTGTCACTGTGCCACTGACGCCCGCACCCGAAGCTGCAGCGGTGGTTTTCTCCGCCGGTTTTTCTGTCCCCTTTTCCATTCCCGCAGCCTTGGGCGCGCTGCCGCCCGCGAGGCTGCGCGCCTCGGCGATGCTTCCCTGTACGTTGCGTGCCATTTCGGTATCGGGCGGCACCAGCGTGGCCATTTTTTCCCAATGCTTGATGGCGCCGGTGAAATCTTTTTTGTCGAAGGCGATGGTGCCCGCCAACGCCAGCGATTTGACGTGATTCGGATCGATTTTCAGCGCGCGCATGATGAGTTTTTCCGGCTCGCCGAGCAGGCTTTGCCCGCGTGCCATCGCCAGCGCATCGGCGTAATCGGCGAGCAGGTGCGGATTGTCCGGCACGCGCTCGACGGCCTTGGCGTAAGCGGCGGCGGAATCCTCATAGCGGTTCATCACCGCATAGGAGCGGCCCAGCATCGCCCAGCCCTGCGGATCGTCCGGGTTCTGCTTCATGCGCTCGGCAAGCTTGGCCACCATCGCCTCGACTTGTTCCGCGCTAGGGCCTTTGCCAGATGCCGAGGCACCGTGCGGCGGTACCGCCACCGGCGATAATGCACGCGGCGTGCCCACGGCGAAATACAGTCCCACGGCCAGCAGCGGCACCACCGCACCCACTATGTAGGCGGGTGCGCGGCTGCTGGTGTGTGCCACCACGGGTGCCGCTGCGGCCACGTCGTCGAGCAGACGCCGTTCGAGTTCGAGACGCGCGCGCTCGTATTGTTCGTCGCTCAAAGTACCCGCGCGGCGATCAGCTTCGAGTTCGTTTTGTTGATCGCGATAGACCGCGACATTCAGCGCACTGTTGGCGTCCACCGGTACTGCCGGTGCGGCGGATGCCACGGACGGTTTTTCGCGCCGCCACAACGGCGGCAGAATAAATAATAATGCGACGACGATCAGTATCGCCGCGACGATCCAGAATACCGTCATCGGCGCTCCTTCTTGTTGCTCTGCCTGCCATGACCGCGATCGCCACCGGGGCTAACCGCGTCCAGCAACGCCGCCGCACGTGCACGTTCCCCGTCGCTCAACAACGGCTCGGCGGCATCCGCCGCACGGCGGCGCAAACGCAGAAACAGCGCGATCAATCCGCCAATCATCAACAGTGCCGGCCCGAACCATAACAGGATCGTCGTGGCCTTCATCGGCGGCCGGTACAACACAAAATCGCCGTAGCGTTCAGTCATAAAGTTGATCACATCCTTGTCGCTCGCGCCTTGCTTCAGTTTTTCACGCACCTGGTTTTTCAGATCCACCGCCAGATCGGCATTCGAATCCGCCAGCGACTGGTTCTGACACACCAGACAACGCAGCTCCTCGGACAGGCGCTGTACGCGCTTTTCGAGCGTCGCGCTGTCGACAGCCATCGCGGGCATTGGAATGAGCGTAAAAAATATCAATAAAAACAATAAGTTACGTATCATGGCTTAGTTATTCCTCAGCCATTTAGTTGGGCGATCAGCGGCAGAATTTTTTCGTTCAGCACTTGCGGTGTCACCGGCCCGATCTGCTTGAAGCGAATGATGCCGAGCTTGTCGATGACATAGGTTTCCGGCACGCCGTACACGCCGTAGTCGATGCCAATGCGGCCCTGCGCATCGTACGCCGACAGCACATACGGATCGCCGAAGCGCTGCAACCACGCGATGCCATCGGGGCGCCGATCTTTGTAATTCAACCCGTAGATCGGCACCTTGCCACTTTTGGCGAGCTCCACCAGTACCGGATGTTCATCGCGGCACGACGCGCACCACGACGCCCACACGTTGAGCAACCACACTTTGCCCGCCATGTCTTTTTGCGAAAACGCTTTGTCCTGCGCGTGCAACTGTGGCAATTCGAACGGCGGCGCGGGCTTGTTGATCAGTGGCGAGGGCACCTCGCGCGGGTTCAACGTCAGCCCCACGCCGAGAAACACCACGAGTACGATGAAAATGCCCAGAGGCCACAACCAGCGTTGCATCGTATCTACCTCGCGGGGGTGGCGCCGGGGACGCCGACCGGCAACGGCTCGGCCGGCTTGCGTGCCGCCACGCGGTAGCGCCGATCCAGCACCGCCAGCAATCCGCCCAGCGCCATCAGCACGCAACCGCCCCAGATCCAATCGACGAAGGGCTTGACCTGCACGCGCACCACCCAGGCTTTGTCGTCCACCATTTCACCCAGCGACACATACAAATCGCGCGTCAGGCTGGTGTCGATGGCCGCTTCGGTCATGGGGTTTTTCTGCACGTTGTAGATGCGCTTCTCCGGGTGCATCGTCGCCACCGGCGTGCCATTGCGCGTCACGCTCATGGTGCCGCGCGCGGCGACGTAATTCGGCCCTTGCACATCGTTCACCGCATCGAAACGGAACACGTAGCCGCCCAGTTCCACGGTTTCACCCACCGCAAGCCGCACGTCTTTTTCGGCTTCGTAACTTTTCACCATGGTGACGCCGATGACGAACACCGCCACGCCGCAATGCGCGAGCAGCATGCCGTAGTAGCTGCGCGGTTGCGAGCGCAACTTGGCCATGACGCCGGTCCCCGGTATCTGCTTCAAGCGCGAGATCAAGGCGGCAACGCTGCTGGCCACGATCCACAGCGCGAGCAAAAAGCCGAAGCTCGCCAATGGCGTCCATTGCCCCATGCTCAGCGGCAACAACACCGCGCCCACCACCGCCACCGCAAACGCCCATTTCAAACGCACGGCGATGTCAGGCAAACTCGCCTGCTTCCAGCGCGCCAGCGGCCCCACGCCCATCAGGAACAGCGCGGGCGCCATCAGCGGCACGAACACGGTTTCGAAATAAGGCGGCCCCACCGACAGTTTGCCCATGCCCAGCGCGTCGATAAACAGCGGATACAGCGTGCCCAGTAGCACCGAACCGGCGGCCACCACCAGCAAGACATTGTTGGTGAGCAGCAACGATTCGCGTGAGATCACCTCGAAGCGTCCGCCGAGGCCCACCTTGTGCGCACGCCACGCGAAAAGCCCGAGCGAACCGCCGATCACAACAGTGAGAAACGCCAGGATGTAAATGCCGCGCTTGGGATCCACCGCAAACGCATGCACCGAAGTCAGCACGCCAGAGCGCACGAGAAACGTGCCCAGCAACGACAAGGCAAACGCAAAGATCGCCAGCAATACCGTCCAGCTTTTAAACGAGCCGCGCTTTTCGGTGACCGCCAGCGAATGAATCAGCGCGGTACCCACCAGCCACGGCGTGAACGAGGCGTTTTCCACCGGGTCCCAAAACCACCAGCCGCCCCAGCCCAGTTCGTAATACGCCCACCAACTGCCGAGTGCGATGCCCAGCGTAAGGAACGACCACGCAATCGTCGTCCACGGTCGCGACCAGCGCGCCCAGGTGGCATCGAGCCGGCCCGACAGCAGTGCTGCGATGGCAAACGCAAACGCCACCGAGAACCCGACGTATCCCATGTAGAGCATCGGCGGATGGATCACCATGCCGGGGTCTTGCAGCAACGGATTCAGATCGCGCCCGTCCATCGCCGCCGGCAGCAATCGGTCGAACGGGTTCGAGGTAAAAATCATGAAGGAGAGAAAGCCCACACTGATCAGCCCCAGGACGCCCAACACACGCGACACGATGTCTTCCGGCAAATGGCTGCTGAACACGCTCACCGCCATCGTCCACAGCGACAGCATCAACACCCACAACAAGAGCGAGCCTTCGTGCCCGCCCCACACCCCCGCCACGCGGTATTCCAGCGGCAGCGCGGAGTTCGAGTTGGACGCGACATACAGCACGGAGAAATCGTTTTGCACGAACGCATACGTCAGACAGCCAAAGGCAATCGCGACAAACACCGCCTGCCCCTGTGCCGCCGGGCGCGCGAGCTTCATCCACGACGCCAGGCCGCGCTGCGCCCCCACCAGCGGCAGCGTGCCTTGCACCACGGCAATGATCAGCGCGAGGACGAGTGCGAAATTTCCGAGTTCTGGAATCATCTGGGTGTTGCCTTGGTGTTATTTCGTATTGACGATGGTGCTGGTGGCTTTTTGGTTGGTGGACTGCGCTTTTTTCACTGCCTCGGCGGCTTCGGGCGGCATGTAGTTCTCGTCGTGCTTGGCGAGCACCTCGCTCGCCACGAACAGGCCGTTTTCGAGGCGGCCCTGCGTTACCACGCCTTTGCCTTCGCGAAACAGATCGGGCAGCACGCCTTTATACGTCACAGTGATGCTTTTGGCGGTGTCGGTCACGACGAAATTCACCGTGACACCATCTGTCTGGCGCTTGACGCTGCCACTTTCGACCATGCCGCCGACGCGGAACGTGCGGCCCTGCGGGGCTTCGTTCGCGACCACCTGCGAGGGCGTGAAAAAGAACACCAGATTCTGCTGAAACGCCGACAGCACCAGCCCGGCGGCAATCGCCAGACCCGCAACACCGGCGACGATAAGCACGATACGGCGATGACGCGGCTTCATGTTTGCTCCCGGCCCGCCGAGCGGCGACGCAACGCCAGCAAGCCGATCTCCAGCGCGATCACCGCAAACGTCACACCGTACGAGCCCCACACATACAGGCCCTTGCCGCCCATGGCGAAAAATTCACCCACGCTACCCCAGTTCATGCCGACTTCCCCGAATGTCCCAGATACGCGCGCACCCAATCGCTGCGCTGCTCACGCTCCAGAATAATGCAGCGCACGCGCCACAGCGCCGCCGCGATCGCATACGCCCAGCACGCAAACACCATCACCATCATGCCGGTAAACATGGTGGCGGCCATGGTCGGCGCACTTTTCAGACTGACCGATGCGCCCTGATGCAGGGTGTTCCACCACTGCACGGAAAAATAAATGATCGGTATGTTGATCACGCCCACCAGCGCCAGCACCGCACCGGCCTTATCTGCGCGGCGCGGGTCATCAATCGCCGCCTGCAACGCCATAAAACCAAAATACAAAAACAGCAGCAGCAACTCGGAGGTCAGCCGCGCGTCCCACACCCACCATGTGCCCCAAGTCGGCTTGCCCCACAAAGCCCCCGTCCACAGCGCGATGAAGGTGAACCACGCGCCGGTGGGCGCCAGGGCGGTGGCCATCATGCCCGACAGCCGCGTGTTGAACGCCAGACCCACGCCCGCCCAGAACGCCATCACCAGATAAATCAGCATCGACATCCACGCCGCCGGCACGTGAATGAAGATGATGCGGTACGACTCGCCCTGCTGCGCGTCGGTGGGTGCGACAAAAAAGCCGATGTAGAGGCCCGCCACGCAGAGCATGGCGGCAATCGCAGCGAACCACGGCGCAAGCGCGCCCGCGAGCGGGAAAAACGTTTGCGGCGAGGCGTACTTGAACCAGTTGATGGCGGGTGCTGCGGTGTGCGGTGTGGCGCTCGACATGGCGCGTATTCGATAATTTTTTGAGGCGTAAGTTCAATGCAAATTCACGGCGCGCGAATTATATCGGAAGTATTTGATTATTCGTAAGAAATCCTGAGTGACGCCGCTATCGCCCAAGGTGCCAGCGACAGCGCCGCCACCGACATCGCGGCTAGCAGTAACAAGTACGGCTGTGCAGCCAGGCCAGCGGTAGTGGCCTCGACCGCGAGCGATCCGAGGATCAGCACCGGCGCGTACAACGGCAACACCAGCAGCGCCAGCAACACGCCGCCACCGCGCAAGCCCAGCGTCAGCGCAGCGCCAATGGCACCGATCAAGCTCAGGCTCGGCGAGCCCAACGCCAGCGCCAGCGCCAGCACCATCAACGCATCGGCCGGCAGGCCGTACTGCAACCCGAGAAGCGGTGCGATCAGCACCAGCGGCAGATTCGCGGCGATCCAGTGGGCAAAAACTTTGGCGACCACGATCACCGACAGCGGCGTGGCACCGATCAACATTTGCTCCAGCGTGCCGTCGGCGTAATCTTCCGCAAAGAGGCGCGACAACGCCAGCATCGACGCCAGCAATGCCGCCACCCACACCACGCCAGGGCCGATGGCGAGCAGCAGTTTTGCCTCCGGCCCGATGCCCAACGGAAACAGGCTGGCGACAATGACAAAAAAAATCACCGCGGTAAATACGTCGCTGCGCCGCCGCCACGCCAGCGTGAGATCGCGTGCGATCAGGGCTCGCATCACGCCTTGCATGCGGCCGCCGTCAGGTCATCCAGATCAATACACTGCGTGATGTTGGCCGCGATGGTCGCGGTTTGATGGGTGGTAAACATCACGCAGCCGCCGCCGGCCACGTGCGCGAGGATGCGTTGCTCGAGTTGCGTGACGGCATCCACATCAAGCGCGGCGAACGGTTCGTCCAGTATCCACAGCGGCGCGTGCGCCGACAACGCCAGCCGCGCCAATACTGAACGGCGCTTTTGCCCCTGCGACAAGGCGCGCACCGGCAGATGCATGCAGGCGGCCAGACCAAATGCCGCCAGCGCGCCGCGCGCCGCCTCGCGGGTCACCGTGCGCCCGGCCAGCGTGCAGGCCACGAGCAGGTTTTCGGTGGCCGACAGATCATCTTTCAGCGCATGCGCGTGACCGAGGTACACCGTTTCGCGCCAGTAGGCCTCGCGCAGCGTGCGTATCGGCTCGCCGCGCCAGCGCACCTCGCCTGCGTCTGCCACACCCAGGCCGCACACGATGCGCAACAGGCTGGTCTTGCCGCTGCCGTTGGTGCCGGCGACATGCAGCAATTCGCGCGCCGCCAGCTTGAACGACACGCCGCCAAACAGCGTGCGCTCGCCGCGCGTACAGGCAAGATCGATTACTTCCAGCATACCGCGCTGCCCGCCACTAACCCAGTTCTCGCTTGAGCACGCTACGTATCGCATCAAAACAGTTGCGGTCTATGGCGTTGTCGACCATGCCTTGCATGATCTCCAGCGTGCGTTCGGGCGATGTTGCCGCGTGGTACGGCCGCTGCGAGCTGATGGCATCGAAAATATCCGCCACCGTGACGATGCGGGTTTCCATGCGGATATCGGGCGCGCTCAGGCGGCGTGGATAGCCGTTGCCATCGAGCCGCTCGTGATGCGCGCCAGCGACTTTCGCCAGATCGTCGAACTGCGCGATTTTCGCGAGTATTTCTTCGGTGAGGCGCGCGTGCTCCTTCACCGCGGCAAACTCGTCGCGCGTCAGCTTGTCCGGCTTTTCGAGTATCGCGCTGCTCACGCCGAGCTTACCCACGTCGTGCAGCAGGCCCACGCGCTTGATCCAGTGGCACTGCGCCTTCGGCAGCGACAGCTCCTGGGCGATCAGGTCGGAATAAAACCCCACGCGCTCGCTGTGGCCAGCGGTAAATGGGCTTTTCGCATCGACGATCTGGCCGAACGCCGAGGCGATGTCGTCCATGTACGCTTCGTCCAGCGTGCGCGTGTATTGCGCCGGCTCCAGTAAGTGCACGGCTTGCGCAATTTGCGGATCGCGCAGGGTTTCCCAGAACTGGCTGTCTTGCGCCACCTGCTCAAATGCCACCACCAGATCGGGATCGAACCAATGCCCCGAGCGCCGACGAATCTCGTGTAACGCCGCCGCCTGGCCGTGCGAGAAATGAAATACGTCGATCACCTGCGACAACAGTGCGATGCGCGCATTGAGCGGAATAGCTGTGCCGCGCAAGCCTTCCGGGCGTCCGCTGCCGTCCCAATGCTCGTCCAGCGCGTGTACGCCCAGCGCCACCGATTCCGGGAACCGCAGTTGCCGCGCGATGCGCGCGCCGCGGTCGCAGCGGGTTTGAATCAGCTCTTGCGCGATGGCATCGCCATTGCGCATGATGTTGAGTATCGAGGTCAGCCGTTTGGTCCAGCTTGCGTTGCGGCCGGTGTGCTCAAACACGAAACCCAGCACCTGCGACACATTGGTGCCCACCAGCTTGTAGTCGTGCTTGAAGCTCTGGTCGTCGGTGAGATACAGCTCGCAGATGCGCGCGGCGTTGCTGCTGCACCCGAGGTCTTTCAGCAACAGCGTGTAATACAGCGCCCAGATCGCTTCTTCGTCCATGCCGGCCTGGCGGCCAATGTGCACGCCGATCCAGCAGCAGCGTACGCAATGGCCCTCGGGCTGTCCCTCGGTCAAATCGAGGGCGTAGCTCAACGAACCCAGCAGTTCAGCGAGTTTTAGTCCTTCAGCCATCGCACGGGTGCCACGAAAAAATTACGCGGGTGCCGCGCCGCGTACACAGGTACGCTGCAACACGCGCGGGAAACGTGCCGCGTCGAAATTGGTATTCGCGCAATGCAACAGGCAGCGGTTGTCCCACATCAACAGATCCCCGGCGCGCCACGGATGGCGGTAAATAAAGCGCTCCGCCACAGCGTGCGCGGTGAGTTGATCAAGGCGAGCGCGGCCGGTTTCCTGCGGCTGGCCTTCCAAATACGCCGCATGTTCACCCATGAACAAGGCTTTCTCGCCGGTTTCGGGAATGGTGCGCACCAGCGGATGCGGCATCGGCGGCGCATCGGCGATTTCTTCAGGTGGTGCGGGCTTGCCCGCGCGGGCGCACGAAATCTCCCAGCTGTGCACCACGCGCACGCCGTCGAGTGCGGCTTTATCCGTGGTAGGCAGCGCTTCGTAGGCGGCGATCATGTTGGCGAAGCAGGTTTCACCGCCTTCGGGCGGCATCACCAGCGCGTGCAAAATGGTCGCCAGCGAGGGCAGCGGTCGGAACGATTTATCGGTGTGCCAACGCGTGGAAGACAGCTTGCCGCTGGGTTTGCCGTCCGGCCCCAGGTTGCTGACGATATTCACCAGCGGATTCGCGCCGGTACGGTTGCGCGCGATGTGGCGTTCCAGCGTGCCGAACTGCCCGGTAAAAGCGATTTGCTGCGCTTCGCTCAAGTGTTGATCGCGGAAACACAACACGTGATACCGCACAAAGGCGTCGTACACCGCGCGCTTGACCGTCTCCGGCAACGGCTCGCGCAGATCCAGGCCAGTAATCGCGGCACCCAGCACGGGCGACAGTGGTTCGAGGGCAAACATTTGCATTTGCGTTTGGGCTTCGAGTGGGAGATTCATGATGCGCGCTCCGTGCAAATTCGAAATGGGAATTCTACTCTTATCCCCATTAGAATAGGCTGGCGTCGGCCGATCGCCGGACGCTTGTAGCGGGTCTATTTTTATCGACGGAGCCATCATCGCCAATCTAATCTCTCCAACCTGTCACGCGCGGTGGCCGCATACGGCAGCCCTGCTGTTGGCTGTGGGCATTTCAGCCAGCCCAGAGCGGTCATATGCGCAGAGCGCGGACGCACAAAGCTACCCCAGCCGCCCGTTGCGTTTCGTGGTGCCGTTTCCGCCAGGCGGCTCCAACGACATTATCGCGCGCGCGCTGGTGGGCAAGCTCAGCGAGGACTTGCGCCATTCGGTGGTGGTCGACAACCGCGGCGGCGCCAACGGCATCATCGGCACCGATCTCACCGCGAAATCGCCGCCCGATGGCCATACCTTTTCGATTGTCGGCAACGGCTTCGCCATCAATCCGAGCATGTACCGCAAACTGCCCTACCATCCCGAGCGCGATTTCGCGGCGGTGTCGCTGGTGGGCTACGGCGGTTTTGTGCTGGTGGTACATCCTTCGCTGGCGGCGCGCAACGTGAATGATTTGATCGCGCTCGCCAAGACCTCGCCCGGCAAACTTACCATGGCCTCGGCGGGCGTGGGCAACATGGCGCACCTGTCGGGCGAATTGTTCATGTCGCTCACCGGTACGAGATTTGTGCACGTGCCCTACAAGGGCGGCGGCCCGGCAATGACCGAGCTACTGGGCGGCCAGGTGGCGCTTTACTTCAGCACCATCATCGTGGCGCTGCCGCATATTCGCGCCGGCAAGTTGCGCGCGCTGGCGGTCACCGGTACGCGGCGCGCCTCGGTGGCGCCGGAACTGCCGACCATCGCCGAGGCCGGCGTGGCCGGCTATGCGGTTGACGGCTGGTACGCGATGTTGATGCCCGCACAAACCCCACCGCGCATCATTACCCGCTTCGCCAACGGGCTGCACGGTGCCTTGCAGGCCGCTGAGGTGAAGCAACGGCTGGCGACACAAGGCATCGACACCGCAGTCAGCACGCCCGATGACATGCGCAAAATCATCGCGGCTGATCTCGTCACGTGGCGGAAAGTCGTGCGCGACGCCGGGATACAACCGGAGTAGTTTACGTAACTATTTGTTTTTATTGATATTTTGTCTGACTTTAGCGGATTGAAACGATAGCGTTAAGATTTTGGGGCGATGTCGAGCATTCCGGTGAAGACGTGGAGACAACGCTGCAATTTGTCCTGTCCTGCTGGGGTCAGCATGAGGTGGCAACATTTGCTGCATGCATCAACCTGGACGCGTGCGACATTGATCTGTCGGCCGGGGAGTATGAGCGGGTAAGTGGTCGAGCGGCGCTTGAGGTCGCGGGCGCCACACCGCTGACAGGTGTGAGGCTTGGGCGTGGCGGAGCGTGTCCTGTAAGAGGATGGATCGCGCTGGTGATTTTAGCAGAGGTGCGCCGGCGACAGGCGGGTCGATCAGGCGGCTTGGCTGAGGGGCGTGAGGTTGGTCGCTGCGGTGTGATAGGTGACAATAGGTGACAGACCACGTTTTTCCATATGAAATCTACTCCTTTGCTTGATTTTCAGCACGTCTCGGTCTTCCCGCTTTGCCGAGCGTCACCCGCCGTTTCAGCATCTTCGCGATCTGTTCCTCGAAACGCTTGTTGCCCAGCACCACATTGCCGTTGGTCGCCATGCGTATCTGGGTGACGACTTCAGGGTCGAGGTGCGCCTTGAATAGCGCACGGTAATTTTCCCGTCGTGCCTCCGTGCTGCGGGCAAGCCCCAAGTATTGCTCGTGCGGCATGATGAGGGTGTCTTGCTTGCACGGCGAATTTGTTCTCAAGTTGGACGAGGCCCGGTTAGTGAGTTTTTGGTCATACGCAGGTAGTCGAAGACCAAACGGGTTTTCGACTCGAGTGCGCGCATCATCCCCGCGATAGATTGCGCCGGTTTCTGGAATGCCTTGAG
>CAMBGJ010000086.1 GCA_945865805.1 Bordetella parapertussis
AATCACCAAAAAAGACATCTCTGCCGCCATGCACTACCTCAACCATCGCCCCAGAAAATGCCTCGGCTTCAAAACACCCCACGAAGTCTTCTGGAAGAAGCTACACTCGCATCATAACGCGGTTGCACTTCAGACTTGAATCCGCCTCCAACGACTTTAAGGTAACTTAGCGTTTAGACCGTTGCCATGTAATGTGGATTTAGCCTTCATCGCCTCCAACTCAACGCAGGCCGCAAGTGATCTACTTGCACACGAAATTTCATAACTGGCTCTGGCATTTTCGAGCATTCCCTCGCCTTGATACATCGCCCCTAGCAGGGTATGCGCATGCGGATAGTCGGGATAGAGCCGCACTATCGTTTGCGCATCTTGCAGGGCAGCCTGAAAATCACCCTGCTTCATGTATGCAAAGGCGCGATTTTGATACGCCAACTTGTATTTTGGATCAACCTGCAGCGCGCGCGAGCAATCTACGATAGCGGACTGTAAATCCCCCCTCAGCAAATTTTGCTGACAACGGTTATTGTACGCTCTGGCGGAACCCGGCACCAACTGCAGGGGTAATTTTCGCACCGCGTCGTCCCATAGCGAGTAGTGGCTGGAAAAACTGTTGAGGCGATCCGTTGACGCAGTTGCCAAAGCCACGGCAACAATCAGGGTGCCGCACCAGAACACCCAGTCAGGCAACGCATAAGTCAATGCTGGAATCACCATGAACATTAAGGGAATCCACAAGTATGCGCGATACAGCACAAACGGCTCCTGGATTCTTACCACGGACATTTCCACCACAAACAGCAACAAAGGTGCCAGCAAAGCATAACCAACCAATCCGCATCTGCCTCGCCTTAACAGCCAAACCAGTCCAGTCAATCCGGTGGTAATAAATGCCAACAATCCAAAAATATACTTGGGCTGAGCAAGATCATCGGCAAATGGAACGCGCATATCGACCGACATCCATTCGGGGTTTGGAAATAACGTCAATCCGAGATACTTAAAATACAAAGCGGCCTGCGTTACTACACTTAGCAGCCAAAGCATCAGCGGGGTTTCATTCAAGTCACGCAGAATGATCAAGGGTTCGGCTAATGGTTCATAGCTGCGTCCAAGAATACCGAGTTTTTCGAGAATGACCAATGCTGCGATGGGCGCGTACAGCGCAAATGGCAGTACCAATCGAGAACAATTCTGGCGCGTCATCGGAAGAGCTAACGGTGTAAGCGCCAACGCTGCCATTGGCATCATCACCGCATGCTCCTTGCTGAACGCAGAAAGAAAGTAAAACAACGCCGAGAAAAAAAAATAGCCTTTTCGGCGCGTGATCAATCCGTCGAAGTAGGTATTTAGCGACAGCAGGCCAAACAATGTTGCCATCAAAATGGTACGTTGAATGAGATACCCTGTCGCATAAACTGCCAATGGGTGCAGCAAAAACAACAGTGCCGCAGCCAGCGCTGCTCGTTCATTGTTGCGATGAGGCGCGGTATGTTGGCTAACCTGCTTGATCAACGAATACACCATAAATCCTGTTAGCAAGTGCAAAACAAGACTAAAAATACGTTGCGCAAAAATCTTATCGTCGAAAATCAGGTCTATCCATGCAGTTATAAAATAAGGAAGCCAGCGGGTATTGAAATCAAATCCGGCTATGAAAATTTCGTTCAGGACATTGCGATTGAAAAAAACAATATCGTCAAAGAATACGGGATGATGTAACGAAGGCAAGTACAGGCCAACTCCGGCCGCAAGCACCAAGAAAAGTGTCTGTAAATTCCAACGCGTCAACATGTGCTCGCCTTAAGTCGAAAAAGAACGATTTCCAGAAACAACAACGCCACCCTTAGGTGGCGTTGTTGTCTTACTGCCCAAAAGCTCTGGCAAATTTCAAACCATGTCAGATAATAAGCAAGGGTTATACCGGACAGGTGTCGTGCTACAGAACCGGACAGATCATCAACTCTCAACAACCGTACAGCCGGACGGGTGATAACTGGTATTTGCAATGCCAACCACCTTACATACATAGAGGCCAGCGGAGGTGCGATCAATCCTGATAATAGCGGTACCCGCCGTGCCAATACGGCCTGGATTATTAATTGTGCAACTCAATGCACCGGTCGCCGCACCACTGGTGGGAGCTGTCACAGAAATCGAGGCGCAATTACCTGTGGTCGCAGCGATACCAACGCCAGTAAGATCAATCGTACCACCTTGCAACGCAAGCAGTTCATACGCCGTTTGCCCGCCACGAATATCCGACAATGCGGCTGTTACCTTGGCTTTTGCGATGTAATCCTGATAAGCCGGAATGGCGATTGCTGCCAGAATACCGATAATCGCAACCACGATCATCAGTTCGATCAAAGTAAAACCTTTTTGCATACGTTTCATTGATAAAGCTCCTTTTTTGAGAATTAAACACGGGCACTACGGAAATATCAAAACCTCACTTGCAGGTGCAGTATAAGCAATTGTGATGCCAAGATTTTTGGTCAATTACATTTACCAATAATTTACCGTAAAAAACAAATACTTGCATATAAAAAACTTCAACTTTAAAGTTACACGTACAGTACGGAACCATAAGTCACCTGCGTAACCCTGAGAGCGAAAAACACCGTCGATTTGAAATTTTATAACAGCTAAATCCGGCGCACCCTGACAAATTTTGTCACCTCTTATCAGCTAAAGTGCAGGCGGCGCCACATACCCCGGCACCTTGCTCAAATCCACATCATCAATCTGCTCAGGCGACATATATTGTTTTGCGTAGGTTTCGTACACTTTTTCCCACATAAAAACATCAAACAAATCCGGGTCAACATGTTGGCCGAGCTTCATCTTACCCAGGATACTCAGCGATTCGGTCAGCGTTTTTCCCTTTTTATACGGTCGGTCTTTGGCGGTTAGCGCTTCAAAAATATCCGCAATACCCATGCAACGCGCCTGCACCGACATTTGTTCGCGGGTCAATCCACGCGGGTAGCCTTTGCCATCCATACGTTCGTGGTGACCCCCCGCGTATTCCGGCACGTTGGTTAGATGCTTGGGCCACGGGAGCGCTTCGAGCATATCGATGGTCAAATCAATATGATGGTTGATGACCGTACGCTCCTCGCCCGTTAGCGTGCCGGCGCGTATGGTCAGGTTCTTCAATTCGTCATCGGACAGAAAGTTGCATTCCGTGCCGGTCGAATCAATCCAACGATAACCGGTCGATATTTTCTTGACGCGCTCCACGTCTTCATCGCGCATGAATTCGCCGCCGACATTGGTGCGTTGCAGGAACGCCCGGTCATCGTCCACGGCTTTTAGCTTGGTGCCCAATTCTTGCTCGCTGGTCTGCCCGCGCAAGGCCGCGATTTGCAAATCGCGCTTGATCACCTCAAAGCGGGTGTCCACCAGGGTAATACGATCGTAGATGGTTTCGAGCTTGGTCGCTTTATCCACCACATGTACCGGCGTGGTGATTTTGCCGCAATCATGCAGTAACCCCGCGATACGCAACTCGTAGCGATCGCGCTCGGTCATGCTGAAATCTTTGAGCGGCCCGACGCGATTCTTAGTGACGGCATCAGCAAGCATCATGGTCAATTCGGGTACACGATTGCAATGCCCGCCAGTGTAGGGCGACTTGTCGTCTATTGCGGCATTGATCAGACCGATAAACGACTCAAACAAAGCCTCCAGATGGTTGATCAGCAGCCGGTTGGTAAGTGCAATGGCTGCTTGCGATGCCAGCGATTCGGCGAGGTGTTGATCGGAGGCCGAAAACGGTTGCACTTTGCCGGTCGTGCGATCTTTCGCATTGATGAGCTGCAAGACACCGATGATTTCATTTTCATGATTTTTCATCGGCACGGTCAAAAACGAATGTGAACCGTAGCCCGTTTTCTTGTCGAACGCCTTAGTACCGCTGAAATCAAACCCCTCTTCGGGATATGCATCGGCGATATTCACCGATTGGCTGCTGTGCACGGCGTACGCCGCCACCATTTTGGTATTTTTTGCGCCGCCTTCAAGAAACAATTGAATCGGGTAAAACGGGATTTCCACGCCCGTGGTGCCGCCCATGGCTATGCGAAGACTGTCGTTACGCACAATGGCGAACTTCAGTGCCTTGTCGTCGTCCATCCGGTAAAGCGTGCCACCATCCGCATTGGTGATGTCTTTCGCAGCGAGTAGAATGATTTCGAGCAACTTGTTAATATCGCGTTCGCGCGATAACGCGACACCAATACCCAACAGTTGCTCTAATCGCGCCGTGAGATCCGTATGATCCCGCGCAGGCAGGCTTTCATTCATCGCAAGTAGGCTCCGCCAGTTACTTAATGCATACGGCGCGCACTTGCTTCATATCCGTGATGCCGAGCAAAACTTTTTCGATGCCGTCCTGCTTCAGGGTTCGCATACCTTCTTCAAGTGCCGTTGCAAACATTTGTGCGACGCGGGCATGCTCCTGAATATCCTTCTTGACCCTGTCCGTACCGATTAACAGTTCGTGCAAACCGACACGCCCTTTGTAGCCGGTACCGCCGCAGGTATCGCAGCCCTTGGCTACGTGCACGGTGAGGCGTCCGTTCTGGTCGCCAAACTCCTTGTTCCAGAATTCCAACAGTTTCGCGCGCTCACCCTTTGCATCTTTTTTCCAAGGCTCGGTGTTCAACAATTCCAGCGAATACTCATCAAGTAGCGAGTTGATTTCTTCGTCCGTGGCGGGACGCGGCTCCTTGCACTTGCCACACAGTCGCTTGGCCAAACGCTGCGCCAATATACACAGCAACGCATCGGCAAAGTTAAACGGGTCCATACCCATATCCAGCAAACGGATGATCGATTCCGGCGCGCTATTGGTATGCAAAGTTGCAAACACCAAGTGGCCCGTCAGCGATGCTTCGATACCGGTAGACACTGTCTCCTTATCGCGCATCTCGCCGACCATGATGATGTCGGGATCAGCACGCAAAAATGCCTTCATCACGGTGGAAAATTCGAGCCCCGCTTTCTTGTTGATCTGAACTTGACGCAAGCCTTTCTGGGTAATTTCAACCGGGTCTTCTGCTGTCCAGATTTTTGTATCCGGCTTATTAAGATAACCCAGCACCGAGTGCAGCGTGGTGGTTTTGCCGGAACCTGTCGGGCCACACACGAAAAACATGCCGTAAGGCTTTTCAATTGCTGCCACGCACTGCTGTTGATTTCGCTTGGACAGCCCCAGTTTATCCAGCGGGATGGGTTCACCCGCCGCGAGGATACGCATCACGATATCTTCAACACCACCCGCCGTGGGAATGGTCGCCACGCGCAACTCGATATCCAGCGGCCCGAATTTCTTGAACTTGATCTTGCCGTCCTGCGGCTTGCGGCGCTCGGAAATATCCAGATCGCACATGATTTTCAAACGCGCCGCGAGCGCATTGCGATAGCGGGCAGGCACCTGAATGTAGGGCGATAACGAACCGTCTTTGCGAAAACGAATTTCGGTCTTGCCTTTACCCGGATACGGCTCGATGTGTATATCCGACGCGCCCTGCTGGTACGCATCGATAATGACCTTATTCACCAGTTTGACCAATTCGTTGTCGCTGGCCGCACTGGCTATATCATCCCAAACCGATTCTATCGCTTCCGAATCGTCGTCCAACTCCCGTAGCAGATTGTCGATATTGCCGGAATCCGCCAACGCGGTATTCGCGCCAAACATTTGCTCCAGCGTCGAAACGAATTCGCGCTGTGTCGTGACGCGGTAAATAATCTTGTTTTTCGGATAGACGTTGGCAACCATGCGTGACGTGCGCGTGCGCTCCACGTCCGGCGTCATGACCATGATGCCGTCTTTGGTATCGTCGAGCGGAATCCATTGGTTGGTCAGACAGAACTCTCGGCTCATATTACGCAACAAATCGGGCGGCTTGATGCGATCCTGTTTGAACGATTGATATTCGACGCCAAAGAATGCCGCAAGCGCCGCGCCGAGCACAGGAACCTTCACCTGGAATTCATCAATCAGCACCGTTTCCAGATCGATATTCTTGCGCCGCGACGACCGTTGTGCGAGTTCAAGTACTTCGGCCGATATCACCGAATCGGTCACCAGCGCATCGTACTTGCCACGCACCTGAACAGTGGCGGATCCCTGTTTTTGGCGAAATGCGACGGCTAGGCTTTCGCACATCTGCAAGGCGCCTTCCTCCATATATTGGGGGAACCCTTGCCCATGCTTGGTATTGATGACTTGCACAATACCGATCAGGTCGCGTGACTTCGCTTCCGCGATGGGTGCCACCAGCATTTGTTTGGTGCGATAGCCGGTTTTGGCATCGACCGCCTTGAGGAAATTCAATCGCGGACTGATCGACTTGAGCTCAACGTCGTCGTAAACATCCCGAATATTCAGCACGCGCTTGTTCACAGCGACGAATCCCGCGACGGACTGTTCATTGACGGGCAACTTAATGTCTTTAAACGAATTCAACCCGATCTTGACTTTGGAAATAATCGAGCCTTTGTCGTCGCTCGTCAGATAGATTGTCAGCCGGTCGGAAGAAAACAAACCACAAAGTTCCGTCGAGAGTTCGGTCAGAATTTCTTCGACGTTCTTCGACGCATGAATCTTGGTGGTCAAGCCTTGCAGCCGTTGCTGGAAGCCCAGCTTTTCAGCCATAGGGTCCTGTGCCATCGGTTTGCTCTGGAGAACTGAGCTCATATCACCCCCGCGACAAAATTTTCATTCAACACGAATCCATCCTTTTTAACGCCACAACTATGCTACCCGTAGCCCGCACCCACCCTGGGTGCGCAAACGTCCGCTCGACAATCCTCTACCGAAGACTACCGAGTTTATCGGCTACGCGCTACAACTCATCGCACTTGCGCGCGTTGTCGCAGCCGCGCTTACGCTTTTTGCCGGAATCCGGGGAACTAATAGCTCGCCGGCAGGAAATGCGGGGCTGAAAGAGCGGGAAAACCGCTCTGCGCAACCGCGCTAGCCCACAAAGGAGATAGCTTTTTTAGCGGCGCACCTATCTTTGGCAACCGTTCTGCGGCGGCAGGCCAGTTTGCCGTTACATCAACTGGACAAACGGTTTACGCTAACCATCGCTATTTGGTCTCAAACGTAAACGCGCCATCCCAATCCGGTCCGAGGTCCTTTTCGCGCAGAATCGGGATGCGCAGCAAAAACAACTCATAGAGCTTGTTTCCCGCAGATGTTTCCTTCAACTGCTGAAGCAGCATTTCAGCCTTGTCCCAATCCTGACTACGGTATGTTGCCAAAGCCTCTTGAAACACTTCCAGGCGCTTGATGGTATCCGCACTGAGGGCGCTGCGCGGCCCGATGGGTTGATAGATCGTCACCGCGTTTTCCTTGCCCTTCACACGCACCCGGTCCAGCTCGCGAAACACGATTTCCGGCGCAGCCTTCATGGTTTCTTGACCGACGATGATATCTGCGCCATGCTCCTTGGTAATGCCCTCAAGCCGCGAAGCAAGGTTCACCGCGTCGCCCATGACGGTATACGCGCGGCGAATTTTGGAACCCATATTGCCCACGCTCATGCGTCCGGTATTCAGCCCGACGCCGATCTTGATTTCCAGCTTGTATTTCTCTTTGAACTTGGGTTGCAGCTCATTCAGAATGCGATGCATCTCAAGCCCCGCGATTACGCCCGCATGCGCATGATCCGGGTTCGATAGCGGCGCGCCCCAGAACGCCATGATGCAGTCGCCCATGTATTTGTCGATGGTGCCATGGTGCTTAAAGATCACCTCGGTAAGCGGCGTCAAAAATTCATTCATCAGGTCTGATAACGCCTTGGGATCCAGCCCCTCTGAAATCGTGGTAAATCCGCGTACGTCGGTAAACAGCACGGTACACTCGCACGAGGCTGGTTCAAACGACACGTTGCCCGGATCTTTTGACATCTGCTCGACGATTTCCGGCGGCACATATTGCCCGAACAATCCCGTAATTTGCTTTTTGCTGCGCGTCTCCGTGAAGTAACCCCAAACGGTATTCAGCGTAAACAGCGCAAGAATCAACAACACATTGCCTGCCACCGGCAACACAAAATTGCCGTACTGATACAGCGCCAGATTGGTGGCAATTACCGCTGCCGTGATGAATAGCGAGAGAACGGTCGCACTAATGATACTCAGGAAGGGCAGCAAGACCGCCAGCGCCAACCCCACCAGAATAACGACCATCAGTTGCAATCCATCGGCGTACGCGGGATCGCGCTTTAACTTTTCATCCAATATGCCCGCGACCAGATTAGCGTGCGCCTCCACCCCCGGATAAACCGCATCAACCGGCGACACCCGCAAATCCAGCAATCCAGGTGCAGATGTGCCAACCAGCGCAAGCTTGCCGCGTAACTCGGCAACATCGACACGGTCGTTCATCACATCGGAGATCGAAATGTACTTAAAGCTGCCGCGTGGCCCGCGCTACGGAATCAGCGCACGCGCCTTGTTATCAACGGGGATTTTCAAGCCGGCGATGGAGATTTCTTCTAGCTCCGCATCTCCGCCCGCGTAATCGGCGAACAGCAATTTGATCGGCGGCATGCCCAGATGGCTGCGCACTATGGCCAGCGACAGTGATTCGTAATACTTGCCCTCAAACGGGATGACCATGGGCACCTTGCGCAGCGTGCCATCGATATCATTCGCCGGATTGAAGTGTCCGCCCGTGGCGGCATTTTCCTGCAGGATGGTGATATTTCCGCTGTACCCGGAGCGTCGCTCCTGCGGCGGAATTTTGTGTCCGCCCAGAAACGCCTCGTCGAATACCGCTTTTGGCAGCGCGCCCTTTTTTTCACCGTCTTCGTTGAAGGTATAACCCAGCACAATCTTCCGATTGCGCATTTTCTCGGCAAAGATGGCATCGTAATCCAGCTCCGGCCGCAACCTGTCCAACTCGCTCTGAAACTGCTTGTTATTGCTCAGCGACTGACTCGCCAAGCGGTCGAGCACCCGGATGCCCGATGTCTCATCACGCTCGGCAAATACCACGTCAAAGCCCAGCACCTCGACCTTGTATTGGTCAAACAGCTTGTCGATCATCAGCGCCAGGCGGTCGCGCGGCCACGGCCAGCGCCCCTCCCCCCCCTGTTCGCGCTCCTTGAGACTTTTCTCGTCGATATCCAGGATGATTACTCTGGGATCAACCCCGCGCGGCATGGTTAGCGCCAGACGAGTGTCGGAAGCAATATTTTCCAGCTTCTGGACAAAAAGCAAATCAAAGTTGCCACGCGAATGTAAAAAGAATGCGGCAACAACGCACAGACCCACGATGATTCGCAGCAGGTGTTTCTTCATAGAAAAATTTCGCTTAGTCTCTTAGCGCTTTAGAGTTTTAGCGCGAACATCACATACCATCGGGCAAGCCCAGGCAACCGCGAAGCACCGGGTCTCGGGCGGTCTACAACTGCTTGAAGAAAAACTCCATTTTGACGCCCGCGATTTCGATCAGATCGTGATCGTTGAGCACGTGCGCCTGGGCATCCAGTTTCTTATTGTTTAGCACGGGGAAATTGGCGCCCTCGACGTGCGTAATAAAGTACCCCTGTGGACGCTTGGTGATAACCGCCACCTGCACACCAGGTTTGCCCAAGGTCGTGAGGTTCTTGGTCAGCGGCGCCTCTTTACCCACGCCAGGACCGCTCATGATTTGAATCCATGCCTGTTGCACCGCCGCTGCAGCCGCAGGCGCGGCAGCGGGTCTTGCCGCAGGCGCCGCAGCCGGCGTAGCAACGGGCGCGGCGGGCGCTACCTTCGGCGCGGCGGCCATTCTGGGCATGGGTTCGCCCTTGACTTCCGCAGGCGGCGGGGCGGGCGGACGCTGTGCGGCGACGGGCGCACGCAGCACCATGGTGCGCTCGAATTCTTCCGGCGAAGCCTGGCTCACCGCTGGCGATTCACTAATGAATTTGAGCGTATATTTTCCGATCTCGATCACATCGTTGTTTTGCAGGATGTGTTTCTTGATCGGATTGCCGTTGACCAGCGTGCCATTGGTCGATCCCATGTCATCCAGAAACGAGTCGTTCAGAATGGTCACGATGCGCGCATGCTCGCTGCTAACGGCCAGATTTTCGATCTGGATATCATTCTGCGGCTTGCGGCCTATGGTCACGCGCTCCTTGTCGAGATTCAACTCCCGGATCACCGAGCCCTCAAGACTGAGTATCACCTTCGCCATGATTGTTTCCCCAAAACTTATTTAAACCAGTTTTTTAATCGCGCAAAAAAACCCAATCCCTTGGATGCTTGCGCCACTTTAAGCACATGCACCAGAATCACCGTAATATTGTCGCGGCCACCCGCGTCGTTCGCCTGCTGTATCAACTGTTGCGCGGCGAGCGTCAGATTCGATTTCAACGACGATACCGTAAGGTGTATATCGTCATCCGGCACCATGTCGTAGAGGCCATCCGAGCACAACACGTAGATGTCGCCCGCCAGCACATCATGCGTGTGAACCTCCGGCACCACGTTCAGATCAATACCGCACGCCCGTGTCACCAGGTTCTTTTTCTTCGACGCGCGCGCCTGTTCGTACGTCATCAAACCGGCGTCGATCTGCTCCTGAATCCAGGAGTGATCGCGCGTCAGCGCCTTGATTTCATCGCCGCGCAAGCGGTAGCAGCGCGAGTCGCCGAGATGCCCTACCGTGACACGGTTGCCGTGCCAATAGGCGATCACCAGCGTCGTACCCATGCCCGCATACTGCGTCTGATTTTGCGCGGCTGTGTAGATCGCCGCGTTCACCTTGGACGCCTGCGTGGCAATCACCTTCTGCACTTCTTCGTCCGGCAGCCCTTTCAGAGCCTGCTTTTCCAGCAACTGACGAATTTCCGTGGGCACCATCGCCACGGCAATGCCGCTAGCGACCTCGCCCGCGTTGTAGCCGCCCATGCCGTCGGCAAGCGTCGCCAGACCGATTTCGGCTACTGCTGACATACTGTCTTCGTTATGCGGACGCACCCGACCCACGTCGGTGGCGCTGACCATATCGAATTGTTTGGATTCAGGGGTCATGTTCTATCCTGGGCTGGCCGCCTCTACCGGGGGCTTGTTAGGTACTTTAAGACTGCTCAGACACAGACGCAGTGCCTTGGCCATCTGGTCGCAGCTTTGATACCGCTGTTCGGGTTCTTTGGCAAGTGCTTTATTGGTGATCGCGGCAACGCAGGCCGGCACCCCCTGACCGTGCTGGCGGATATCCACATGCGGATCGTTGGCAATCTTGAACATGAGTTGCGCCATCGAATCACCCACGAACGGCAGGCGGCCGCAGACCAGTTGATACAGCGTTACGCCCAGCGAAAGCATATCTGACAGGCCTCCCACCTTTTTGCCCGACAACTGTTCCGGCGACATATACGAAGGCGTGCCGAGCACCATGCCGGTTTTGGTTTTGGATGAATCCGTAATCCGCGCGATGCCGAAATCGGCGACCTTGACGGTATCGGGCGCGGCATCATACATGACGTTGGCGGGCTTCACATCGCGATGCACAACGTTGTTTTGATGGGCGTAACCCAGCGCTTCCGCCACGCGCGCAACGATCGACAGCACCACCGGCAAGGGCAGGAGATTGTCCGGCTTGGTATACGGCGCCAGATCGCCGCCCTTGAGAAATTCCATGGCGATATACGCCAGATCGTGTTCTTCGCCCGCGTCGTACATCGTCACGATATTCGGGTGCGCCAGCCGCCCTGCGGTTTCCGCTTCACGGAAGAAACGCTCTTTGACTTCCACCAGTTCATCGGCTTCGAACTCCTGCGACAACGCCATGGTCTTGATCGCTACCACGCGACCAATTTTTGGGTCCTTGCCGAGGTACACCACGCCCATCGCGCCTTTGCCCAGTTCTTTTTCGATCTGGTAACGGCCCAGCATGGGCTTCTCGCCACCACTACCCGCCAACGCCATGGTGCCGCCCGGATGGGTGCCGCCGCCACCCAAGATGACGGTTTCCGCCATGCTGCGCGCACGCGACATACGCTGTTCCAGATCACGGAATTTCGGGTTGTAGCCGTGCATGTAATTAAACACGGATTCCGCTTTATTGAACTGGCGCTTACGCTCGAAATCCAGCGCGAGGTTGTAGAGAATTTCCATCACGCCATCGTCCACCGCCAGTTTGCGGAATTTGTCGAAGGCCATGTCAAGCTGCCCTTGCCCTTGAAACGCAAGGCCCAGCATGCGATTGGATTCCGCAGATTCGACGTCCGCTTTTTCCTTGCCTTTCTCGGTGACAATAAAGCGCTTGGTCACCAGCGCCGCGTGTCCGATGAGCAGTAGCGTAACAGCCGCCATCAACTGTATCCACATCAGTTGCGTCGTCATCAGACCGAAATGCGTAGCCAGCAACACGATCAGCAACACGGCCGTGGCGATCGCCCCCATGCGTGCACTCAACCGTGGCAGCGCCACGATCAGATAGAGCGCCACCGCCAGCAGCACGCCGCGTTCCATCCAATGGCCCCACGAGGGCACGACAAAAAAATGTTCGCCCAGAATGCTTGATACCGTGTGCGCCATGGTCAACACCGGCGGCGTCGCCGGTGAAATGGGCGTAACCTGCGTGGCACCAAGGCCTGCGGCCGTAGGCCCGATCAACACGATTTTGTCCTGGTACTTGGACGCGGGAATCTTGCCGGTCAGGACATCGAAGAACGAATCCACCGGGAACGCCGGTGCGCCGTCTTTACCCGAGTAAAAAAACGTATTCATGCGCATGCCGTCGTCGGTCCTGATTTTTAGTCCGCCGACCTGTACCGCTTCGTCCGCCACTTTAATGTCAGTGAGTTTGAGGTTGAGGCTACGCGCGGCCACCATCATCGACAACGACGGAAACGCACGCTCGTAATGGCGCACCAGCAAAGGCTCGGTGCGCACCGCGCCGTCCACGTCGAGCAAGGTATTCAAATGTCCCATGCCCGCCACCGCACTCGCCAGACCCGGCACCGGAAACGTGGGATTGATGCCATGGGTCAGCCGCGGCACCGCAGGCAAACTGACATCAGACGCGTATTTTGGCAACGGTTTGTCGGGATTTCCCTGCGGCTCGGCAAACTGCTCGAACACAAACGGCAGCAGCACATTGCCCGCCTTGGTAAAGCTGGCGGCGAGTATACGGTCGGCGTTGAGCGCGAGTTCGGCTTCGCGCAGCACGGCGCCAAAACGTTCCAGTTCTGCGCTGCGCGCGCCGACCGCCCCTGGTGCCCCGGGCACCCCTGTGGCGCCGTTGTAAATTTCCATCAGCTTGTTGACGTAGACCAAGCCAGGATCAATCTGCGGCTCGAAGAAAAACGCGCTGTTGGAGATAACCTTGGCTTTTGCGCCCGCCAGAATGTCGGTCATCTTCGCGTGCACTTCGCGCGGCCACGGCCAGCGACCGATGTTGTCGATGCTCTGCTTGTCGATCGCGATCACCGCAACCTTGTCGGACGGCGTACGCGAGGAAGCCTTCACGCCAAGGTCATAAGCCTTGCGCTCGAGGCTCTGCACCAGATCGCTGTTGATCGCGGCCAACACAAAAAGCGTCACCAGGACGCTCAGAAACCAGTCAGCCTTCCAGAAATCGAATTTCTTCATACCCTAATCGAAACTTGGGAACTTATTTGATACTTATCATTAACAAGATAGCGCAATTCACTGATTTTGTTTACTCTTTTTTAAAGTTCACGTTTTTTTGACAGCGATTTGATGCGCGCCTGCAACGCCGTTCGATGTGAGTTATTTACCCGGATTACGTGGCATTAGGCAAGCTCTTGTCGCACTGAAATCCGGAGACATAAAAATATTGAATAAAAACAAATAGTTACAATATATCCCCCAGAAAAAAAGGGCCATCCTTGGGATGGCCCTTTTGCAGTGGCTGCGCTCGCCCAAAACCCGGCGAAACGCGCGACTTCACCTGTCACGCATCAAACACCATGCCGTTGGCAACGGCATTGGCCTTGGCAAAATCGCCGCCCGAGATTTTTTTACCGTCTTCGCCGCGCGCGCGCAACACTTCGATGGTGCCGCCCTGCGCGGTCACACGAAAACTCTTGTCGTTAACCGCCGACACCTCGCCCATTTTCCCGGCCACGTCGGCGAAACGGCGGAAGAGATGTTTTTTCGCATCGAATATCTGCACTTTTTTGCCGTTGAGCATGGTCCACGCGCCCGGCGCGGGATTGCAGCCGCGGATCATGTTGTAGACGGAATCGACGTGATTCGCCCAATGGATGCGCGATTCACCGGTGCGGCACCAGCCTTCGTAGCTGGCCTGCGACTCATCCTGCACCGTCTCGGTATGCTTGGCGGCGGCCACCAGATCGGCGGCTTCGAGCATGGCTTTCACGCCCAGCGGAAACAGGTGATTGAAATACACGTCGCCCAGCGTGTCGTCCGGGCCGACGGTGCATTCTTTCTGCAAAATAACCGGGCCTTCGTCCAAGCCTTCGTTCGGACGGAAAATCGTCAAGCCGGTTTTGCTATCGCCGCGCATGATCGGCCAGTTAATCGACGACGGCCCGCGGTATTTCGGCAGCAGCGACGGGTGAAACTGGATCATGCCCAGACGCGGCAAATGCACAAACGTATCCGGCGCAAACTGCAACACATATGCCATGATGCCCAGATCAACATTCAGACTTTTCAGCGCGTCGTGTGCGTCCTGCTCGCGCAGCGATTTGAACTGAAATATCTTGAGCTTTTTCTCTTCCGCCGCCGCACGCACCGGGTCGGCCTTGGCACCGGGTTTTTCCGGGGCGCAGAATACGCCGGCAACTTCATCGCCGCGCGCAAGGAACGCATCCAGCACGGCTTTACCGAAATCTTGCTGGCCTATGATGGCTATTTTCATGTTTAAGAGTGAACCAGTGAATGAGTGGACAAGTGAACAAGTGAACGAGTAACAGCGGGCAACGGTGTTGGGTTTTCACCCGTTCACTCGTTCACCCGTTAACTCATTCACGCTTTTTTAGGCGGCAACGAAAACGCACCCGCCGCCTTCATCGCGGTAACTTTACCTGCGTCGTAACCCAATACATCCGTCAGCACTTCATCCGTGTGCTCGCCCAGCGTCGGCGAACGTTTGATCACGGCAGGCGAGGCCGACAACTTGATCGGCATGCCGACATTGAACCACTTGCCGCGTTGCGGGTGATCGAGTTCGACATACATTTCGCGACCGCGCACGTGTTCATCGTTGGCCAGATCGCCAGTGGACATGATCGGCCCGCACGGCACATCCAGCGGATTCAGGATTTCCATGAATTCGCGCTTGGTGTATTTCGACGCAAATTGCGTCAGCAGCGCCCAGATATCGTTTTGATTTTTACGCCGGTCGCCGATTTTGGCAAAGCGCGGATCGGTCGCCAGCTCCGGCACGCCGACATCCGGCCCGATACGCTTGGCAAGCCCATCCCACACCGCCTCCTGCACCACCACGTAGATGTAATCGTTGGGGCCGCCGGGTTTACATTGAATGGCATTGCCCAATTGCCCGCCGCCCGAATCGTTACCGGCGCGCGGCGTTTCGCTCATGCCCTGATGCGTGGGCACGGAGTATTCACTTAAAGCCCCATGCTGCAGCCGCTGATGATCACGCCACTTCACGCGGCACAGATTCATCACGCCATCCATCATGGCTACTTCAACATACTGGCCCTGGCCTGTGCGATTCGCCTGATGCAACGCGCCCAACAAGCCGATCGCCAGATGCAGGCCCGTGCCCGAGTCGCCGATCTGCGCGCCGGTGACAAACGGCGGGCCGTCGGGCACGCCGGTGGTGCTCATCGCGCCGCCCATCGCCTGAGCCACGTTTTCATAGGCCTTGAAATCCGAATATGGGCCGTTGGAGCCGAAGCCTTTGATCGATCCCATCACAATCTTCGGGTTGATTTCGTGGATTTTTTCCCAGGTGAATCCAAAGCGATCCAGCACACCGGGGCCGAAATTCTCCATGATGATGTCGCACTTCATCAGCAGATCAACGAAGACTTTTTTGCCTTCGGGATTCTTCATGTTCACCGTGATCGAACGCTTGTTGCAGTTTAACATGGTGAAATAAAGACTGTCCGCGTTCGGCACATCGCGCAACTGACCGCGCGTGGCATCGCCCTGCGGCGGCTCGAACTTGATCACATCCGCGCCCATCCACGCCAACAGTTGCGAGCACGTCGGCCCCGCCTGCACGTGGGTCATGTCGAGGATACGCACACCCTTTAAAGCTTCCATTCAACTCTCCAAAAATTCTGCGACCGACGTAGGCAATGTATAACCAAAGACCTCGATTCTACTCCCGCGAGAGGGCGCAACTATAGGTAATGGCCGCCCCCCCGGCCTTGACTGGCGTCAAGATTTTGCTCCAAAAATTTACTTAATAAACAAATAGTTATAAAATTCCACCGGCAGATTCGCGCCAATTCATCCGGCCACCATGACCCAGCTTGCGCTGCATCCCCAATCCAAAATCATACGCCTGCAACTGCGGCAAAACCTGGTGTTGAAAAACCTCGCGGCGACGCAGTGGCACGAATTCGAGCCGCTGCTGGAAATCATCGACTACGCCAAGGGCGAAACACTGGAACTCCAGGGCACGCACGCCATGGAGCAGTATTTCGTCCTCGACGGTATCCTGAAGCGCGCCGTGTCCAATGCCCAGGGTAAAGAAATGATCCTGCGCTTTGCCGCCGAAAGCGACATCGACACCAGCTACGCCGCGTGGCGTCTGAAAATGCCCATGCCGTACTCGATACGTGCGGTCACCAAGGTGCGTGCGGCGAAACTGTCGATGCTGCAATGGGCCGCCTTCCTCGAACGGCACGCCAAAATCAAAGGCGAATTCGAGCTCGAAGTGATGAAGCTCATGAGCGAAGTCATGGCCCACACCATTACCCTGCATCTGCTGAACGCACCGGGACGGGTGCAGCGCTTCATGCGCAAGCACCCGGAACTCGCCGACCGCCTGCCAAAAAAGGAGTTGGCGTCTTATTTGAATCTTTCGCCGGAGACACTAAGCCGGTTGAAGCGGCGGGGGAAAATCTAATCCGCTGAAGCTATACGCACAGATATGACAGGAACCGTTCCACGGCGAAAATTGACCGGGGTCAAGAGCGCATTGATGGGCCGCCCCCTTTGATACTTTTAGCCCGAATGTTGCACAAACAATCCGATATCAAATGTTTGGCATAATATGGAATTGATTTCACGGTCTTTCAGAACGCCAGGCGCAGTCTACCCTGCCCATTATGCTGGAAGGCGGCAGCGGGGTTGAACGGTGATTGGGAAGGATGGGTGGTCTATTCTCGACTGACCGGACGTGTCCAGGTTACGGCGAGAACAGCAATTTTGCTGGCTTGGGCACAAACAAACGCTCCGTCACGGTTTGCAACAACTGTTTGACAGGACAAGCGCTCGGCAGATG
>CAMBGJ010000087.1 GCA_945865805.1 Bordetella parapertussis
CGAATTAAACAGGTAGGGCAGGGCGAATAATGCCGCCGCGTTGATCAGCCACACCAGCAGGAGTTTCATTGGGGTTTGTCCAACGTGTTCAGGGCCATGTCCGTGAGCGTTGACAGCCAGTCGTGGCGTTCGTTGAGACACGGAATATAATAAGGGTATAGGAATTTCAAACCACATTTTTGCATAAACCCCAATGTATCCCACCCTAACCCAAGGGGCAATTGAGGCAAAGGCCGAGCTGGCCGCCCTATTGGCCGAAGTTCATGGCATAATGAAATAATTACATACATACATAAGGGCGTAAATACATGGCTACCAAATCGTTAATGAAGCCGAGCCTGGCAACCGTCACAACCTTTGCAGAGGGCGGAAACGAGCTGAAGGATCAAACCGCACGCCTGTTGCGCTCTATCCGCGGTGGCCATGCGCCTGCGGGCGACGTTCGTTTAACCATCAACATCAAACAAGAATTGCACCGTAAGCTGAAAATAAAAGCCATCGAGGAAAACACCACGGTGGGCCGTATGGTTGAATCCTGGATTCAAAGCTGGAAGTGAAATCGCCGAATACAAACGGCAAAAAAACCGAAGGCCGCGGGGCGGGCGGCAAGTTCGCCCCTGGCAACAAAGCAAGCCCAGGCCGCCCCCCAGGCCGCGGCGCTGTTGCTGAGATGCGCGATGCGCTGGCCGCCGACCTGGGCGGCATTATCGACACGGTGAGGGCCAGAGCATTGGCTGGCGATATGCAGGCCGCCAGGATCATCCTGGATCGCCTGGTGCCTAGTCTGAGGCCGGTTGAGATGCCGGCGGTGCTGACGTTACCGGCAGGCGCTACGCTGGCCGGACAGGCGCAGGCGGTGATTGATTCAGCGGCGGCGGGCGAGCTGGCGCCGAGTCAAGCGGCGCAGATTGTCACGGCATTAGGGGGCGTCGCCAAAATCATCGAGGCCACCGAGCTGCTGAAGCGCATCGAGGCGCTCGAATCACTAACCGCGGCGAGGTGAGCCATGCAAATCGAAAGTCGCATCAAAGCATTGGAAGCGCATCAAGCGCGGCAGCATGGGCAAACCGTTCGCGTGATCCATCGCGGTGCAGATGAAACCGACGAGCAAGCCATCCAACGCGAGGGCGTCGAGCTGTCCGATAACCTGCTGGTGATTATTCGTTCGTTCGTGAAGCCTGGGCAAGTATCGTGATCCACCAAATCATCATCACTAACCGTGGTAAGGAAGCGTGCCCAACTGTCGGGAACGTATGCAAACGAGTTCTCTATAGGAGATACACCTATGAAAAAACTTCTTAAACTTCTAGTTTTCTCTGGTTCGCTAATTCTGTTGGTTGCGTGCGGCAAGGAAGCCCCCGCACCTGCCGCTGCACCTGCCGCTGCCGCTGCACCCGCACCTGCCGCTGCACCTGCCGCTGCACCTGCCGCTGCACCTGCCGCTGCACCCGCAGCAGGGCAAGCATTCAAAGACTGCCCTGATTGCCCTGAGATGGTGGTGATTCCTGCGGGGTCGTTTCTGATGGGGTCAGGCAGCACGGATCCGATTGCAAACCAGAATGACGTTGCGGATAGTGAGGCACCGAAACACCAAGTGACAATCAAATCATTTGCAATCGGTAAATACGAGGTTACGCAGGAGCAGTGGTATGCCGTGATGGTGACGATGCCCAGTGAATTTAAGGGGCGCACGTTACCGGTGGAGCAGGTAAATTGGGGGGATGCTCAGGAGTTCGTCAAAAAGCTGAGCGCAAAGACCGGCAAGAATTATCGTTTGCCTTCAGAAGCGGAGTGGGAATACGCGGCACGGGCAGGGTCTCAGGCAGCCTATTCGTTTGGTGACAACGTAGGGGAATTAGGTCGCTACGCTTGGTTTGCTGAGAACTCAGATAGGAAGACTCACCCAGTAGGCGAGAAACTGCCAAACGCCTTCGGCCTGTATGATATGTATGGAAACGTCAGTGAATGGGTGCAAGATTGCTGGAACGCGAACTACCACAGCGCGCCAACCGACGGTCGTGCTTGGACTACAGGTGATTGTTCCCTGCGCGTGGTGCGGGGGGGCTCCTGCAACCTCAATCCGCAGCTCCTGCGCGCCGCGAACCGCGGCGGGGACCCCTCCGCATTCCGCTTCGGCGTCAACGGTTTGCGTGTTGCCAGGACCGATTAAATCATGAGTCTTAGGCTCTTTACCTCTTTTGCTTTGCGCGTTATGTCATTCGCCACGCAATTATCGTGACCCTCCAAACCATCAAAAGCCGACTAGCGGCGCTCGAAGCGAGGGAAGCGCCCCCGGTGGTTTATATCTGGCGCGAGTGCGGCGAGAGCGAGACCGCGGCGATTAAGCGCGAGGGCGTTAAGCCTGGGCAGAATGTTGTATTTTTCTCTTGGCAGGATGCGGCGCTAGTCTGAGAAACTTAAAACTTCCAAGAACCCGGCAAAGCAAGCCCGCAATCCTTTTCTTTTGCAAATGCCCTTGACGAATAGGGGTACCCCGCAAGACCTGTGGCCGCCACTAAAAAATGCGTGTGTATAACCGCATTTTAATGAGCGCAAAATAAATCGTTATTTTGTTGCGTCATACATAAATACCCGCTAGTATACATACATACATACTACACACCAAAGGCAAACATCATGCAAAAGGTTATAGGATATATCCGAGTTTCCACTACCGGCCAAGTCGAGGAAGGCGTGAGCCTGGAGGCGCAGAAAGCCAAAATTGCAGCATGGTGCGCGTTGAACGATGGCGAGCTGGTGGCGCTGTTTGAGGATGCAGGGATCAGCGGCGGCGGCATGGTGAAGCGCGAAGGATTGCAGGCGGCGCTCGCGGCCACCACCAAAGGCATGGCGCTCGTAACGTATTCAATATCGCGCCTGGCACGCAATACGCGCGATATGCTGGAGATCGCCGAGCGCCTCGAAAAAAAGGGCGCCGACCTGGTGAGCCTGTCCGAGCGCATCGACACCACCACCGCATCCGGCCGCATGGTATTTCGTATGCTGGCGGTGCTGGCCGAGTTCGAGCGTGAGCAGATCGGCGAGCGCACCCGCATGGCGCTGGCGCATAAGAAAGCCAACGGCGACGTATACGCGGCTACCCCGTTCGGGTTCGAGGCCATCGAGGGCCGCCTGGTGGAAGTCAAAGCAGAATCGGCGATCGTCGCCAACATCATGGCGATGCGCGAAGGCGGCGCCTCGCTGGCGGCCATCGCCGAGGCGCTCAATACGCGAGGCGTCGAAGGCAAGCGCGGCGGTAAGTGGTTCCCGTCCACGGTGCGTTATTTGATCCAGCGGCAGGCCGCATGACATTAGAGGGCGCCCAGGCTATCGAGCGCCTGTTCGGGCGAGCCTGCGTGCGGGCCGCCACGGATACCAACCTGCTGGCGGTATCCGCGGCAGTTGTGGCCGAGGTTCACGCCTGCACCGGCGCCCTGCTGGCGCGGCGCCATGATCCTGCGGCGCAGTTGCGATACGTTGAGCAGTTACCCGATAACGTGCGCCTGTTGTTGTGCCTGTGGCTAATGGATCCCACGGTGGCCGCCAAGCTAACCGAGCGCGTGCAGGCCACGGTGCAGTAATATGTATCGAAACACGATAAATACATACATACCTATGGCAAATAAGCAGGCGGCCAAAGTGGTGGGCATACAAAACCGTTCGTTTTGTATGAGGCGCCCCCCGCGGCGCTCGTTCCCGAGGGCGTTTATAGCGCCGAGTTAATCGACGTCCGGCGGTTTACCAATTCGTTCGGGGATCGAGTGGGCCTGGTATTCAAAATCGACAAAGGCGCGCACGCCGGTGCCATCATTACGGAAACCGCGGCATTTAAGGATTCCCAACGCGGCAAGCTGGCCGAGCTGCTGCGGGGCCTGGGCGGCGCCCCCTGGATGGCGGGCCGCGATGTGATCGGGCGCTATTGCACGATCGTTGTACGCCATGAAGCCACAAAGGCCGGCAAACCCTACGCGGCTATTTCGCAAACCATCCAGTTCTAACCAGCAACCCCAAAGGGCCAAGAGGGCGACCAGTAACCACCGAAAAGCCAATACGGCTAAAGGGAAAACATGACCGACACACCGACCACCAAAGGCGCGCCACGCGGCGCAGGTTCATTCTGGATACCCCGGGCGGCGCTTAATGCTTTGCTGGACAACAACGCCACGGCATACGAGATATGCACCTATCTGGTTTTGGCAAGATTCACCGACCAAAGCGGGCGCTTTTCAACGGCAAACATTAGTGCAATAAACCGTTACACGGGCGCCAACAAAACAAAGGGTGGGCCAGTTGATGCGGCCATCAAGCGATTGAAAACCATCAGAGCCAAAGGTATGCAGGTTGTATCCAATGGGCGCAGCGGCAAGTCGCACGCAATGGTGGATCAGGTTACAGACCGAGGGCCAATACTTTACGGCCGCGAAGCCTGGCTAAAAGAAACGGGCGAGATCCCGGACGGGCCAGTAGAGCGAAGCAAGGTTTTAAACGTATTGCCTGATTTTGATGGACAGGATGAAGGCGTTTGGTTCGGTAACGCCCTGGTGGACGGTTACGGAAAATTCGAGCGCCCCTTAAAGGCGCTAAAAAACGCGGGGGATGTGGCGGCAAGGTTGCTGCTGTCAATGTATTCGGCCAATGATATGGAAACGTGGGGGGGCGTCCGTCCTGTTGGTTCCAATCGTGGGCCGTGGAAGCGTTACGAGCCTGTCGCCAACGATGTAAACATTCATGGCGGGGCGCGGTTGATACGGGCCAAAGGTGTCGAGAAAGCGGGATCCATGGTTAAACGGATTATTGGGACTGGTGACCAACAAGCCTACTGGGATGCGCTGGCGGCGCTGGAATCGGCGGGGCTGGTGTACGAGGTTGTTCTAGTACTGAACCGCAACGCAGTAAAAGCCAAGTTCATCGACGGCGAAGAATTTTTAGATATTCCCGAGGATGCCGAGCCACTCTACGAGCTGGATTGCCGTTCGCATCACGGCTATAAACCAAAAGGTGAGCAAGGTATCGGGGGAGTTACGGCCAACACCGCGGGCGCATTAAATCACTCTGTGACAGAAGAAGGTGGGTATTTAAATGGGACGTATGCGGCTTTCGTTCCCAAAGGTTTCCCGGCCATGATCGCAGGCATTTATCGGTTACGGTTCAGGGTTAGCAACCCCAAAAATGCCGGCGTTAAAGGAACCTGGGCTGGAATCCATCAGCGCAACAAGGAAGCGTTAGAGTTCGTGAACAGGATCCGAGTTGCTCACAAGATACCGCCAGCTGAACCGCCAAACTCAAACCCTGACAATCAACGCAAAAAGAACCAAACCACGAGGGATGAGGATCCGTCCGGTTTCCATAACCTTCACTGAGAATCCACAGCGTACCCTTCAATACTTTTCAATGTTTTTCAATGCTTTTCAATGCTTTTCAATGCTTTCAATATTATCAATGCTTTCAATATTATCAATCGTAGTTTGAAGAAGTAAAACCACAGGTAAGTTATAGACAAGCAAATACATTGTCGGGCAAGCCGACATTTGAAAGATTCCTACGGATAAATTGAAAAAAAAATACGAAGGTATGCCGGCCATCATTGCCGACACGCTGGCGATTGAAACCGAATCCGCACAAAGCGCCGGCGCTCTAGGGTTCCTGGCGCGGGCAATGGTGCAGGCCATCCAGTTTGCCGCGCGGCGCGATTTCCGCACGCAAGCCCATGGTCGCGGAAAACTGATCGGCACCACCGGTGCGCGGACTGAGCGTGCCGCCGGGTGCGGGCCGCGCGGCATCCACCTGAATGGTGGGGCTGTTGCCGAGGTAGAGATCATAGTTAAAGCGCACGCTGTTGCCGGGGAACGTGCCGGTCAGCCAGGCGCCCACGGTGTGTGCGGGCAAGATGCCGCCGCGGTCCTCGAACTCCAGAAAGCGCGGCCGTGATAGCGCGGTCTGGATCTGCGCACCGTGGTGAAACGCCGTGTTCCATAAGCCGTACGGCGTGTGAAAGCGACCGCCCCACAAGGTGGCGGCGTCGCTAAAGGTGTAGCCGATTTGCAAGCGCTCAAGATCGGTGGCGAGACCGCCATCGCGCTCGACCTCGAACAACAGCTCTACAAGCGCCTTGACGCGCTCACCGAATTCCGGCGTGAGATAAAGACTGAAGTTGGCGACATTAAAGCCCTTGGCACCGGTGCGCAGCGTATTGGATTCGCGGCTGCGGCCCGCGCCGATGTCGGCAAAGCCGTGCAGCGGCAGACCGCCGAGTTTCAAGCCGCCACGCGTGGCGTTGGCATCGTTGATCTGCGCGACCTGCCGCTCGAGTTCCTCGATCTTGGCGGCTTGTTGCGCTGCATCCGCAGGGGCGGGCGCGCGTGCGGGTGCCGACGAGGCCGCAGTGGCGGGGGCGGCTGGTTGGGCTTACGCCCCGCGCAGACGCGACACTTCGCCGCTCAACTGCTCGATCTGCTTCAGACTTTGTTCGAGCTTTCTCTCCAGCTCGTCGATGCGTTCGGTGGGCGATTTTTGTGCATGGCTGAGTGCCGGGGCAGCCAGCGTTACGCCCAGCAGCGCGATGGATACGGCAAGGCGTAGCGAACGGCTGGCGGCAAAGGTCAAAGCGGTGGAGGAATGGGTCAAGAATGATCTCCAAAACGGTGTTCCGCAGGGCGGGAATCACTTAGATAGAGCCCTATAGGTAACGCGTTCGGGTATAGGTGTTGGCCCCCTGTTTTACAAAAGAATACGGGTGAGTTCACACGCCATTTGCGCTGGCGTTGTGGTCTTTCATATAGAGGAACAGCATAATTCAACAATTTTTCACATTGCTATACTGCGTTTCGAATGCGTGATGACCCGGCGGCAAGCCAGAAAGTGAGTTTCGACATCGCCGATGGCCACAAGGGGAAAAGCCAGCCAGCCCTATTCAGGCTATAAATTGATGTAATTTTGTTGTAGCGCTCCAAGAGTGCTGCGATCCAGTTTTTGCTTATAAATCACATACTTATGAAAGTATCGATTTTCCAGGGAAAGCGTTGATGAAAAGATTTTTGCGTTGGTATTGGTTGCTGCCGATCATGATTGTGTTACTGGCAGTGATCGTGCTGATCGTCAACGCCATCGACGCACCGCTCGATACCAGAGCTGCCGCGATGGGCGAACCGCGCGCGGCCAGCGTCGCGGAGGCTGACAACGCTTATCTCGCCGCCATCGGCATGGGCGCGGACGATGGCGCGGACAGCCTGGCGTTTGCGCGCGCGTGGCTTGCCGAGGCGCGCGCCGCCGCGCGCGACGGTCGCCCCGAGAAGCAAGGCGAAGCCAAGCGCGCGCAGCGTCCTGCCCTGTGCGATGCCGCGCAGACTTCATGCCTCACAGCATTGCCAGACAAAGCCGCCGGGCAGCTTGACGCCTACCGGGAGGATCTGGCGCGTTATGAAAAGCTCATCGCTTACCGCGCCTTCGAAGAAATCACGGACTATCCGTTCGGCATGGAATCGCAGTTTCCGCGCTATGCGCCGATGGGCGCGGCCCAGCGCGCATGGCTCGCACTCGCGGCGCTGGCGCTGCAGGCGGGCCGGGTGGACGAGGCGTTGGCGGCAGTCGAGCGCGATATCGCGTTTCAGCGTTTGATGCTCAGCGGCACGCGCACGCTGGTCGGTCGCATGGTGGCGGCGGCCAATTACACGCGCGATCTGTCCTTCGTGGCGGATTTGCTGCAAACCAGTCTGGCTGATTTAAAACCGCACGCGCCGCGCTTGCAGGCGATGCTAAAACCCATCGAGCCCGCCGCGTTGAATCTGGACGAGTTAATGGCCAGCGAGTTCGGCATGATGAAGCGCTTTCTGAATAATCCCGTCGGCATCGGCGAGACGAGTGGCTGGCAGGAACAACTGCGTATGCAATTCTTTTACAAGCGCAACGCCTCCATCAACGAGGCCCATGCCTTTTACAGCGGCAAGCAGCAATGGCTGCGTAAACCGCCGCCGCAACTGGCGCGCGATGTGCAGGACGAAGCCCGCGATGGGCAAATGCAAGCGTGGGATTATCTTTACAACCCCATGGGCAAAATCCTCACGCGTGTGGCCATGCCGTCGTTTTCCGCCTACGCGCTGCGACTGCATGATCTGGATGCGATGAACCGCCTGCTGGGGCTGGCGGCGGAAATCATTGCGGCGGATGTGCCGGCCGAAGGCGTGGCCGACTTTGCCGCTCAATCGGCCGCACGCTTTTTTGATCCGTACAGCGGCAAGCCTATGGCGTTTGATGCAGCCTCGCGACAGTTGTCATCCACGGTGAGCGAGGCTTATGTTGGCACTGTGAGCAACACTGCGAAAGACACGCGCAAACGCTTTAACATCGAGGGTGGGCGCGTTTACCTTCGTCTGTAGCGGCGGTGCAGCAACGCGCAGGCTGTGAGCCGTATCGAATAGAATAGCCGTGAAAGAACTCGCCCCTGAACACCACTTATTTCATCACCAAGGATAGACCCGTATGACCTCGCTAGTCACCGTAAAACAGGAAGGCTCCATCGCCATCGTCACTTTGAATCGCCCCGACAAGCTCAATGCGATGATCGACGAAATGTATAACCGCGTGAGGGAGTTGTTCACGCAATTTCAGACCGACAGCAGCGTGCGCGCCGTGGTTTTAACCGGCGCCGGGCGCGCGTTTTGTTCGGGCAGCGATGTCACCTCGATGGCAAAAATCGGTCTGGTCGAAGGCCGCGCGCGCATGCAGACGCGGCACGCCATGATCAACGCCATTGTGAACCTGGAAAAACCGGTGATCGCGGCGGTGCGCGGCGTGGCAGCGGGCATCGGCTTTGCCATGATGATGGCGTGCGATTTGATCGTGGCCGCAGACAATGCCAAATTCTCGCAAATATTCAAGAAGATCGGCCTGGTGCCTGACGGCGGTTCGGTGTTTTTTCTGGTGCAGCGGCTGGGCATCGCGCGCGCCAAGGAGCTGGTTTACACCGCGCGTATGCTGCCCGCCGAAGAAGCGCGCGACTGGGGGCTGATCAACCGCGTGGTGCCGGATGACGAGCTGGATGCGAACGCGCTGGCGTGGGCACAGGAAATGGGCGGCTCTGCGACCTTTGCGCTGGCGCTGGCAAAAAAAATGTTCCAGTCGATGTACAAGCCCAATCTTGAGGAGCAATTGGAGCAGGAAAATCTCTGCCAGCAGATTGCCAAGCTGACCGAGGATCATGTTGAGGGGGTCACCGCGTTCAAGGAAAAACGTGCTGCCGTTTACAAGGGACGTTAACGCCATGCGCCTCGCGGGTGCATGCGTGGCGGGTGCGCTGCTGTCGGCGGCAGGCGCTGGCATCGCGCAAACCGCTTCGACGAGCGCAGGACAGGCCTATCCGACGAAAGCATTGAAGATGATCGTGCCGTTTCCGGCGGGCGGGCCGACCGATATCGTCGCGCGCCTGCTCGGGCAAAAATTCGGTGAGGCTTGGGGGCAGCAGGTGGTGATCGACAATCGTCCCGGCGGCGGCGGGGTGATTGCCGGGCAGCTTGCGGCGAAGTCGCCGGCGGATGGCTACACGATTTTTCTGGGCGGCATCACCACGCTGGTGCTGTCCACCTATGTGCACAAGAATCGGCCTTACGATTCGCTGCGTGATTTTATGCCAGTATCGCAAACCACCCTGCAGCCGTTGTTGCTGATGGTGCATCCCGCGTTGCCGGTGAAGACGGTGAAGGAATACATCGCGCTTGCCCGTGCGCGCCCCGGTGAAATTAATTACGGCACCTCGGGGCCGGGTGGCTCCGGACATCTGGCCGGGGAACTGTTTCGCGGCATGACCGGCGTCAACATCGTCCACGTGCCGTATCGCGGCCAGCCGCCAGCGCTGAATGATTTGCTGGCCGGGCAGGTGCAGTCCCTGTTCGGCGCGCCGCTGGCGGTGGTCGCGCATATCCGCAACGGCAAGATACGCGCACTGGCGGTCACCGGCATTAAGCGCTCGCAGGCGGCACCCGACGTGCCGACCTTCGACGAAGCGGGTATGCCCGGCTACGACGCCAGTACCTGGAACGGCATCATGGTGCCCACCGGCACGCCGCGCCCCATCATCGACCGGCTGCACGGCGAGATCGTGAAAATACTGCGCGCGCCGGCAACAGCGGAACGGCTCGCGGTGGATGGGTCGGTTGCCGTGGCAAGCACGCCGGAGGAATTCGCGAAATTTATCAACGCCGAGCACGCCAAGTGGAGCAAGGTGGTGCGCGAGGCAAATATCCGCGTGGAGTGACAAGGGCATGGCTGATATGGCACCTGCGCTGAAAGGATTTTTCGCACCCCGGTCCGTGGCGATTGTCGGCGCGTCGGAAGACCTGTCGAAGTTTGGTGGACGCCTCTACAAGACGATGATCGACTTCGCCGCCGCGCGCCAGTCGACACGCGAGATTTATCCGGTTAATCCGGGACGCAAAACCATCTTCGGGCGCACGAGTTATTCGTCGATCGCTGAACTGCCGCAGACGCCGGAACACGTGGGGATCGTGCTGGCGGCCGATCGTGTATTGCCCGCGTTGGAAAGTTGCGCCACGCGCGGGGTGAAGTTTGTCACGGTGATGAGCGGCGGCTTTGCCGAGACCGGCAGCGCGCAAGGCGTGCGCTTGCAGCATGAGCTGAGGGCGTTTGTCAAACGCACGGGTCTGCGTATCATGGGCCCCAACTGCAACGGCTTCGCCAATTTCGTCGACGGTTTTGTGATGACCAATACCTCGGCGGTGCAGGGCAAACGAAACGTCGCCGGCAACGTCGCGGTGATCGGTCAAAGCGGCGGCCTCGCGCAAGTCAATGTGATGTGGCGCGCGATGGATGCGGGCGTGGATATCAGCTACCAGGTGAGTTGCGGCAACGAAGCGGACATCGATGCCATCGAGTTTGCGCATTTCGCGGTGGACGATGAGGCCTCTGATGTGGTGTTGATCGCCGCCGAAAGCCTGCGCTCAGGCGAGCGCTTTCGTGCGCTGGCGCAAGCTGCGGCAGAACGCAGTAAGCCTCTGATTATATTGAAGTTTGGTAAAACAGAGGCAGGGCGAAAAGCCGCCGCCTCGCACACCGGCGCGATCACCGGCACGGACGAGGTGGCCGACGCCGCGTTCAAACAATTCGGCGTGATACGCGTCGATGATTGCAACGAGTTGTACGAATTCGCCAAGTTGCTGAGGAAGCGCCGTGTGCCGCGCGGCAAGCGGCTGGCCGCGCTGACCGGCTCCGGCGGGCATTGCGTGCTGGCGGCAGACACTGCCGCGAGCCTCGGTTTGCAATGGGCTGAATTTGAACCAAAGACCGCTGACGCGCTCGGCAAGATGTTGCCGTCGTTGGTGGGCTTGGCCAATCCGCTCGATCTCACCTCGGCAATGACCGGCGCGCCGCGCCTGTTTTCGGATTCGCTGCAGGTGATCGCGCAAGACGCCAACGTCGATGTGCTGATGCCGATACTGGTGGCGCCCACACTCGGCGGCATTGATGATCTGGTGAAAGTTAATGAGAGCCTCACCAAGCCGGTGGCGGTGCTGTGGACCGGCTATTGCCCGCAGGACAACGCGATCACCGTAGCGACACTCAACCAACGCGGCGTGCCAGCCTATCGCGACGCGCGCATGTGCTTGCGCGCGGTACGCACAGCGGTGGATTATGCGGATTTTCTGCAACGCCATGCGCAGCGCCCCCGCACGGTGGTGCGCGACGTGCCCGCAGACGCGGCAGCGCAGGCGCGCAAAATTTTGTCGCAGGCGGGGCGCGTGCTCACCGAGCGTGTGAGCAAACAGGCGCTCGCGGCGTATGGCCTGCCGGTGACGCGCGAAACGCTCGTGCATAGCGCAGACGAAGCGGTGCAGGCGGCTGCACACATCGGCGGCACGGTGGCGCTGAAAATCGAATCGGTGGATATCCCGCACAAGACCGAAGCGGGCGGCGTGCGGCTCGGCGTGCAGGGTGAAGCCGCGATACGGGCGGCGTACGCCGACATGCTCAAAGCGGTGGCAGAATATTCACCAAAGGTGCCGAACGCGAAGATCGACGGCGTGCTGGTGCAGGATATGGTGCCAGCAGGCGTCGAGATACTGCTCGGCGTGACGCGCGACATCACCTTCGGCACCGTGGTGTCGGTGGCGCTCGGCGGCGTGCATGTGGAAGTGCTGAAGGACATCGCGCACGGCATTACGCCACTGACGCTCGATGACGCGCGGCACATGGTCGATAGCCTGGCGGGCCGAAAGCTGCTTGATGGCGTGCGCGGCGCGCCGGCCTGTGATGTGGATGCGCTGTGCGGAGCCATCGTGCGGCTGGCGTGGTTCGCACAGGACTGCGCCGCCGACATCAGCGAGCTGGATATCAATCCGGTGATCGTGTTGCCGCGCGGGCAGGGGGTTAAGATTGTGGATGCCCTGATCGTCAAGGCAGGTTAACTGTAACTATTTTTTTATATGAATAATTTCACATCCGACTTAATGCTTGAAAACCGCGATGGCCTGCTCGTCATCACGCTCAATCGCGCACAAAAAGCCAACGCCCTGTCGATAGAAATGACGCGCGGTCTGGCCGAGGCTTTGCAGCGTGCGCGCGGCGACAGCGCGGTGCGCGGCGTGTTGATCACTGGCGCGGGCGAGCGGGTGTTTTCCGCTGGCGTCGATATGCGGCAGGCTTCAACCCTGCCAGAAGCGGAGTTTCGGCAGGCGCGTTCCACGGCTTTTTTTGCCGTGCTGATCGCGCTCGTCGATTTTGAAAAGCCGGTGGTAGCGGCGGTGAATGGTGTCGCCAGCGGTGGTGGATTCATGATCGCGGCGCTGGCGGATGTGATCGTGGCGTCTGATAACGCTTTTTTTGCCTTGCCGGAAATTGATTTGGGCTCGCCGCCGCTGGCGGGGCTGGCGATACTCGCGCCGCTGGTGGGCGATGCGCTGGCGTATGATTTGGTGCAAAGCGCACGTAAATTAGGCGCGGCGGAAGCCGAACGGCGCGGGCTGGTACGTGCCGTGACGGGCACCGAAGTATTCGCTACTGCTGAAAAATTTGTGCGAGACTTGATGGCCAAGTCGCCGCGGGCGTTTGCCGCGAGCAAGGTGTGGATGCGTCAGCCGATGCGTGCCGCGCTGGAAAAAGCCGAGCACGCCATGGTTGAATGGCGCGCCGCAGGGGGAGAATAAAATGCACTACGAGCTGTCACCTGAGCTGCAACAAATGCGCGACGCCGTGCGCAAATTCGTCAAGGCGGAGCTTGAGCCGCTGGAAAAATCCATCGACGCCACCGGCGAACTGCCGCCGCACATCCTGCCGCTACTGGGTAAACACGGCTATCTGTCGATGCGCCTGCCGGCGGATGTGGGCGGCGCGGGCATGGGCTTGTTTCCGTATTGCATCGCGCTGGAGGAATTCAGCCGCTCACACCGGGTGTTCGGCTTGCTCGCCAGCGGCGGTGGTGGTTTGACGCCAATCGCGATTGCGCGGCACGGCACGGCAGAACAACGCAGCAGGTATCTAACGGGCCTGATGGATGGCAGCAAACGCACCGCGTTTGCGCTGACCGAACCGGCAGGCGGCTCGGATAATTCCGCCATGACCACGCGTGCGGAGAAGACCGATAGTGGCTGGGTGATCAACGGCCGCAAGCATTACATCAATGGTGCGCACGACGCGCATTTCATCACCGTGATTGCGATTACCGATCCGGTCAAACGCACGCGCGGCGGCGTCACTGCGTTTCTGGTGGATCGTGGCACACCGGGCTTTAACATCACGCGCGTCGATACCACCATGGGGTCGGATGTGATCAAGCTCGCCGAGATTGAATTCGACAACTGCCAGGTGCCCGACAGCGCCGTGCTGGGCAAGCCGGGCCAGGGCTTTGATCTGGCGAAAGAATCGCTGCGCGACGGGCGCATGGCGGTGAGTTGTTCGTGCATCGGCACCGCCGACCGGCTGCTGGAAATGTCGGCGGCACACGCCAAACAACGCGTCACCTTCGGCAAACCCTTGTCCGAGCGGCAGGCGATCCAGTGGATGCTGGCCGATTCGGAAGTGGATATCGCCGCCGCGCGCTTTATGGTCTATGAAACCTTGCGTCAGATCGACGCCGGGACGAACGTGGGCACCGCGGCCAGCGTGTGCAAGCTGTATTGCTCCGAAATGGTGGGGCGCGTGGCCGACCGCGCGGTGCAGATTCACGGCGGCATGGGCATCGTGCAAGGTTATCCGGTGGAGCGTATGTACCGCGACGTGCGGCATTATCGCATCGGCGAAGGCTCATCCGAAGTGCAGCGTATGTTGATTGCGCGTGATGTGTTAAAGCGGGTGTCGTAACGTAATGAAGTTCGAGATTACACTTACACCTTAGCGCTCGAAAAGCCTCCCTCACCCTCGGTCCCTCTCCCGAAGGGAGAGGGATGAAAAGCCCTTCGCCCTCCGGGATCAGGGAACACTGAAAGCGGAGCAGAAGGGTTGGGATGAGGGAAAAGCAGTTGCACAGGAATTGGCATTCGATCATGGAAGTCATGGACACACGCATCGTAGGCATCGGCGAAAGCCGCCTGGGCAAAGTGCCTGACCGCAGCGCGCTGCAATTACTCAGCGATGCCGCCCGCGCCGCATTGGATGATGCCGGCCTGACTCTGAATGATATCGACGGCCTGATCACCACACCGGTGCGCGTTGAACCGTGGAACATGCCGTGCGGCGTGGTGTCGAGTTTTCTGGGCGTGCAGCCGGCGTATTTGTCGACGCTTGATCTGGCAGGCGCATCGGGTTGCGCGATGATTCATCATGCGGCGATGGCGGTGGCGTCAGGCCAGTGCCACACCGTGCTGTGTGTGGCTGGGCAGAATCTGCTCACCAATAAATCGCGCGCTTCCGCCGTACAGACCATGGCGGAATCGGGTGCCGCGCATCCGCAGTTTGAGTCGCCGTACGGGCTGCTGGTGGCGTCGAACTACGCGCTGATCGCGCAGCGGCACCGGCACGAATATGGCACCACCGAGGAACAGATGGCGGAAGTGGCGGTCACCATCCGCAACCATGCGTTGTTGAATCCCAATGCGCACATGACCAAGCCGATCACGGTGCAGGATGTGCTGAACTCGCCGATGATCACCTCGCCCTTGAAACGCTTTGACTGCGCACTGGTGTCGGACGGCGCGGCGGCGGTCATCGTCACCAGCGTGGATCGTGCGCGCGATTTGAAGCAAAAGCCGGTGCGCGTGCTGGGGCAAGGCTACGGTTTGAGCCACAGCTATGTCGGCGAGGCGATGAATCTGCCGTTCAGCGGCGCGGTCCAATCGGGCAAAAAAGCGTTTGCGATGGCAGGGGTGACGCACGCGGATATCGACGTGGCTGAGTTGTACGATTGCTTCACTATCACGGTCATCATCGAACTCGAAGACTTGGGTTTTTGCAAAAAAGGCGAGGGTGGCGCGTTCGTGCAAAACGGGCGCATTGCGCTGGGCGGCGAATTGCCGGTGACTACGCATGGCGGCTTGCTGTCGTGCGCGCACCCAGGGTTGGGCGGCGGCTTGTTTCATGTGCTGGAGGGCGTGCGCCAGGTGCGCGGGCAGGCGGCGGCGCGGCAGGTCAAGGATGCGAAGCTGGCGCTGGTGCACGGCAACGGCGGCACCATTGCGATTCATTGTACACTGATTTTGAGTTTATAAAAATCCCTTTTAAAACAAATAGTTATATATGATATTTTCCAGGCCATTACCATCGCCCAACGCACTCACCGCACCGTATTGGCAGGCGGCGCATCAGGGCGAATTGAAGCTGCCGTGCTGCGAGGCGTGCGCGAAATTTCATTTTTATCCGCGCAGTGTTTGCCCGCATTGCGGCTCGACACAACTCGCGTGGCAGGCGGTCAGTGGCAAGGGCGAGGTCTACAGTTTTACCGTGGTGCATCGCGCGCCGAGTAAAGGCTTCGAAGCGCTGGTGCCGTACGTGGTGGCGGTGGTGGCGCTGGCCGAGGGGCCGCATTTGATGACGCGGCTGACACAGGTGCAGCCGGACGCGGTGCGCATCGGCATGCCGCTGCAGGTGGAATTTGAAAAGCAGGACGAAGAAACCACGTTGCCGGTGTTTCGGCCGGAGGCCGGCGCGTGATCGGGTTTGTAGGGTGCAATCCCTATTGCGCCGTATGTGTTGCATCATTTCCGCGAAATAACATTCGGCGCAATGCGCTTCGCTTATTGACGCCCTACGGCTGTATGTTTCTTGTTGTTGTTTTCTCGATATTTACAGGCGGCGCACTGGCCCAACCCACTTCGACAAGCTCAGGACAGGCCTACCCCACCAAACCCGTGCGCCTGGTCGTGCCCTACTCACCCGCTGGCGTCGCCGATCTCATCGGTCGCGTGACCGCCGAAAAACTCGGCCAGCGCCTGGGGCAAAACATGGTGGTCTTCAATCGTGAAGGCGGCGGCTCGGTGGTGGGCACGGAACTGGTGGCGAAATCCACGGCGGATGGCTACACGCTGTTGCTCGCATCGACCGCACTCACCATGAACGCCGCCGTGACACGCAAGCCGTCGTACGATGTGCAGCGTGATTTCGCGCCGATTGGTTTGGTGTTCGAGGGGCCGGGCGTGCTGGTGGTGCATCCTTCAGTGCCTGCCAACTCGGTGCAGGAGCTGGTGGCCCACGCGCGCGCGAACCCCGGCAAGCTGCGTTATGGCTCGTCGGGCGTGGGTGGCGTGATCAATCTGGTGACGGAACTGTTCAAGCATCAGGCGAAGGTGGACATCATGCATGTGCCGTACAAAGGCGTGGCGCCGGCGGTGGTGGATCTGGTGGGCGGACAGATCGAAATGGTGATGGCGGGCATTTCCATCGCAGCGCCGCTGGCGAAAAGCGGCAAGTTAAAGGCGCTGGGCATCACCAGCCGCAAGCGCTCGCCGGTGCTGCCGGAGGTGCGACCGATCGCGGAGCAAGGCTTGCCCGAGTACGAAAGCTCTACCTGGTATGGCGTGTTCGCGCCGACCGCCACGCCGCCGGCGATACTCGCGCGGCTCAGCACCGATCTGGTGCAAGTTGCCAACAGCGCGGAAGTGCGCGAGCGTTTTGCCAGCCAGGGCGGCGAGGCGCGTTCCAGCACGCGTGACGAGTTCGCCGCGTTGATCGCGGCAGATTTGCGGCGCTGGCAAACCGTGGTGAGCGCGGCGGGGTTGCGGGCAGAATAGACAAAGCAGCACTTAACCACCGAGAGCACCGAGTTCAATGTCACTATTTAGCGTCGGCGTGGCGCGTACAGGCCTTTCTGAAAAAGACCAGCAAGCCGTTCGCATCAGGCGTTTTCTGATAGGGACCGCAGCATACGTGCTGGCAATCTGCGCCGCTGGCCTGGGCAC
>CAMBGJ010000088.1 GCA_945865805.1 Bordetella parapertussis
TACGCGTCCCAAAGTCGCCGCCGTCGCGTTGCTGATTTGGCCATCCGGAAATCATCCCAGTTTTAAGAACTATTGAAAATATCATTCTTCACTCTGGAAATGTTAAATTTACGCCCTCAATTCACCCACTCGATTCCGTGAAGACCCAAAAAATCAATAAAAACAATAAGTTAGGTTAAATCCCCATCGCGTAACAAGGCCGTCGCGGATCAGCCGCTCCCTCCAGCAGCCCATTCGCTTCATTCACCCGTATTGCACACACCGCTCCCGCCCTCCATTCAAGCTCCTGCCACGGCGCCACTTGGTGGCCGAGCTTGGCGAGTTGATCGAATACGCTTTTGTCGAAGCGCGATTCGAGGTTGAGCCGCCCTGGGTGATACGCATGCGGCTCGGATGAACTCGGGAAGCTGTAGGTGGCGAAGCGCGGCGCTTCGACGGCGGCTTGCGGTTCCATGCCCCACAGCACGATGTTGAGGAACACTTGCGTCATGGCTTGCGGCTGGATGTCGTTGCCGGGCGAGCCGAAGGGCATGAACACTTTGCCGTCCTTCATCGTCAGCGCGGGGTTGGGGGTTAGGCGCGGGCGTTTGCCGGGGGCCATCACCGCCGGGTGTTGCGGGTGTGTCCATGATTGCGAGCCGCGCGAGGAAGGGCAGAAGCCGGTGCCGGGGATGACGGGCATGGCGCTGGAGCCATCGCTCGGTGTGGCTGCGAAGGCGTTGCCGTGTTTGTCGATCACACAGACGAAGGAGGTGTCGGCGGGCGGGTTCGGGTCGCCGGGTGTGACCGGCGGTAGCGGAATCATCGGCGGGTATCCGGCGATATCACCTGCGGCGGGCAGGCCGGGCTCGGCGGCGTCTGTGCGGATGCGTTTGCGGCGCGCTGCGGCGTAGTCGGCTGACAGCAGCGTGTCGAGCGGCACTTTCACGAATTTGGGGTCGCCGTAGTAGCGCTGACGGTCGGCGAACGAGAGCTTTAACGCCTCGGTGATGGTGTGCACATAGGCGGCGGAGTTGTGGCCCATGGCTTTCAGGTCGATGCCCGACAGCAGGTTCAACGTTTGCGGGAGCACGGGGCCTTGTGACCACGGCCCGCACGAATAGAGATCGATGCCTTGAAATTGCGTGTGCAGCGGCGTTTCAAAATTGACTTCGTAGGTGGCCAGGTCTTCCGCCGTTACCCAGCCGCCGTTGTCTTTGTGATACTGGGCGATTTTTTGCGCAATGTCGCCCTGGTAAAACGCGTCGCGCGCGGCTTTCAGTCCCGCTGCGCGACCCTTGCCTTTGTGCGCGGCTTCTTCGTCAGCCATGTATTGCAGCGAGGCCGCCAACTCGGTTTGCACAAAGCGTTCGCCGACGGCGGGCGGGCGTCCGTTGGGCAAAAACACAGCCGCGCTCGACGGCCAACGGCGGTAGCTGGCCTCATGATCGGCGATGTATTCCTGCATAAAGCCGTGCATGGCAAAGCCCTCACGCGCCAGCCGCGTGGCCTCGCGCGCGACTTCGCCGAAGCTCATGGTGCCATAACGCGCCAGCGCCATGATCCACGAGGCGGGTGCGGCGGGCATCACCGTGCGCAGAATGCCGGGCGGCATTTTGCCGCCGTGATGATCGTGAAAATACTGCACGTTCGCCGCCTTGGGCCAGGTGCCCAAACCGTCGATATTGATGACTTCGCGCGTGTCGGCAAGATACATCATGATGGGTGCCACGCCCGCGAAGTTGACGCGATCGGTTTGCAGAATGCTCAATGCCATACCCGCCGCGACACCAGCGTCGATCGCATTACCGCCCGCTTCAAGGATTTGAAAACCCGCGTGCGTGCCAGAGTAGTGGCCAGCGGAAATCATGTGTTTCGCGCCGGTGATGGTAGGGCGGTAAGTGGTCATCAGGTTCTCCAGAATTACAATCCAACGGCGTCTTCGCGCTTGGGAACATCCAGCGTGGCCATATCGCCGACGGTGATGGGTTTGATGGGAGGGCGAATTCGATAGTAGTCAACATCCTTCGTTGGTATGTCCTGGCACAAGGCAAACATCTCTACAACGGTGAGTCCGCATAAACGGCCTTGGCACGGGCCCATACCGCAACGGACAAAGGATTTCATTTGATTGGGTCCGGGGCAATCTTGCTCCGTGATCAGCCGGTATATTTCATCCGCGCGAATTTCCTCGCAGCGGCATACGATAGTGTCTTTTGATGGCGTAATCCACCGCTGTTGCGGGCGATACAGGGCATCGAGAAACGGCCTCGCACCGCGATGTTTGGCGAGCTCCGCGCGGGCGTCGTTAGCGCGTTCGCTGGCGGCGTCCGCGCTGATTTTGCCGATATCGCTGGCAGCGGCACAGGCGGCTACGCGCCCCATCGCCTCAGCCCCCTTCGCGCCGATGATGCCGCCCGCGTCGCCCGCCACCAGCACGGCAGGGTTCGAGCTGCGCCCATTGGCATCGAGCGCGGGGCGAAACGTGCGCTGCACCTCATCCCAATCATGCGCGAGGCGCAGTGACCACGCGAGGTTGCCGTTGGGCACCACGCCTTGATGTAGCAGCACCAGATCAATCGGCTCGGTGCGGGTGTTGCCATCACAGGTGTATTCGATTTCACGTGCTTGCGTGTCGCCCTTGATCGCAAGCTGCGTCACGCCCTTGTGATACGCGATGCCCGCCGTCTTGAGTTCACGCAGCAGGCCGAGTCCTTTGCTCATATAACCGGGCGCGGCCAAAAAACCGGGCAGGCGCGGCAGCGCCGCCCAGCGGTTGATTTCGGTTTCGAGTATCGCTGCGGGTTTGATGCCTGCCCGCACCAATTGCGCCGCGAGCAGTAACAGCAGTGGCCCGCAACCCGCCAGCACGAATCGCCCGCTCGGTGCCAGGCCGTTGGCCTTCAACATCGTTTGCGCTGCGCCGCAGGTCATTACGCTGGGTAACGTCCAGCCCGGCACCGGCATGGGGCGTTCCATCGCGCCGGGGGCGATGAGAAATTTCTTTGCGGTGAGCATGCCTGCCGCGCCGTGGCGTTTGTAGAAGAGACGGCCTTCGGATGGGCCTTCGATCTGCCACACTTGTGCGCCGTCGAAATATTCCGCCTTCGCGGCACGAAACGCGTGGGCGAGTTCCAGCCCTGCGGCGTAGTCCGGCCCCAGCCAGGCGAGATGCTTCGGGCGTGTGGTGACGAGTCGTTCCACCCCACGATAGATTTGCCCGCCGGGTGCCGGTTGTTCGTCGAGCACGGCGACACTCAGCCCCAATTCGGCGGCGGTGATTGCGGCGGCCATGCCCGCCGGGCCTGCCCCTACAATGGCGAGATCAAACGGGGCGCTCACTCGCGAACCTCTCTTTTCCCCTGCTGGCGATTGATGCGCATACCTTCCGTGACGGTGATTAAGCAGCCTTGCTGATTGGGCTCACCGTTGATTTCCATCAGGCATTCGAAGCACACGCCCATCATGCAGTAAGGCGCGCGGCCTTCGCCGATCAGGGCGGTGGTGCGTGTTGCGCCATCGCCTTGTAGCAGCATGGCCGCAGCCGCAGTGAAGCCCTGCGGCACGGTCACGGCTTCGCCGTTGACGATGACTGTCAGCGTTTGCGCGGTGTTGTCAGGCAGCAGCTTAAACGTGGACGGCATCGAATCGCCTTGTGGAAAACCGTGCGAGTTCCGGCGGCAATGCGCCGTTGATCACATACCCCGCGTAGTGCAGCGCGTGAGCGGCGGCCAGCGTGACGCCGCTGTGGCAGGTGCAGACAAACGCACCCGGAAACTCGCGGGATTGTTCGTAGATGGGTAGGCCATCCGGTGCCATCACACGCAGCGCCGCCCAGGTGCGCACGATGCGGGTGTTGCGCAAAAACGGGAAGGTCTTTGTGGCGCGATCCGCCAGCGTGTGCAGGATCTCCGGCGAGGTGGTGTCGTCAAAGCCCGCGTCCTCGCGCGATTCGCCGATCATCAGCGTGCCTTCCACTGTCTGGCGGATCATCAGTGTGGGCATGGGCAGCACCGGCTGCACGCGTTCGGTGACGATGATTTGCCCGCGCGAAGGACGCACGGGCACATTCAGCCCGACGAGTTTGCCGAGGGGGTTGTTGCCGAGACCCGCGCCCAGCACCAGCCGTGGCGCGGCGTAAGTGACGCCGTCGGTGGTGATGCTGAACTGGTTGGGTGCGGCGTTGATCTGTTCAACCTTGACGTTGGGCACGTAGGTGCCGCCGTGCTTGAGCAACGCCGCGTGCAGCGCACGCAGGGTGTAGAGCGGATTGGCGTGGCCGTCATAGGGGGTGAACGATGCACCCACGACATCCGGACCGATGGCGGGTATGAGTTTTTTTGTCGCCGCGTGATCGAGCATCTCGTAATCGAAATTCGTTTCGCCCGCTTCGAGATGCAGTTGGGCCATGCGTTCGCGGCGTTTGGTGAATTCTTCTTCGGTAAGACAAATCGTCACGCCGCCGGGCCGTTCGTGGCCGCTGTGTATGCCGGTTTCTTTTTGCAGTTCCGCCGAGAACGCGGCCCAGTCTTCGGATGAGCGCCGTGTCCAGCGTTGGTACTCGGGCACGCCAAAGCCCTTGCTTTGCACCCACACCAGGCCAAAGTTGCCGCGCGAGGCGCGATAGGCGATGTCGCCTTCATCCAGCACCACCGCCTTCTTGCCGCGCCGCGCGAGGCCGTAGGCGACCGCCGTGCCGACGAGGCCGCCGCCGATAACGATGGCGTCGAAATCTTTGTTCATGGGAGTTTCATGCCCGCAGCGGCAAGCACCTTGCCCCAGCGGTCATGATCGCGTGCGAGCTTCGCGCCCAGTTGTGGCGGCGTGATTGGCTCCACTTCCACGCCGGCGTTGGTGAGTTTGCTTTGTATGTCGGGCGTGGTCACGGCGGTGGTGGAAAGCTGGTGCAGCCGGTCGACGATGGCGCGCGGCGTGCCCACGGGCGCCAACACCGCGTACCACGACGTCACGTCGTAACCCGGCAACGTTTCGGCGATGGTCGGCACGTCTGGTATCAGTGCCACGCGTTTGGCGCTGGAGACGCCGAGTAAGCGCAACTGCTTTTGCTTCACATAGGGCAGGCCCGACGACAGCCCGGTGATGAACATTTCGATTTCACCGGACATCACGCCCACCAACGCGGCACCCGCCCCTTTGTACGGCACGTGAACGATGTTGATGCCGCCCAGCATCTTCAACAGTTCACCCGCCAGATGCGCGGTGGCACCAGTGCCGGATGAACCAAAATTAATTTTGCCGGGGCGCGCCTTGGCCAGCGCCAACAGCTCCTTGACCGAACCCGCTGGCAGCGGCGGATGCACCAGCAGGCCGAGTGGGCTGTTGCCGATCAACGCCACCGGGGTGAGATCCCTGCGCGCGTCGTAGCTGAGTTTCATCAGATGCGGTGCCACGGCCAGCGTGCCGTTGGCCGCCACCATCAGCGTGTAACCATCGGCGGGCGCGCGCGCCGTCAGTTCGCCAGCGATGCTGCCGCCCGCGCTGTGGCGGTTGTCCACCACGGCTTGCTGGCCCATCAGCTCCGCCAGGCGCGTGGCATAAATGCGTGCCACCACATCGGTGGGGCCGCCCGCAGCCTGGGTCACCAGCAGCCGCACCGGGCGCGTGGGAAACGTGGCTTCGGCTGGCTTTTGCGCCAGCGCGGGCGCGGCAGCCATAAAAGGCAGCGCAAAAAATAATGAATAAAAACATATACTTAGCATTTGTGAGCCAGTGCCTACCGTTGATGGCTACGCGATCTTCCGGCGCGGCGTGGTTGCGATCATACGTGAGACGGATGTTAACGCCGTTCGTGATGTTGTGATGCCGCGCTGATGTTGGGCAAATCACACGCGTACACGGTGTGCGGCAATGCAGTACATTTCACTACTGATTAGTAACTATTCAGCCGCTTTGAACCCCTTCACCGCAGCGGCGCAAAGACGCAAAGATGCAAAGGTTACGCAGAGAAGTGCTTTTTCTCTGCGGGGTTTCTCTGCTCCCTCAATATATCAATGAGGCCTCTGCGGTGAGGAAGTTTTTCCACCTAGGCTAAGCAGTTACGCTGATTAAATGACGCAATCCGCTAACGAAAGGAATCGCTGTGATTAACTTGATCAACGCTAACACGATGCTGGTGCTGACCCTGGGTATAGGTTTGAGCGCGGCCAGCACAGCGCTGCTGGCGCAATCGTATCCGGCCAAGCCGGTGCGCATTGTGGTGCCGTTTCCGCCGGGCGGGCCGATCGATATGACCACGCGCCCGCTGGCGCAGAAAATGAGCGAGGGCCTCGGCGTGTTGGTGGTGGTCGACAATCGCGGCGGCGCCAACGGCAACATCGGCACGGAAAACGTCGCCAAGTCTGCGCCGGATGGTTACTCGATGGTGGTGGGTGCGGGCGGCGGTTTCACCATCGGGCCGCATTTGTACAAGAAGCTCGCCTTCGATGTGTTCAAGGATTTCGCGCCGGTGAGCCTGTTCATCACGTTGCCGCAACTGCTGGTGGTGCATCCGCAATTGCCGGTGAAAACCGTGAAGGAACTCGCTGCGCTGGCCAAGGCGCGCCCCCATCAATTGAACTTTGGCTCATCGGGCAACGGCGGCACGCCGCATCTGTCGATGGAGCTTTTGATGCGAGCGGCGGACATCAAAATGACGCACGTGCCCTACAAAGGCATGGGCCCGGCGACGATGGATCTGATGGGCGGCCAGTTGCAACTGACCTTCGCCGACATGCCAGTGCTGCTCGGACAGGTGAAAGGCGGCAAGCTGCGCGCGTTGGCGGTGGGCACGGCCAAGCGCTCGCCGAACTTGCCTGACACGCCGACCATGGCCGAGGCGGGGTATCCGAAAGTGGAGGCCTATAACTGGTACGGCTTGTTTGCGCCTGCGGGCACGCCCAAGGACATCATCGCGCGGCTGAACGCGGAAACCGTCAAGGCGGCGAACAACGCGGACATGAAAACCTTCGCGCAAGGCGTGGGCGCGGAAGCCGCCGGCAGCACGCCGGAGCAACTCGCCGCCGTGCACAAGCGCGAGTTTGACCGCTGGGGCGCGGTGGTCAAAGCCATCGGTGTTACGCTGGATTGATCTTACAAAAAAATCAATAAAAACAAATACTTACGAGCAATAAACCTCAAGGCTAATCCGCCTTCGCACCGGAGGCCTTGACCGCCAATCCAAAGCGCGTGGTTTCGGCGCGAATGAGTTTGCCGAATTCATCCGGCGTGCCACCCAGCGGATCAACCGCTTGATCGGTCAACCGCTTGCTGATGTCCGCCGAGCGGATGATACGCGTGACTTCAGCGGCGATTTTGTCCACCGTGGCGCGTGGCGTTTTCGCGGGTGCCACGATGCCCGTCCAGTTGCCCATGACAAATTCTTTGTAGCCCTGCTCGATGAAGGTCGGCACCTCGGGGATGAACGGATGGCGCTTCTCGGTCATCGCGCCGAGCACGCGCAGGCGTCCGCCCTTGGTGTGCGGCATCAATTCGGGAATGGCGTTGACCATCACATGCGACTGCCCGGAAATGAGATCGGGCACTGCGGGCCCGACGCCTTTGTACGGCACGTGCGTGGATTCGATTTTCGCGGCGACCTTGAACATTTCCATCGCCAGATGGCTGATCACGCCCACGCCGCCGGACGCGTAAACCAGGCGATTGCCCTTGGCCCAGGTCACCAACTCGCCGACATTCTTCGCCGGCAGTCCGGCGTGGATCACCATGATGAGCGACGAATTACCGAGCACGACTACCGGTGCCAGATCGCGCTCCAGACTGTAATCAAGCTTGCTGTAGAGCGATTGCGAAATAGTGTGGGCGGTGCTGATGTTCATGAAGGTGTAGCCGTCGGGCGTGGATTTCGCCACCAGCCCCGCCGCCAGATTGCCGCCCGCACCGGGACGGTTGTCGACGATCACCGGCTGACCCCACGCATCGGTGAGTTTTTGCCCGACGATGCGCGCGAGAATATCGTTAATGCCGCCGGGCGCGAAGCCGACGATGTAGCGTATCGGGCGCACGGGGTAGTCGGCGGCAAGGGCATTGCCTGTGGATGCAACCAGCGCCAAAGCGCCTAAAAGGTATTGTGGGTATCGTGACTTCATGGCCTCGCTCCAATCGGTTTTATTCTGCGCCAATGTAGCTGGCTGCGTGGTGTGCGGTCAACCCGCAGTAACTTCTGGCGGGTCAAAATAAAAACGCCGGACGGATATCGCCCGGCGTTCGGTGTGCGGTCACTGTAGGGCGGCGGTATCAGATGCCCGCATCCGCTTTCAATGCGGCGGCTTTATCCGTAGCTTCCCACGTAAACTCCGGCTCTTCGCGGCCAAAGTGGCCGTAGGCTGCAGTTTTTTCGTAGATCGGGCGCAGCAGGTTAAGCGACTGGATAATGCCTTTCGGACGCAAATCGAAGTGCTTTTCAACCAGCTTGCCGATTTTGTCGTCGGCGATTTTGCCGGTGCCGAAGGTTTCGACCAGCACGCTGACGGGCTTGGCGATACCGATGGCGTAGGCCACCTGGATTTCGCACTTGGTGGCAAGCCCCGCGGCGACGATGTTTTTCGCCACGTAACGTGCGGCGTAGGCAGCCGAACGATCGACCTTCGACGGATCTTTGCCGGAGAATGCGCCGCCGCCGTGGCGTGAATAACCGCCGTAGGTATCGACAATAATTTTGCGACCGGTCAGACCGCAGTCACCCTTGGGGCCGCCGATTTCAAAGGTGCCCGTCGGGTTGACGTGGTAAGCGATTTTGCCGTTTACCAGATGCTTGGGCAGCACCGGCATGATCACCTGCTCAATCACAGCCATGCGGATTTCTTCGTGTGACATCCCCGGCGCGTGCTGGGTGGACAGCACCACGGCGTCGATGCCTTCGGCCTTGCCGTTGACGTAACGCACGGTGACTTGCGATTTGGCATCGGGCCGCAGCCATGGCAGACGGCCATCGCGACGCAATTCCGACTGGCGCTCGACCAGGCGGTGCGACAGATAAATCGGCAGCGGCATCAGTTGCGGCGTTTCGTCGCAGGCAAAGCCGAACATCAGGCCCTGATCGCCCGCGCCCTGATCGAGATCAAGGCCCGAGCCTTCGTTGACGCCCTGTGCAATGTTCTGTGATTGCTGGCCGTACTGCACCAGGACCGTGCACGTATCCGCATCAAAGCCGATGGACGGATCGTTATAACCAATGCGGCGGATGGTTTCGCGTGCGATCTGCGCGTAATCGACTTTGGCACCGGTGGTGATCTCACCCGCGAGTACCACCAGATTGTCTTTGACCAGCGTTTCAGCGGCGACGCGCGAGCGCTTGTCTTGCGCAAGCAGCGCATCCAGCACGGCATCGGAAATGGCGTCCGCGACTTTATCAGGATGGCCTTCGGAAACGGACTCAGAGGTAAACAGGAAATTGCTCATGGTGATGAGTATAGGCTTCGAGGGTTTAGTAAAAACGCATAGAATACCATGAAGCCCTTGATTCTTCGACAAAATCCATGATTCGCCTGCTGCTGCGCTGCGTTGGTCGCCTGCCCTTGCGGGTGCTGCACGCCCTGGGCGCGGCGGCGGGCTGGATGACCTATTTGGCCTCGCCCACGTATGCACGGCGGCTGCGCGAGAATCTGCGTGCGAGCGGGGTTTGCACGGCGGCGAACCTTGCGTCATTGCAGAAACAGGTTATCGCCGAAACCGGCAAGGGCGCGCTGGAATTGGCGGCCTTCTGGTTCGCGCCGGACACCTCGATTCTGAGCTGGATGCACTGCGACACCTGGCCGGTGGTGGAACGCGCACGCCAGCCACGGCAAGGCGTGATTTTTCTCACGCCGCATCTGGGTGGCTTTGAACTCTGTGCGCAATACATCGCACAACGCACGCCCATTACCGTGTTGTATCGTCCGCCGAAAATGGCCTGGCTGGAGCCCTTGATGATCGAAGGCCGCGGTCGTTGGCAGGCGAAAGTCGCCCCGGCTAATCTGCGCGGCGTACGGCGGTTCTACAAGGCGTTGCAACAGGGCGAAGCGGTGGGTTTGCTGCCGGATCAAACTCCGGGTGTGGGCGAAGGCCAATGGGCGGATTTTTTTGGCCAGCCTGCCTACACCATGACACTGGTGAGCCGCTTGCAACAAGCCACCAACGCGCTGCTGGTGATGGTACACGCCGAGCGCTTGGCGAGTGGCGCGGGCTATCAATTGCATTTCACTGTGTTGCCCACGACAGGTTTTGACGAGGTTGCTCTGAACCGTGCGGTGGAGGTAGCCGTGCGGCGTTGCCCGGCGCAATATCTGTGGGGCTATAACCGCTACAAGACGCCCGCTGGCGCGAGCATGAAGAGCGGGCAATGATTCTAAAAAAACCTTACCGCAAAGACGCAAAGTCGCAAAGAAGAACCGCAAAGGAAATCATTTCTTTGCGGTTCCTTTGCGTCTTTGCGCCTTTGCGGTGAAGCGGTTTTCGTTCGATGCGCATCGGTCTTTTCATCGTCTGGCTATTGCACCTGCTGCCACTGGCGCTGCTGGCACCCTTGGGCCGCGCCATTGGCCTGCTGCTATACGCCGTGGCACGCGAGCGGCGTCACGTCACGCTGACCAATCTTAAACTGTGTTTTCCCGATTGGCCTGAAGCCGAGCGCCACCGCGTCGCACGCGAGCACTTCAAGGTCGTGGCGCGCTGCTTTCTGGAGCACGGCATTTTGTGGTGGGCGTCGAAGGAGCGCATCCAGAAGCTGGTGCGAGTCGTGGGCATCGAACACTGGCAGGCGGTGGCGGACAAACCGGTGATCTGGCTCGCGCCGCACTTCGCCGGTCTCGACATGGGCGGCTCGCGCATCATCACCGAGTGGCGTGGCGTGTCGGTCTACAGTCAGCAGAAGAATCCGGCGTTCGACAAAGTGTTGCGCCACGGCCGCACGCGCTTTGTTACGCCGGTGCTGTTTTCGCGGCAGGATGGCATACGGCCGGTGGTGAAAGCCATGCGCGGCGGGCTGCCGCTATATTATTTGCCGGACATGGATTTGGGCGCACGCGATGCCTTGTTCGTGCCGTTTTTTGGTGTGCCTGCGGCAACGATCACCGGCCTCTCGCGCATGGCGCGGCTGGCGCGCGCAGTGGTGGTGCCAGCGGTGACGCGGCAATTGCCCGGTGCGCAAGGGTATGAATTACGCTTTTATCCGGCGTGGGAGAATTATCCGACCGATGATGTCGAGGCCGATACCCGCCGCATGAACGCCTTTATCGAAGAACGCGTGCGCGAAATGCCGGAACAGTATTATTGGGTGCACAAACGTTTCAAGACACGTCCGCCGGGGGAGAGGAGTCCGTATGAGTGAGCAGAAGCTATCCGTAGAAATCCGCCCGCTGCGCGACAACGAAGTCGCGGCATTGAACGCGCTATCGGCTGAAATTTGGCGCGCGCATTATCCGGGCATTATCAGTGTGGCGCAGATAGAATCCATGCTGGCGGAACGCTACAATGAAGCGGTGATTCGCGAGGAACTACAACGCGGCGATGTGTGGTGGGACGTGCTGCTGCTGAATGGACAAATGACGGGCTACACCGCGTATTTTTTAACCGACACGCCCGGCATGGTCAAAATCGACAAGCTTTATTTGCATCCGCGCGCGCATCGTCAGGGTTACGGCGGCCAGTTGATCGATCATGTGGCGCGGCGCATGGCGGATCACGGCTGCAAGCGTTTGACGCTGGCGGTCAACCGGCGCAACAAAACCGCCATCGCGGCGTATCGCAAAAACGGGTTTGTCATCACCAACACCTCGCTTAAGAAGATTGATGGCGGGTTTTGGATGGATGATTACATTATGGTTAAGGTCGTGAACGGGTGAACGGGTGAACGGGTGAACGGGTGAACGGTGGGCATGCGACTTAAATTTACCAAAATGCACGGACTGGGGAATGACTTTGTGGTGTTTGATGCCACGGTTACGCCTTTGCCATTGACGCCGATGCAACTGCGTTCGCTCGCCGATCGGCATTTCGGCGTCGGCTGTGATCAGATTCTGTTGGTGGAAAAGCCGCGCACCGCCGACACTGATTTTTACTATCGAATTTTTAACGCCGACGGCGGCGAGGTCGAGCAATGCGGCAACGGGGCGCGCTGCTTTGTGAGCTTCGTGCACGACAAAAAGTTGACCAACAAAACGCGTATCCGCGTCGGCACGCTTAGCGGTGTGATCGAGCCGCAACTGGAGGCCGACGGCCAGGTCACCGTGGACATGGGTGAGCCGGTTTTTGCACCCGCAAGAATCCCTTTTGAGGCAGTGGAGCAGGCGCTTACCTACGACTTGGCGGTGAATAAAAAATCCATAAAAATCAATTGCTTATCTATGGGGAACCCGCACGCCGTGCAGGTGGTGGCGGATGTCGAAAGCGCGCCCGTGGCAAGCGACGGCCCGCTGATCGAAGCGCACCCGCGCTTTCCCATACGCGTCAACGCGGGCTTCATGCAGATCGTCGATCGCGGCCATATTCGGCTGCGCGTATATGAGCGCGGCGCAGGTGAAACGCTGGCCTGCGGCACCGGTGCTTGCGCGGCTGTGGTGGCAGGCGTACAACGCGGGTTGCTGGATGCCCGCGTGCGTGTCACCACGCGCGGCGGCGATCTTGTCATCGCATGGGCGGGCGCGGGTCACCCGGTGTTGATGACCGGCCCGGCAGTGACGGTTTTTGAAGGCGAGATCACGTTATAAGCAGGCGTTTTCAGCAGGTGGTATCAGCAGGGACATTATTCAGGAACAACCATGAATTCAGACGACGTAGCAGATTATTTGCAGGCGCATCCGGAGTTTTTCGAGCAACACGCCGAGATGATCGCTGGCATCCATATTCCGCACCCGCACGGCGGGCGCACCATTCCCATCAGCGAGCGGCAGATACTTACGCTGCGTGACAAAAGCAAACAACTCGAAGGCAAGCTGCGCGAGGTCATCCAGTTTGGCGAAGAAAACGACGTGCTGAGCGAGAAAATGCACAAGGTGACGCTGGCTCTGATGCGCGCACGCGATGCGGATACCGTGCTGCAAACTGCGGCCCAGCACCTGCGCGAGGATTTCAGCGTGCCGCATCTGGCAATAAGCCTGTGGCGCGGCGCGGGCGAACACACGGCGGCTTTTACCCCAGTGAGCGACGCCACGCGCGCGTTTGCCGCCGGGTTGACGGCCCCACTATGCAGCAGCGAACCCGCTGCCGATACCGCCGCGTTATTTGGTGACGCCGCCGCCGTGCTGAAGTCTTACGCTTACATACCGTTGCGCGATGGCGAAGCTTTTGGCTTGCTCGCGCTGGCGAGCGAAGAACCAAGCCGTTACCACGCCGATATGGGCACGGTATTTCTGTCGCGTCTTGGCGATTTGATCGGCAGCGCGCTGACGCGGCATCTGGGCGCGGCGTAATGCCTGCGATGGGCACGATCGCACGATGAGCGACGCGCCAGCGCTGCGGCAAGCCTACCTCGCGTACCTCACGCACGAGCGGCGCCTCGCCGCCAACACCATCGGCAGTTACCAGCGCGATCTCGATGAATTGATCGCGCTCGTCGGTGACAACGATCTTGCCCACTTGCAGCCACACCAGATACGCCGCTTTGCCGCGCAACTGCACTCGCGGGGCCTTGGTGGCCGCTCGATCGCGCGCATGCTGTCCGCTTGGCGTGGCTGGTTTCACTACCTGGTGCGCGATCACGGCTTGAAGACCAACCCCTGCATGGGCGTGCGTGCGCCCAAGTCCGCGAAACGCCTGCCGCATGCCTTGTCGCCCGATGAGGCGACGCGGCTGATGAACATTGATGAAGACGACGCGCTAGCGCTGCGCGACAAAGCCATCTGCGAACTGTTTTATTCGTCGGGCCTGCGTTTGTCGGAGCTTACCGATTTGTCGCTGGGCGACATCGACGACGCCGATGGCACTGTGCGCGTCACCGGCAAGGGCAACAAAACGCGCGTGGTGCCAGTGGGCCGCCACGCGCTGGCCGCTATTGCGGCGTGGCTGGTGCAGCGTGCGTTACTCGCCAGCGGCGGCGAAACCGCGTTGTTCGTCGGACAAAACGGCAGCCGTCTCGGCGTGCGCGCTGTGCAACTGCGGTTAAAGCATTGGGCGCTGAAACAAGGGCTCGACAGCTCGCTGCATCCGCACATGCTGCGCCACTCATTCGCCTCGCATGTGCTGCAATCCAGCGGCGACTTGCGCGCGGTGCAGGAGATGCTCGGCCACGCCAGTATTTCCACCACGCAGGTGTATACCTCGCTGGATTTTCAGCATTTGTCGAAGGTGTACGATGCGGCGCATCCGCGGGCGCGGCGTAAAAATTGAAGATGCATCTGATTCTCAAACCGGGCCGCGACAAATCGCTCAAGCGCCGCCATCAGTGGGTATTCGCGGGTGCCATCGCGCGCGTCGAAGGCAACCCCGCATCAGGCGAAACCGTCGAGCTACGTTCGGCGGACGGCGAATTTCTCGCGGTGGCGGCCTATAGTCCCGCATCGCAGATACGCGCACGTGTGTGGGACTGGCAGCCGCGCGACATCGACGCGGCATTTTTTAGTCAGCGCATCACGCAAGCCGCGCGGGCGCGCGAAAGCCTGTTGGGCGGCAACGACACGGATAGCGCACGGCTGATCCACGGCGAATCCGATGGCCTGCCCGGCGTGATCGCTGATTTGTATGGCGACACCGTGGTGGTGCAGTTGCTTGCGGCGGGCGCAGAGTGCTGGCGCGATGCAATTGCCGATGCGTTGGCGCGGCTGCCGGGTGTCGTGCGTGTATATGAGCGCTCCGACGCCGACGTGCGCGCGCTGGAAGGGTTGCCGTCCAGGAGTGGTTGGCTGCGTGGCCCACCACTGACCGCGCCGCTGATCATTCATGAACACGGGCTGCAATTCAAAGTGGAAATCGAAGCGGGGCACAAGACCGGCTACTACCTCGATCAGCGCGATAACCATTTATTTTTAAAGAATATTTCGGTCAACAAGGCCGTGCTCGATTGTTTTTGCTATAGCGGCGGTTTCGCGCTGAACGCCCTCGCCGGTGCCGCGCGCAGCGTCACCGCCATCGATAGCAGCGGCCCCGCGATCGCCACTGCGCGTGCGAACGCTGAGCGCAATAATTTACAGCAAGCCGAATGGATCGAAGGCGATGTGTTTCAAACGCTGCGTAAATTTCGTGATCAAGACCGGCGCTTCGACATCATCGTGCTTGATCCGCCCAAACTCGCACCCACTGCCGCGCACGCTGAAAAAGCCTCGCGCGCCTACAAGGATGCCAACCTGCTGGGCTTCAAGTTACTGAACCCCGGTGGTGTGCTGATGACGTATTCGTGTTCCGGCGGCGTGTCGCCCGATCTGTTTCAGAAAATCGTCGCCGGCGCGGCGCTGGATGCCGGTGTTGATGCGCGCGTCGAAGCATGGCACCACGCGGCGGCGGATCATCCGGTGTTGCTGAATTTTCCCGAGGGGGAATACCTCAAAGGGCTGGTATGCCGAGTCGCCCTTTAAGGGTTATTTAAAAAAATTCAATAAAAACAAATACTTAACTTGTCTGACGGCGGCGCGCTGCTACAAATCCCAGTAGCCCCAATCCCGCCAACATCATGGCGTAGGTTTCGGGTTCCGGCACGGCGGTTAGCACGATGAGCTGCGACCGCGAGTTGGCTGGTGCACCGGTGCGCTGATCCTGTTCCGCGATCAGGTAGATCACGCCATTCTCGTCGATCGTCACACCTTCGATGGCGTTGAACGGCACGACGCCGGACAAGTCGAGCATGCTCTTGATGTTGCCCAGGCGATCAATCTCAATCAACTTGCGAGAATCAAGGCTGAGCACCAGCAAGTTATCGGCTGCCGCCGTGCCCAATAGCGCGTCTACCGGGGCCAGGGTTTGTACGTCTGACAGGCTATTCAAACCGAACAACGCTGATGTGCCCGAGAAAGCGATGTTGGGCACCAGGTCCGCTGCCGCTGCGGTTGCGAACGGCAGCGAATTAAAAATGCGCAACTGTGCCGGGTTGTCCTGTTTGACGGTGACAAAGCCGCCGTTGCGCGGATCGTAGCTGATGCCCTCGATGCCGACGTTGCCGATGGTGGGGCCGAACGATACAAACGGCGTGCTGGCCAGATTGACTGTGGCATTGGCCACATAGTCAAAGCTGTAGGCGTTCTGCAACCGCTCTTCGCCCACCACCAGGCGACCGTTGCCCAGGTACGTCAAGGCCTCGGTGTCGTTGTTGGTGCTGCCGGTGCCTGCCCAGTTGAAAAGATTGTTGCCGATGGTCTGGCCCGTGCGTGAAATTTCCACCACGCCGCGGCCTTCGTCGCCGACAAAAAACAGCGTGCCGCGATCGCGGGCATACGTGACCGCAGAAGCCTCGAGGCCGGAGATGCCGGCACCCGTGCCATTCAGAGGATCCAGCGCGTAAGTGCCGGTGACCACATATTTATTCAGTTGGATGGAGTCGGCGGCTTGTGCTGCTGTGCATCCCAGTGCGGCGATGACGGCAATCCATGGTTTGAGTTTCATCAGCGTTGTTTCCTTCTTATGTCGAGTGTTGGCGTGGGCTCGGAGAGCCCCGATAAGACGGCGAAAGTATAGAAAGCCCATGTGTCATTGTGATGACAACGCCGGTGTGTCCGTTGGTGCGTCTATACCGCGTTCCTTCATCAAACTGAAATGCTGACCGTGCACAATTCGCCGCTGCACTGATTCAATCGCGATCCGTGGCAGTTCTGGCGATTGAATTCAGTTTATCCGCGGTAAATCCATCTGGAGATTTTATGAAGTCATCAACACCGTACCGCACCCCCGTGGCTGCAGCCGTCGCTGTCGCATTGCTTGCTGCGGCGCCCGCCGCGTTTTCGCAAACCTCGTACTTTTCCACCTACACGCCCGCAGCCACCAGCGTGCCCGCCAATAGCCTGCCGGCCAACGCGCCGTTGCAGCTCTCGTCACCCAACTTCAGCCAGAAAACCCTGACTAACCGCAACGCGCTGCTCGGATCAAGCGAAAGCGTTACAGCCTCATTCGCCCTGGCGGCCTAGCCGCCCCAGAAGCATCTCGGTACCGTCTTGCGTCCAAACGATTGGGCAGATCTGTGGTTGCCGACGTATAACGCTTGCGGCTCCAAACCCTTGTGGCTCGCAAT
>CAMBGJ010000089.1 GCA_945865805.1 Bordetella parapertussis
TTGCGCGCCGTTGAATTACGGGTCTTGGCTTTTAGCTCCGTGCGTTCTTTGGCTTCTTTGAGGCGGTAGCTTTCGCCTTCCAAACCCACGATCTCGGCGCGGTGCAGAAGCCGGTCGACCAGCGTGCCGACGCAAGTGGCGTTGGGGAAGACCTGATTCCATTCGCCGAAGACTTTATTGGTGGTAAGTAAAATGGGCCGGTTCGGACTCTGGTAGCGGCGGGTCACGCCGACGTACCGGCCCTGGCGTCAGCGCATCGCCTTCATCCCCGATGCGGATCTGTTCAAGGGTATTGCCGCCGGCAAGGCCGCCGTCGTCACCGATGAGATTGAGCGCTTCGTTGCAAACGGCATTCGATTAAAGTCAGGCAAGGTACTGGACGCCGATATCATCGTAACGGCCACCGGCTTTCACATGAGCGTCATGGGCGACATCGATTTCACCATCGATGGCAAGCAACTCGACTGGGCCCAGACCGTCACCTACCGCGGCATGATGTTCACGGGCGTGCCGAACCTTGCCTGGGTGTTCGGCTATTTCCGCGCCAGTTGGACACTGCGCTCGGACCTGATCGGCGATTTCGTGTGCAATCTCATGAACCACATGAAGGCCAAGGGTGCGCGGCAGGTCACGCCACAACTCAGGGTCGAGGACCACAACATGCCTCTGTGGCCGTTCATCGATGGCGAGAACTTCAATCCGGGGTACCTGACCCGGGCGTTGCACCTTCTGCCTAAACGCGGCGACAAGCCCGAGTGGATGCACAACCAGGACTACTGGGCCGAGAAGGACGAGATCCCCCGTACCAACCTCGACGACTCGGCTTTTGGCTATAGTTGAACCTGGATTCGAGCGAGGACAGGCATGTCCGTCAGCGTGTCTCAACTGCTTTTGCGCGACACCCACGCATACCTGCGCTGTCCAGCACTTGCGCGCGGCGAGAAGGTAATCGCCGATTACGCAACGTTCGCCACGCGCGTCGCCGCGACGACCATAGCTCGCCATAGGATCGGTTGCTCAACTCCGAAAGCTGCCAGATGACCATCGCGAACAACTCGGCCTAAGCCGCCGGTGGCACTTCTATTCGTCAACGTCTGCAATATGATGGCGAACATTACAACGGTGGACGACTGAATAGCAGGTTGGGTCCAGACGTACCGGGTCCACCGAACGCCGTAGCAATGACCGCAAAACCGTCAAACTTCCGCCATCGGTTGGCAGAAGTTGCTGCCGTACGTTCGATATCCTCCGCGGAGGATTGCTTCACAAGTATTTCTTGGCTCCGGTCGTTGCGTGATCGACCGTGGAAACATAGAAAATTGCGTGGCGCGATTTTCTGCGGAGTCCAGCGGTCGAGATCGGTGCGAAAGGTGCTGCCGCGAAATTCTTTGGATACATCAAATTGGGCCTTGCCGGTCTCCTGGTGCGTTCTTAACGTGCGGGCATTGTGTCAGAGTCTTCGGGCCATGGGCAGCATGCATCACGGCACAATCCCCGCCTGCTGAATAATGCGCCGCCATTTGTACACCTCGGTGCACACCAGCGCGCCAAACTGCGCCGGCGTGCCGCCGGTCGGGATGGTGCCTTCGTTGGTCATGCGCTCGTGTATATCAGGCAATTTCAGCACGCGGTTGATGTCCTGATTGAGCCGCTCCACGAGCGCTGCGGGCAAACCCGCGGGCGCGCCGATCCCGTACCAGCCGTTCACTTCATACGGCCCCACCAGCCCGGATTCCTGCACGGTCGGCAATTCTGGCGCAGCAGCAAGGCGCGTCACCGAGGTAACTGCCAGCACGCGCACGCGTCCACTTGCGGCCAACTGCTGAACGGTGTTGCGCGCGGTGAACAGCATTGTGATGTGACCGCCTGCCACGTCGGCCAGCGCTGGTGCCGCACCCTTGTACGGCACATGCGTCATCTGCACTTTGGCCTGCACCGCCAGCAGTTCGCCCGCCAGATGCAGCACGCTGCCCACGCCCGAGGAACCGTAGGTGATTGCGCCCGGTTTGGCTTTGGCGAGCGTGATCAGTTCGCGCACCGTACGCACCGGCAGACTGGGATTGACCGCGATGATGTAAGGTTGCGATACGATTTGCGAAATGGGCGTGAACTCCCTGACCAGATCGAGCGTCACCTTGTTCCCCTGCAGCGCCATCGCCGTCGCGTTCGACACGATGATCGTGCACAGCGTATAGCCATCGGCCGGCGCCCGAGCCACGGCGGTGAGGCCGATGATACCGCTTGCGCCGGGCCGGTTCTCCACCACCATCGGAGAAGGCCACATTTCACTGAGTTTCTGCGCCACCAGTCGCGCGGCCATATCAAGGCTGGATCCCGGCGCGAAGGGGTTCACCAGCGTCACCACGCGGGCGGGATAGGCGGCCGGTTGCGCCATCGCAATCGGCGTCACACTCGCCAGCAGGAAACCACACGTGAAGGTTCGCAATTGCATTGCCATGAAATCTCCGCCTAAGGCGGTGATTGTACTCCGCAATTATCCACGTCGCGCCGTGTCCTCCGCAACAATCCGGTAAATGACGACTGGGCTATCTTTCCGGCAAGTGCGCTCCGATGCCTCTGTTTGTTGACACAGTTTTGTGAAGCGCGAGGAGAGCGCGCCGAAGTGGGGGCTATGCAGCCTGACAGCACCGTCAATCCGGCAACGGGCCTGGTCAGTGTCAGTACCTTTTATGGCCCGGTCCAGGTCATTGCGAATGCAAATTCGGGCGTATTTGCCAGCGCCAATCGCTTGCCAGCGACCGTGCGCAACGTGATCGAATACGCGAACCTGGCGTGCGATGTCGCGCTCGAAATGGACCGGAAGCTGGACGACGGCAATTTGGCAACGGGCAAAGTTCGCGCGTCCGTCGCGCTCTGCACACCCGCGACACTCAATGACCCGGTGCCGTTTTTTGCGGTGGGTTTATGAACATGGGGATGGATTTCTGGGTGAGGTACTGGTCTGTTGCCGTTGTTTTATACTTGGACCCGAGGCGCTCGAATCGAGCGCAGCTTTTCTGCGTCGCTATCTGAGGTAGCGCCAAATTGCCAGGCGCTGCTGGCAAAATCGAGGTGATGCAGCTCCCCGTTTACTATTCGAACGGCCAGCGCTCGCAGCGATAGCCCATGTCCCAGAACATCCACTCGTAACGGCTCGTCGTCTTGAAATGGCGGCGCATCGCGGCGCGTTCGGCATCCCCGACACCCGTGGCGATCTCGTTGGTGGCATCAAGCACCGCGCGCACCACGCTCCCGAATTCGTCGGAGCCATAGGTGCCGATCCAACGGGCGTACAAGGGATTCGGCGAACCCGCACGCGTCAGCTCCTTGCCAACCTCCCAGTAGATCCAGTAGCACGGCAGCAGCGCGGCGAGCGTCTCCTGGAAAGGCCTGCCGTACGCCACCGCAAGCAGATAGTGGGTGTACGCAAGCGTCGTCGGCGCGAGCGGCGTGGTCAGAACGTCTTCAGGCGTGAGCTTGAATTCGCGGAAGAAGCCTTCGTGCAGCGTGCGTTCCACGCGTAACGCGCCTGCGGCATGATCGCTCAACATGACGATCCAGTCGTCCTTCGGCGCGCGCGCCGCGGCAATCGCCAGCGAGCGCGCGAACTCGCGCAAATAGAGCGCATCCTGCACGGCATAGAACTCAAAGGACTCGCGCGGCAACGAGCCGTCGGTCAGACCGGCGATGAATGGGTGGCGCAATATCGCGGCATAGATCGGTTCGATCGAATGCCAGAGTTCGTCGGTGAACGAGCTCGGCCGAGCTGTGTTGGAAGTCATCCGACCCTCTGCCAGAAATGATTCAGGACCGCAACTTGGCTGCGCCCGGGACGGAGCGCATGTCGCAAGGCGCCATGCACATAGTCGGTGGCGGCTTCGCAGGCGGCGTGCAAGGCTTGACCTCGGCACAGATTCGCCGCGATCGCCGACGCGAGCGTACAGCCGGTACCATGCCCCTCGACGTCGATTCGCTGGTGTGTGAACCGGAGACTCTTGGCTTCGTCGCAATAACGATCGACCATAGTGCCGGTGCTTCGTAAGTGCCCGCCCTTAAGCAACAAGGCTTGCGTGCCCAACGCCCGCAATGCTTCCAGTGCGGCCTCGGCAGCTGCATCGTCATCGATACGCTGGCCGAGCAGCAACTCGGCCTCGGGTATGTTGGGCGTGAGGATCGTCGCCAGCGGAAACAAGCGTGTACGCAGCGCATCGAGCGCATCCGGCTCGAGCAAGCGCGCGCCGCTGGTCGCCACCATGACGGGGTCGAGCACAACAAAGGCGGGTCTGTGACGCTTGAGCGCATCGGCGACCGCATCGATCACTCGCTTGTTGGCGAGCATGCCCAACTTGACCGCGCCGATGCGAAAATCATCGAAGCAGGCATCGATTTGCGCGCGCAGGAAAGCCACGGGCGGCACGTGCACTGCCGTCACGCCGCGCGTGTGCTGGGCGGTGAGTGCGGCAATCGCGGAAAGGCCGTGCAGCCCATGCGCAGCGAAGGTCTTGAGATCGGACTGAATGCCGGCGCCACCGCCCGAATCGGAACCGGCAATAGTAAGAACGCTGAGCGCGCGAGCGTCGGAAAGAGGCATGAATTCACCATACGGCAAGGTATGGGCGATCATAACGCGAATCGCAACGGTGCTGGGTTCGTGAGGCATCCGATACAGATCATCGCGAGAGGATGTGTCTGACGCTCGGCAGCTCAAGAAGCCGTTCAGTTGGACGCCTTACAACCATTGCAGTGCGCCGGGGCAATCGTATTCAGAAACATTGACGCGGTTTCGGCTTTCAGCGCGGTTCGGGGCGGGCTGCTTTCGACCCCTATGCATAGTTGACAACTATGCATAGGGGTCGGGAACCGCCTGACGCATTTTCTGACACCGGCCACCTACAGCACACATTATGAATTTCATCGCTGGGGCGTTCGACGGGCTGCTTACATGCTCATTGCTGCCGGTGGCAGCTTGGAACGTAAACGGCCGGTAAGGCCGACAAGCTGAATATCAACTCTACGCCGTGGGCGACAGTTCTTCATCGGTAAGCTGACCTTCATCGCACGAAAAAGGGGGGTGTCTCCTTTCAACGAATGGCGGTACCGGAGTCGATTTTTCCCCTGGCCCTCACACCGCGCATTGCCGGTGTAAGGCGCACGAATCGAGCGTTGTGAGTATCCCTATTTGGGATAAAATGCAGGCATGCATGTCATATCACACGCAAAGATTGTGGGTGCCGCTGGCGCTGTTTGTTTACACCTGATCCATGCCCAACCGCCTCGCCCAAGAAACCAGCCAGTATCTTCTACAGTGCGTTGACTGACCCCTTCAACGGATTCCTTGGGGTGAAGAAGCGCGGGCGTTGGCGCGCGTGATCCTTGCAACTCAAGCTAACATTTCCAATAGCGCAGGATGCCAGACCGCTGGATCCACTTTGCCGATTTTGCGGGTCAGGCGAATTTTGTCTACGCTGCGAATCTGGTCAAGCAACACGCGCCCGCGCTTGCCTTGCAGCCGGATTTCCAGGCGGCAGCCCAGAGGCTGGCCTTTGCTGGTAATCGGCGCAATGATGACGCGCGGCAAGGCGGCATTCATGTCATCTGGCGAAACCACGAGCGCTGGACGTGCCTTTTTTATTTCTGTCCCGATGGTTGGGTCGAGATTGACCCAGTAAACCTCGCCTCGCTTTACCATGCCCAATCCTTATCGTCCTCATCGTCGCCCGCAAGCACGTCGGGCCAATTGGATGACCGGGCGGCGGTTTCCTTGCTGGCGTTAAAGTTATCGAACCAGCCGACGCGCGGCGCACGCACGGGTTCCATGACCAGCCGACCATCGGCGATGCGCAGCTCGATCTCGTTTTCGATGCGGCATGCCGCCAACAGCGCGGCGGGAATCAAGACACCGCGTGAATTGCCAATTTTTCTTACGGTTGTTCTCATGGCCGTGATCTCCTATTATAATAACAATGTTATTACATTGGAAACCCTTACGCAAGCAACGATTTGCCACATAAGCTGTCACAGCAGCAGCCTATAATCGAACCATCATGCCCAATCGCCTCGCTCACGAAACCAGCCCCTACCTGCAGCAGCACGCTGACAATCCCGTCGATTGGCATCCGTGGGGCGAAGAAGCGCTCGCCCTCGCGCGGGCGCAAGACAAGCCGATTCTGTTGTCAGTGGGGTACTCCGCCTGCCATTGGTGCCACGTGATGGCGCACGAGTCGTTCGAGGATGCTGCGGTGGCCGCCGAGATGAACCGGCTTTACATCAACATCAAGGTCGATCGCGAAGAGCGGCCGGATATCGATCAGATTTACCAAACTGCGCATCACATGCTCGCGCGGCGCAATGGCGGTTGGCCGCTGACGATGTTTTTGATGCCCGACGGCACGCCGTTTTTTGGTGGCACGTATTTTCCCAAGTCGCCGCGTTACAACATGCCGGGGTTTGTGGATTTGCTGCCGCGCATTGCACAGGCGTATCACGCGCAGCGCAAGGAAATACTTAAACAAAATCAATCGCTTATAGAGTCTCTCGCTGGCACGGTGCCGCAAGCTGCTGATAGTGGCGCTTTCTCGCGTGCGCCGATTGATGCGGCGCTGACCGAGTTCGCCCAGGTGTTTGATCGCGAACACGGCGGTATCGGGCATGCGCCAAAATTTCCGCATCCGTATGAGCTGGCATTTTGTTTGCGGCGGCATGCGTTGGATCGATTGGACGGCGACAAAGCCGGTCTCGATATCGCCCACACCACGCTCACGCACATGGCCGAAGGCGGCATTTACGATCATCTGGGCGGCGGCTTTGCGCGCTACAGCGTGGATGAAACCTGGACCATTCCGCACTTCGAGAAAATGCTCTACGACAACGGGCCGCTGCTGGCGCTGTATAGCGATGCGTGGCGGGTGACACAATCGCCGCGCTATAAAACGGTTTGTGCGGAAACCGCAGCTTGGGTGATGCGTGAGATGCAGTCGCCGGTGAACGCCAATGAGGGTGGCTACTACTCGTCGTTCGACGCCGATTCGGAGCACGTCGAAGGCAAGTTTTACGTATGGACGCCGGATGAGGTCAAAGCGTTGCTCGCGCCCGAAGAATACGCGGTGGTGGTGCCGCACTACGGGCTGGATGGTGCGGCGAATTTCGAGGGTGAACATTGGCACTTGCGCGTGACGCAACCGTTGGCGGAAGGCGGTGCGGCCTTGCGCGAGAATAACGCCGCCCTACTGGCGCGCGCCCGTGCCAAGTTGCTGGCGGCGCGCAGCCTACGCATCTGGCCGGGCCGCGACGATAAAATTCTGACCAGCTGGAACGCGTTGATGATCAAGGGCATGGCGCGCGCCGCGCGGGTGTTCGATGAGCCGACGTGGTTGGTTTCCGCGCAGCACGCACTGGATTTCATTCGCCGCACGCTGTGGCGTGATCATCGTTTGCTGGCGACTTACAAGGACGGCAAGGCGCATCTGAACGCCTATCTCGACGACTACGCGTTTTTGCTCGATGCGCTGCTGGAGCTGATGCAGACCGAGTTTCGCGCGGACGAACTCGCGTTCGCGCAAGAGTTGGCCGAGCGGCTGCTCGATCAGTTCGAGGACAAAGACCACGGCGGCTTTTTCTTCACCAGTCACGATCACGAAAAGCTGATCCATCGCAACAAGCCCGGCTTTGACAACGCCACGCCGTCCGGCAACGGCATCGCGGCGTTTGCGCTGCAACGGCTGGGGCACTTGATCGGCGAGCCGCGTTATATCGACGCCGCAGAACGCGCGATCCGCCTGTTTTACGGCGCGATGCAGCGCCAGCCCAGCGGCTTTGTCAGCCTGCACACGGCGCTGGAAGAAGCGCTGACGCCGCCGCGCATGGTGATCCTGCGTGGCGAAGCCGCTACGTTACGCGAGTGGCAGCGCACGCTCGCGGCGCGTTACCGCCCGGACACGCTGGTCATCGCCTTGCAAGGCGACTTCGCTGGCCTGCCGCCGGCACTGGCCAAGCCCGCGCCCGCGAGCGGTTCACACGGCGTCAACGCGTGGCTTTGTATGGGCGTTACTTGCTTGCCGCCTGTCGCCGATTTGGGCACAATCGAGCGCTTGCTGGAGCAGGGTTTCAATAAAAACTGAATTAAATCAAATACCTACAGATCATTTGCGTTACATACTTGGGAAAATCACCATGAAACGTATCATCGCGGCCAGCGCCGCAACCTTGGGTCTGCTACTTGCGAGCGGCGTTCAGGCCGACGAAAAACTCGCGCAAACGAATGGCTGCATGACCTGCCATCAAATCGATAAAAAAGTGCTTGGCCCCGGCTTCAAAGAAGTTGCCAACAAGTATCGCGGCCAAGCCGGCGCCGAGGCCGCGCTGGTGAAAAAAGTGAAAGAAGGCGGCAAGGGCGCATGGGGCGATATGGTGATGCCGCCCAACGCGCATGTTAAAGACGCCGACATCCAGGCGCTGGTGAAGTGGACGCTGACGCTGAAGTAAACGTCGCGCTCTACTCAATAAAAAGCCGGGCTTCAAAATGAAGCCCGGCTTTTTTGTGCTTTTTCGTTTGGCGCGCTAAATCAAAAAAACACCAGCGCCCGCATCTCAATACTCTGCCGCGGCTCGGCGTTCGGCGGCGTCGCCGGATCGACGAATGCGGTGTGCGCGGTAAAGCGCGCGCGGCCATCCTTGGCGGAGTCGAAGACCTTGAACACAAACGCCTCTTCGCGCGTCATTTTTGGGAAGTAAATCCAGCGGTGTTTCGGGTTGTACGCCAGGCGATAGGTTTGCCCCACGCGATTCGGGTAACGCCGCTCGGCGATCAGTAAATCTTCCTGCGCGATGGTGCGCGCATCCACCATCGCCAGCGGATTCGATTCGATGGGTTTGTTGATCGGGCGCCATACCTGAATAATCGCAAAACGTTTTTGCAATAACGTCTCGGCCTCATCGGGCAGCAAATCGCGCACGCGCTGCGGGCCTGACCACTCGGTGTAATCGTTGTGCGCGGAGATCACCGGCTCGCGGATCAATTTTTCCTCGCGCTCGTTGTGATTGCCCGAGCGCAGCGTGTGATCGAAAATCACCACGCGCGTGCCGCCGGATTCGCGCTTGATCAGCGCCTCGACTTCCGGGTAATACACCGACTTCAATTCGGCCTCGTCGAAAAAACTCTTCATCGCGGTCTTGTGCTCGACAAAGGTAAAGCCCGCCTCTTCGAGCTTGAAGGTGTGCGCGAGCGGCCGGCCGTCTTCCAACGGCATCGTGCGCGGCTCGATTGTGCCCACGCGGCGTCGATCCAGATTGGCGTGGCCATACGTTTCATTCACCAGCGTCTCGCCGTTGTTCAGCGTGTACGGAATTTCGACCATCATGCGGGGATGGGGCGCGTTCATGGAATCACCTTTCGCGTGGGTAAAGTGCGAGCCTAGAGTACCTGTGGGCATGCGGTCAAATCGCGGCGCGCGGTTCGCAGTGGGGCAGCCGCAAACATCATTCAGAAAGTGTCACTAGTCCAAACAACAAATTCAAAGGCATCTGCCACAGAGGACACCGAGAACACAGAGGAACAGCGGTTCGCGGTTCTCTGTGACCTCTGTGGCAAAAGAGGTTTTAAGGCTCTTATCGTTGGTCGCGCTGAGCGGTTACCAGAAAATAATCAATAAAAACAAATAGTTACAGCGTAACCCCGGCGTGCAGCCCTCAGTTAACCTGCAAGCCAATTTCCTTCACGATGGTCGTGAACGCGGCGATATCCGCGCGCAGCTTCTTGTCATGTTCCTCTGGCGTACACGGCGTGATGTGAAACGCCACGGCGGCGAGTCGCTCGCGTATGTCGGGCATGGCGAGGATGCGGCCGATCTCCTTGCTCAATTGCTGCCGAATAGCCATCGATGTGCCCGAGCGCACGACAATCGTTTGCGCGCCCATGGGTTTCCAGCCCGGCACCACGTCAGCCGCTGCCGGCACGTTGGGCAGACCGGGCACGAGCTGCACCAGCGGAATCAGCTTGCCGTCCTGAATCAGCGGCATCGCCGCCGTCAGGCCGGTCGAACTGAAGTGCGTGCGCCCGGTCGAGGCCTCGAGCAACGATTCGACGCTGCCCTTGAAACTGACGGGCTTCGACTTGATGCCGGCGAAATACTTGAAGCGCTCCGCTGTCAGGTAATCAGCGCCGCCGGGAACGCCCGTCGCATTCAACACCTTGCCGGGCCTCGCGTTCGCGTATTCGACGAGTTCCTTGACCGACTTGACGCCCAGGCCGGGGCCGACCACCACCACCACGTTGGAATAGCCGATTTCGGTGACGCCGGCAAAATCCCTCAGCGTGTCATAGGGCAGGTTGCGCGTCATCGCGGCGTGAATGGCGAGGCCGGGCGCCGCCAGCGACAGGGTATAGCCGTCCGGTGTCGATTTCGCCACCGTGCTGTAGGCGAGCACGCCACTGGCGCCGGGGCGGTTTTCCACCACCACCGGCTGCTTCCAGCTTTCTCCGAGCTTGGCACCGATCAGCCGCGCGAGCACGTCCGGCGAGGCACCGGCTGTGGTGCCGACGATGATGCGTATCGGCTTGCTGGGGTAACGGTCGGCGGTTTGCGCCGCCGTAGTCTGACCTGCGAGCAGCGCACATGCGGCCACGGCTGATACGATCCATCGCATTTTTTGCATGACAGTTCCTCTGGGTACTGACCTGAAGTATGGCTGAAAAACAGCGCCTGCGCAGCCGCGCGTTCAAAGCCGCGTACAATCCGCGCCTTCAGCAAAAAATTAAGGAGTGCGCATGGCGACGAACAAGGCAGTGAACAAGCAACCCTTGGGCTTTATCGGCGTTGGTGTAATGGGCGGACGCATGGCCCGGCGGCTGCTGGAGCACGGCTTTCCGCTGATGATTTACGACGTGAACCCGGCTGCGTTAAAGCCACTGGTCAAGCTGGGCGCAAAAGTCGCCCGCAGCCCGCGCGAGGTGGCGGACAAGGCGCGCGTGGTGTTCGCCAGCGTGCCGACGCCGCCGGTGCTGCGCGAGGTAGCGCTCGGTGCCCAGGGTTTGATCCACGGCAAGGCGATCAAAATTCTGATCGATCTGTCGACCACCGGCGCCATCGTCGAAAAAGCCATCGCCCAAGCGTTGGCGGCGCGCGGCATCGACACGGTGGATTCGCCCGTATCGGGCGGCGCTTCGGGCGCTGACAAAGGCACGCTGGCGGTGATGGTGGCGGGCAAGCCGACTGCCATCTCCGCCGTACGCGGCGCGCTGGACGTGATCGGCAAAGTCTTCGTCGTCGGCAAGCAGCCGGGGCAGGCGCAGACCATGAAGCTATTGAACAACCTGCTCTCGACCAGCGCGCTGGCGATGAGTCTGGAAGTGTTCGTCGCCGGTGCGAAAGCCGGGCTCGATCCCGACCTGATGGTGGCCGTGATCAACGCTGGCAGCGGCCGCAACAGCGCCACCGAAGAGAAGATTCCGAAATCCGTACTCACGCGCAACTTCGATTTCGGCTTTCCGATCTCCGGTGCCCGCAAAGACATCACGCTTGCCATCGAGGAATGTCAGGCGATGGGCCTGCCGATGCTCGTCGGCAGCGCTGCCAAACAGCTATGGGAATTTGCCTACAACCAGGGCGGCGGCAAACGCGACATGACGACGCTGATCACCTATCTTGAGCCGTGGGCGGGGGTTGAGGTGCGGGGTAAGGCGGCGGGGAAAAAACGCTCAACGCGTAAATGAATCTTCGCGTTTGACAACGATCACAACGGCAACGATAATAATTTTATCCACGCAAACAATAGCTTATCGATAGGGAGCCCACCATGAACCGCAGACATCTGTTTCTATCGGCAGCCGCCGTCGCCACCGCACTGGCGTTGGCCGCGTGTGACAAAGCGCCACCGCCCGCGCCGAAAGCCGAAGCACCCAAGGCACCCGAAGTGCAAGTGGTGAAAATCGGCTCGGCATCGCCGTTGACCGGCGCGCAGGCGCACATCGGCATCGATATTCGCAACGGCGTGCAACTGGCGATTGAAGATGCCAACAAAGCAGGCGTCACCATAGGCGGCAAGCCGGTGAAGCTGGAAATGATGGCCGAGGACGACGAAGCCAATCCGACCAAGGCCACCACCGTGGCGCAAAAACTGGCGGACGCCAAGGTAGCGGGCGTGGTTGGCCACTTCAATTCCGGCGCATCGATTCCGGCATCGAAGATTTACGCCGACGCAGGCATTCCGCAGATTTCGCCTTCGAGCACGAATCCGGATTACACGCTCAAAGGTTATAAGACCACCTTCCGCGTAGTGGCGCACGACGGCCAGCAAGGTCCGGTGTTGGGCCGTTACGCGCTCAACAATCTGAAAGCGAAAACCATCGCAGTGATCGACGACAGCACGGCGTATGGCCAAGGCCTGGCGGATAACTTTGAAGCCACGGTAAAAGCGGGCGGCGCAACGCTGGTGGCGCGCGAGCACACCACCGACAAAGACACCGACTTCAAAGCGATTCTGACCAAAATCAAGGGCAAGAACCCCGATCTAATCATGTTCGGCGGCATCGATCCGCAAGCTGGCCCGATGAAAAAACAAATGGCTGAGCTCGGCATCAAGGCCAAATTCATCGGCGGCGACGGCATGCAGACGCCCAACTTCATCAAGCTCGCGGGTGACGCCGCCGAGGGTGCGATGGCGTCGAGCCCCGGTCTGCCGAAAGAGACCATGCCCGGCGGCAAGGATTTCCTTGCCAAGTACAAAACCAAATTCGGCAAAGAAGTGGAGTTATTCGCGCCGATGGGCTACGACGCGGTGATGGTTTTTATCGAAGCGATGAAGCGTGCGAATTCGGCCGACCCCGCGAAATTTCTGGCCGAAGTCGGCAAGACCAACTACAACGGCGTGATCGGCCCCATCGCTTTTGACGAAAAAGGCGACCTCAAAAACGGCCCGATCACAATTTACGTGGTCAAGGGCGGCAAGTGGGAAGCGCTGGAAACCGTAGCACCGACGGCGGCCCCCGCAGCAGATGCGAAGGCCGATGCCAAACCAGCAGACAAGGCGGAAGCGCCCAAGGACGCGGCGAAGAAGTAAGCTCCCTGCATTGCCATTGAAGCACCATAACGGCACCTTGACGGTGCCGTTTTCATTACCAAGCCGTGTGACACGATGAAGCATGGTGCTTCCTTCCCTCACCCCCGGCCCCTCTGCTCCGCTGCAAGTGTTCCCTTGTCCCGGAGGGCGAGGGGTGAAATGCCCTTCTCCCCCCGGGATCAGGGAACACTGAAAGCGGAGCAGAAGGGTGGGGAGAGAGCAGCGAGGGGGCCGCAGGCGGGAAGCGGGGTTAGATGTCACGCGGATACGTAATGATCGAGAGATCATGGATATTTTTCTCCAGCAAATACTAAACGGCCTGTTGCTCGGCAGCATCTACGCGTTGGTGGCGTTGGGCTATACGATGGTGTACGGCATCCTCGGGCTCATCAACTTTGCGCATGGCGACATCGTGATGGTGGGCGCGCTGGTGGCGTTGTCCGTGGTGATGGGCCTGGGCGCGAGTTTGCCGGTGATGGTGATTTTGTTACTGGCCACAGCAGCGGCCATTGCCGTATGCGTGGCGCTGGGCCTGGTGGTGGAGCGCGCAGCCTATCGTCCGCTGCGCCGCGCACCGCGTCTGGCGCCGTTGATTACTGCCATCGGTGTGTCGATCCTGATCCAGTATTCCGCCGCTCTGGTGTGGGGCAAGCAATATATTTCTCTGCCGGAGATTGTGAAGCCCGGCAAAATCGAATTCGGCGGCGCGCAAATCACCACCACGCAGGCGTTCATCTTCGTGCTCGCCTGCGCCATCATGGCGGCGCTGCTGTGGTTCGTCAAAGCCAGCCGCATGGGGCGTGCGATGCGCGCCACCGAACAAAACCCCGATGTCGCAGGGCTCATGGGCGTGGATACCACGCGCGTGATCGCGTTTACCTTCGCGCTGGGCGCTTCCATCGGCGCCATCGCCGGCGTGATGGTGGTGCTCTACTACGGCCAGGGTCACTACTTCATGGGCTTCATGCTGGGACTAAAAGCGTTTACTGCGGCGGTGTTGGGTGGTATCGGCAGTATTCCCGGCGCAATGCTGGGCGGGCTGCTGCTGGGCCTGATCGAAAGCCTTGCGGCGGGCTATATGGGCGACATTACCGGCGGCGTGTTCGGTAGCAATTACCGCGATGTGTACGCGTTTTTTGTGCTGGTGGGGGTGCTGATGCTGCGACCTTCGGGGTTGATGGGGGTGGGGTCTGGGGATAGGGCGTGAACATCGTGAACGAGGGAACGGGTGAACGAGTGAACGGGGTTGCTTCCGCGCGATGGCTAAAGATCGCGGCGCTGTGCATCGTGTTGGTGGCGTTGCCTTTCGTCATCGACGCCACGCTGGGCCGTGCCTGGGTGCGCATCATTGACGTGGCGCTGCTGTTCGTAATGCTGGCGCTGGGGCTGAATATCGTCGTCGGTTTCGCGGGCTTGCTGGATTTGGGCTACATCGCGTTTTTTGCAGTGGGGGCTTACGCGTATGCGTTGCTGGCGTCCCCGCACTTTGGCATTCACGGGTCGTTTCTGGCGTTGTTGCCGCTGGGTGCGCTGGTGGCTGCGGTGTTTGGCATCATTCTGGGTGCGCCTACGTTGAAGTTGCGTGGCGATTATCTGGCGATTGTCACGCTGGGGTTCGGTGAAATCATTCGCATTTTTTTGAATAACCTCAACCGCCCCATCAACATCACCAACGGGCCGCAGGGCATCACGCTGATCGATCCCTTGCAGGCGGCCGGAGTTTCATTGTCCAAGACTTACACGCTCGGTGGTTTGAGCCTGGCACCGGTGCATATGTATTACTTTGTGTTTCTCGCCTGCGCGCTGTTGACTATATTTATTTCGTTGCGGCTGGAGAATTCGCGCATCGGCCGTGCTTGGGTGGCGATCCGCGAAGACGAGCTGGCCGCGAGCGCGATGGGCATCAACACGCGCAACGTCAAGCTGCTGGCGTTTGCCATGGGCGCGACGTTCGGCGGCGTGGCGGGCGGTTTGTTCGCGTCGTTTCAGGGGTTCATCAGCCCGGAGAGTTTTACCCTGCTCGATTCGGTGATGGTGTTGTGCATGGTGGTGCTGGGCGGCATGGGCAATGTGGGTGGTGTGGTGCTGGGCGCGATTCTGCTCACCGCGCTGCCGGAGGCGCTGCGCTACATGGGGCCGTTGCAGCAGCAGCGGCTGGGGCGCGTGTGGATTGACCCGTCGGATTTGCGCATGCTGCTGTTTGGGCTGGCGCTGGTGTTGATGATGTTGTTCCGGCCGGCGGGCCTGTGGCCCTCGAAGACGCGGCAACGCGAACTCGCGCCCACCACAACGGAGAAAGCCCATGGCTGACGCGTTGCTCGCCGTTAGCGGCATCACCAAGCGCTTTGGCGGACTGAGCGCGCTGGATGACGTGTCGCTGACGGTCTACCCCGGCGAAATTTACGGCTTGATCGGCCCCAACGGGGCGGGCAAGACCACGCTGTTCAACATCCTGACCGGGGTATATGCCCGAGACGATGGAAAAATACTGTTTAAAAACAAATACTTAGGAAAATACTCACCGCACGTTGTGGCGAGCGCCGGGATTGCGCGCACGTTTCAGAATATTCGGCTTTTTGCCAACATGACGGCGCTGGAAAACGTGATGGTGGGCCGGCACGTGCGCACCCGCGCGGGCGTGCTGGGAGCGATTTTGCGCAACCGCGACACGCGTGTGGAGGAAGCCGCCATCGAGCAACGTGCGCACCAACTGCTCGACTACTGTGGCATCGCGCGTCACGCCAATGCCGCCGCGCGCAGTCTTGCCTATGGCGACCAGCGGCGGTTGGAAATTGCACGCGCGCTGGCCACGGAACCGGCGCTGCTGGCGCTGGACGAACCCGCCGCCGGCATGAATGCCACTGAAACCGGCGCGCTGAAACAGTTGCTCGAACGCATACGCGCCGACGGCATCACGCTGCTGTTGATCGAGCACGACGTGAAGCTGGTGATGGGCTTGTGCGACCGCGTGGCGGTGCTGGATTACGGCAAAAAAATCGCTGAGGGCGCGCCGGCTGAGGTGCAGCGCGAGCCGCGCGTGATCGAGGCTTATCTGGGGACTGATGTTGCCACCACCGTTGCCAATGTTGCCACCGTTGCTTGAGGTGCGCGGGCTGAAGGTGGCCTACGGCGGCATCAACGCCGTCAAGGGTATTGATCTGGACGTGCGCGCTGGCGAATTGGTCACGCTGATCGGTGCCAACGGCGCGGGTAAAACCACTACTTTGAAAGCGTTGTCGGGCTTGATCACGCCAGCGGCTGGCAGCGTGCGCTACGATGGACAGGACGTCACCGGCACGCCAGCGTTCGCGTTGGTGCGGCGCGGGTTGGCGCTGGTGCCCGAGGGCCGCGGCGTGTTTGCGCGGCTGACGGTGGCGGAAAACCTGGCGATGGGCGCGTACATCCGCGATGACAAAGCGCAAATCGCCGCCGATTGCGAACGTGCCTACGCCACGTTTCCGCGTCTGGCCGAGCGGCGTGCGCAACTCGCGGGCACGCTCTCCGGGGGTGAGCAGCAGATGCTCGCCATCGCGCGCGCGCTGATGTGCAAGCCGCGCCTGCTGTTGCTGGACGAGCCGAGCATGGGGCTGGCGCCGATCGTGGTGCAGAAAATCTTTGAAACGATACGCACGGTGGCGCGCGAGGGTGTGACGCTGCTCTTGATCGAACAAAACGCACGGCTGGCGTTGCAGACCTGTGATCGCGGTTATGTGATGGAGAGCGGGGTGATTACGTTAAGCGGCGAGGCGCAAGCGTTGCTAGATAATCCCGAGGTGCGGCGGGCATATTTGGGCGAGTGAGTGGGCGAGTAGTTCCGGGCACTAAAGGGGACCTCTAATAATTGGTTTGCAAAAAGTAGGGCCGCCAAATTCGTGATGCTTGCGTCATGTTATGTTGGTTTTTGGCAAGATTTCGCTCGAAACTCGCTCCTTTTACGGGTATTTCCCGCCTTTTATGCCACAGCGGACGCACCTCTCCCCTGAGCGGTGCTTGCCACCAC
>CAMBGJ010000090.1 GCA_945865805.1 Bordetella parapertussis
AAGGCTTGAACAACAAGATCCGTGTTATCCAGCGACGTGCATATGGGCTGCGCGACGAAGAATACCTGCGGCTCAAAATTCTCACTTGCATGCTCCCCGCGCTCTAATATGACCCAAATTCACCCACTCGATTCCGTGAAGACCCAAAATAAATTGCTTACAACCCTTACCGCGAAACGCTGGCTGGCGCTTTGGCAGCGGCTGGGGGTTGCGAGACATGCCGACAACGCACTTGCCGATGCCTTTTCGGCATTAATCGCGCGCTACGCTGAAAACCATCGCCACTACCATACGGCGCAGCACATCGGCGAATGCCTCACGCATTTCGACGCTGTTCAAAGCCTGTGCGAGCACGCCCATGAAGTTGAACTCGCGTTGTGGTTTCACGACGCCATTTTACAACCCGCGCGCCAGAGACAACGAAGCGCTGAGCGCCGATTGGGCGGTGCGCGTGATGCGCGAGGCAGCTCTTGCCAGCGATGCGCAAACGCGCGTTCGAGCGTTGATCATGGCCACCTGCCACGACGCGCTGCCGCAAACGCAGGATGCACAAGTGCTGGTGGATATTGATCTGGCGATACTCGGCGCGGAAGGCGCGCGCTTTGATGAGTATGAAAACCAGGTGCGCGAGGAATACGGCTTTGTGCCAGGCTTGTTGTTTCGCAACACCCGCGTGAAAATTCTGCAAGGCTTTCTCGACCGGCCTGCGATTTACTCAACCACGCATTTCAACATGCTGCTCGAAAAAAAAGCGCGAGAGAATCTCGCGCGCTCTTTGGCAAATCTGAACGGGACTGACTCGCCACCGAAGTAGCGTACACCGCCACCGGAGCGGGCCCTCCCCAGTTTCTCAAGGCAAGTTCGCCGCTTATCCCCGCAGCGAGGCGAATCTCCACACGCATCTGCACGTGCTGATCATCGACGGCGTGTACCGCTCGGCGGACGGCACCGTAGGATGTGGTGAGCGTTGCGAACCGCATCGCTCGCGTGACGCACATTGCGCCAATAGCGGCATAAGTAGCCCGTATGGAGTGCAGCGCAATACGGGGTTGTAACGGACATTGATCCCGTATTACGCTGCGCTCCATACGGGCTACTTAAATCGGAACAGGATACGGGAATTCCGCAATGACCAAGAAATCTTCGAGTAAACCAGTCTCGGCGCACGTACTAACCGCGCTCGAAATGCGTATCTCCGCCGAGTTTTTCGGGACCTGCGCGGAAACCTATGTCGATCACAGCAGCAACGAATTTGATCTGCCGGACACGCCCGTGCGGCGTGAAATCGTGCAGGCGGCTTATCAACTTTGGTCGCGGACCAAGGGCGGCGACCCTGGAGAATGGTCTGTGCATCGCCGCCGCATCGACGCAGCGGATTACGCCCTTTTTCACTACTTCGCCGTGCGCTGGGGCGCGCTCGCGAGCGAAGTCGAGAGCGGCAAGGCCATTACGCCGCCGCTGGGGCAAGAGGAACTGCTGACCGCCGGCAGTCTGCTGGAACTGCTGTCGCACAACGACACCGACGAATATGCCCACGCGTCGGACGACCCGGATCATGGCCTGCCGCACACGCCCGACGGCCGGCAACTGGCCGAAGCGGCAATTCGTCACACGGGGCGCAAGGATGTGGAAAAGCGCATCAAGGCGGCGCTCGCCGGTGAATACAGCTGTGAAATTCATCTCACAGTGCTGTTTGCGTACCTTGCCGCGCGCTGCAAGGCCCTGGCTGAAGTCAGTCCCGTCGCGGGTTACCCGCTGGATCGGATAGCGGCGGAGGTGACGGCACGCCGCGCCGGCGCGTCAGCCGAAGTCGGCGTAGCGGCCGACACCGGCAAGTTACCGGTCATCAAGCGTCCGGGGATTAGTCCAAAATGGCTGCCGGCGTGGAAAACGCGCATTAGGCGGGAACTGGAAGGAGATAGCAAAGAGTTATCCGAGTGGTATCAATACTTTGCTGACAGCGTAGCCGAATTTGCAAACAATGATTTGCGAAATGCCAGCAACCCCTTACGATTCGGCAAATTAGGCTTCTATATTGCGCGGTATGCAAACAGCAAGCTTCTATCGCTTGAGCGCGAAGCGGTGGATCTCGGGCGTTACGATGCTGATGCTTTTGCCGTTTACTTTGCGAGCAATTACTTTGCCACGCTTCTGAATCACAGACCTTGGGTCGAGCGGTCGACCATGTACGGAAATGCGTTTCGGAAAGCTTTCAATGCCGCGCTGGGCATGGCCATCGGCTGCAAGGAGGAGGCGAAACTAATGGCCAGGGTTCTGCTCGATGAACACAGGAACTCGGGGGGGGTCTATCCCGCGAGGCAGTGTGTGCTGCAAATCTTTGCATCCTATTTGGGGGAGCCCCCGATTGAGCTCGCGGGCGAGGCGGCCGGCCACACCATTTACAAGGCGTTCGCCGCCCATTGGCGGCATCCTGATGCCGATGCATTGGCGCCGCTGCTATTGGCCGTATGCGACGAGCACACGCATCGAACCACGAAGGGCAAGCCTTACGGTGATGAATTTGATTTCTTTGGGTTTGAACGCACACCAGTGGAAATCCTGCTGGTATTCAAGCTGCGCGAGGAATTGGGCTTGCCCAATCCCAAACTCGATCACCCGCTGATGAATACGCCGCTGGGGCAATTGCACAAAGAAGTCAAGCTGAAAGTGGACGACGTGATGGCGCATGCGATCAAGCGTGCGCGCGAGGAAGGTTTTGACGAGAAGAAGATTTTGGCGGCGTTGCAGCCTGCAGATCGGTCTGCCAAGCGGTCTGGGTCTGCAAAATAACGTCCGTGCCGATGGGATAGGAATAGCCCGCAATGGCAACCTGCCATTCCTGTAAAAAAAGCGCGCGAGAATCTCGCGCGCTTCTTAGCAAAACTGAGTTAGGGTCAGCCTACTTCTACTGCCCCCCCCCTCGCGTACGGGGGCGAGGGAATTTCCAGTGCTTACACTGTCACCTTGGCAGTGGATTTCACTTCAATGTCAGCCCAGCGTGCGAGATCACGATGGATGCGTGCCACGCGTTCGATTTGCCCTTTGGCCGGGAAGCGCTCGTAGAAACCTTCGGAGCGGAACGAGCGCATTTGTTCGCGCCACGGTTGCAGCCGGGTTTCCCAACGCTTGGCGCGGCCATCCAGCGGCTCGGCGTCGGCGCCCGCGAGGTCGGCGCAGACGCGAATCATGGCCTTGATGGTGACCGGCTTGGTGACCATGTAACCATCGTGATCCCAGGAATCGCCCCACACTTTTTCGGCGGCCTTGAAGAAATCGCGGATGATTTCGTAGTAACGTTCGCCTTCGCGGTAACTGTTTGTTACTAAACGGATTTTCTTCCAGTCTGAACTGATCCAGCGGTGCAGCTCGTTGAACAGCTCGGCCTGCAATATCCATTTGTCGAGCTGGCTGCGGCCGCCGAGGCGGTTGATGCGGTAACGCAGCGGGCTGTCGCCCTCGCGATATAAATCCTCCACCAGGCGCGCGGCGAAACGCTTGTCGGGGTCGGCCCAAGACACGCGCTCGTACAGATCGATCAGGTGGCTCTTGCTGATACGCGTGGTGGTGGAATTGATAATCACGAACATCTCGGCGGCAAAATCTTCGCTGCGGCCATCGAATATGATGCACGGCACGTTGATGCTGGCGGCTTCTTGCGGGTGCTCTTTGAGATAAAAGCGCAAGGCGGCGAGGCGATGCTGGCCGTCGATAATTAAGTATTTGGAATCAGGCTCTTGCATGTTGCCGACGGATTCTTGCCCAGGCAACGGGGTGAAATTGAGCGTTTCCGAGGTGAACAGCAGCACGGTGCCGGGTATCGGCGGCTGGCTTTGCGCCATTTCGTAAAAATTACGCAGTGATTTCACCTTGGCGCGCGACAAGGAGCGTTGAAAAGCCTCGTCATTGCGTTCGACGCGTGCGATGAATTGCGCGATTTCGTCGTTTTGCGGCACGGACTGCGCGGCGATTTCTTCTCCTTCACCGTAAAAGCGGCTGATGAAGCGCGCTTTTTCCAGCACGGCTTTAGCCGGATAACTGGCAAAGTAAAAAAGTCCGTCTTTTTGGCGTATCTGCGTAGCTAACATAGTGCTATCTCTCGTCCCTGATTTTTATAAGAAATCTCGGATTCCGCCTAAAAAATGTACAGCAAGACGGAACCAGTATTCTAACGTTCTACGAGAGGTTTTGCGAGCAAGTTGTTGATAGCGGCCAGTTAATGAACTATCAGCCAAGGGCCGATGGCAACAGCGATTACGCCAAAAAGATGCCGAAAATTCGCTGAGCGATAGTTTGTAAGTAATTGTTTTAATGGACTTTTATGTTTTTATAAAATCCATGGGCATGAAGCGTCCACGCAACGCGACGGTGGAATTGACACCCCACCAGCGATCGAGCACTGTCGCATAAATGTCGCGAAAGTCCACGGAAAAGGACGGATTTCCATTGCCATCCAGCCGATCCAATGCTGGACGTTGCCCATAAAGCCCGCCTTTCACCCGGCCACCCAGCACAAAGTGTGAACTCGCTGTGCCGTGGTCGGTGCCCGCGCTGCCGTTTTCGCGTGGGCGGCGGCCAAACTCCGCATACGTCGCGATTAGCGTGTCATCCCAGCGGCGCAGCTCGGTTAATGCCCCTTTTAGCGCCACCAGTCCGTCCGCCAGCGTTCTCAACAGCGCGTTGTGTGTGCCCAACTGGCCGCTGTGGGTATCAAACCCGTTGAGCGACAGCTTGATCGCCGCCACCCCGGCTTTACTGGCGGTAACCTGCGCCGCCGTACGCACCGCATTGCCAAAGCCGGTTTGCGGAAACTCGGTGCGAAACGGGTGATTGCCATGCAATCCGGCGGCAGCCTGCACCACATCCTGCTCCACGCGCAAAATATGGTTGAGCGCCGTGTTGTGCGACTGGCCAGCCGCCACCGCCAGCCGCGCCTGGGCCAGAAACTGCTCGGTGCTGGTAAGCGCGATGGTTCGACTGCCGCGTACGCCAGCGCCCGCGCCACCGCCACTCATAAACGGCCCCATTTCCGCGCTGCCCACCACCACCGCATCTGCGGCAAAGGCGCGCGTCAGCCAGCCGTCTTGCAGATACTCCTCACTTTTCGCGGCGGTATCCCAGATTTCTATCGAGCGAAAATGCGACAGATTGGCCGACGGATAACCCACGCCCTGCACCACCGCCATCTCGCCCGCCTTCCACAACGGCATCAGCGCCGACAGGGCCGGATGAAAGCCTGAGTAATCATCCAGTTGCAGCACCTGATCGCGCGCAATCGCCAGCCGCGGGCGTAGCGCCGCATACTGCGGATCAGCATATGGAATCACCGTGTTGAGGCCGTCGTTACCACCTTTTAATTCTATTAATATCAATAGCTTACGATAATCTGCCGCAGACCACGCGGGTTGCGGCAGCCACGCCAGCACGCTGCCTACAGCACTCGCTTGCAAAAAGTCTCGCCGATTCATGGGGTTGGCCTCTACTTAAGCTGGTAGACCGGATCCTGCGTCAGTCGCCGGATCGCCTCCAGGCCGGACGCCCCCGTCGGCAGCGGATGCTGTGGCGCCATCGCCAGCACCTGCCGCTGTGGGTCGCCACCGGCCTGTTGCAACCACTGGCGGCTGTCGAATTGCATGTCGGACATGCTGCGCAACAACCGCTGGCGCATGGCATTGACCGGCGCGCCCTGCACCACCTCGTTCAGCAGCCGGGGCGGCGGCGCCGATGGCGCATTGGCGGCCATCATTGCCGGACGCTTGTCATTCATATCGCTGTTGCTGAACAGCCGTTCAAGAAATTGTTTGCGCGCCAGCAGCGTGGTGGAGTTGATCCACGCGTCGCCGCCGGGCCAGCCCTTGATATTCGGCGGCGCGAAAAGATTTTGCCCGAGTTGCGTGACGATCAGCGCGAACGGCTGCACATCACTGGTGACAAACTGAAACTGCCGCAGCGTGCCCACCACCAGATCGACCGGCGATTTCACCAGCGTGGCGCGGTTCTTCGCGGCAAAAAAAGCCTCCGAATTCAGCATCAGGCGCAGCGCCACGCGAATATCGTAGCGGCTATCGCGAAACGCACCTGCGATAAGCTGGAGCGTGTCGCTGTCGGCAGCATCGACGTTGGGCGAAACAAACTCGCGCCACAGCTTGTGCACGATGAATTCCGCCGTGCGCGGGCGCGACAGCAGGATATCGATCACCGCATCGCCATCCAGATTACCGCTACGGCCGAGCACGGTTTTTTCGCCGTCGTCGTGCACGGCCGGGCGAAACAGGAATTCGCCTTTTTCGCCGTCGATGCTCCAGCCGGTGAAGGCGCGCGCGGCCTCCTTGATATCACGCTCGCTGTAGTGCCCCTCGCCCAGCGTGAAGAGCTCCATCACTTCGCGTGCGAAATTTTCGTTGGGCTGGCCCTTGCGGTTGGAAGCGCTGTCGAGATAAATCACCATCGCCGGATCGCGCGCGATAGCCTGCAAAAACGCGCCGAAATTGCCCAGTGCGTGCTCGCGCAATAACACGTTTTGCCGATACAGGTATTGCGGCTGACGCACCTTCTGCTGGCTCGAGACAAAATGGTTGTGCCAGAACAGCACCATTTTTTCGGTGAGCGGGCTGGGCGTGGTGACCATCTCCTGCAACCACCAGCCACGCATCTCCAGCCCACGCGCGACATTGTTGCGTTGCCAGGCCTGACGCTCTTCCGTGCTCATCGCGCGCACGCGCGACCCTGGCGTTACAGGCTCGTTCACCCACGCAGGTGGCGGTGTGCCGCGCGGCTGAGTGGTCTGCGCCAACAACCGATCCACGGCCTGTTCGCGCGTCAGACGGGAATAGGTGTCGATGTCGGCGGGTGTCGCCGCGAAACCGGTGCGTGCGAGCAAGTGCCGCGCGTTGTCAAAACCCAGCGGGACGGCAACCGCATACGGTGCCGCCCCGGCAAGGATCACCATGATCAGCGCGTAAAGGGCCTTGCGCATGATCAGCCGCCGTCAGATTTTGCTCGGCTCTGGGCGCGGCTTGCGGCGCTCCATGTGAGCCTTGCGTGCGGCGGCCACTTCGTCACGCGTGATATGACCGTCTTTGTCGGCGTCGATCTGCTCGAAGCGGCGCGCCAAACGCGGCAGACCTTTTTCAGCTTCGGCGCGGCTGATCATGCCGTTGCCATCCGCATCCGCGCTCTTGAAGCGTTGCTCGAAACGCGCCACGCGCTCGGCACGGCACTTCTCCGGGTTGGCCTGGCACTCGGCATGACGCTTTTCCATGGTGGCGCGCATTTCCTTGCAGCGCTCGGCGTTATCTTTGCACCACTGCTCGCGCTTGGCGCGGAAATCCGCCTGACACTTCGCCGGATCAGCTTTGCATTGCTCGATGCGCGCCTGACGCTCTTCTGGCGATGGTCTGGCACCGGGCGCGCCGTCGGCTGCCATCACCGAGAGCGGCATGAACACCGCAAACGTTATTGATAACACTTTGTTTTTAAAGGACATTTTCATGATGGGTTCCTTAGTCTGCAGGCACGGTTTTACGACGGTTACCGCTGTACAGCTCGCGGTTGGCTTTGTCGAGATCACGATGCAACTGGCGCCGCTCGTCTGGCGTCAATTGGCCCCGCTGCGGTTGCCCCGGTTGTTGAGGCCCCGGTCGCAGGTTATTCGCATCGCGCAACGGCTGCCGCTTGTCATGGCCGGGGGGGCCACCCTGATATTGCACACTGAATAACGCGCCATCGAACGAGCCCGCCCACGTTACGTGGACCGGCGCAGCCGACATCACACCACCCAGTATCAAGACTGCCATCAAAGTTTTCATTGGCGCTTTCGCCCCCGTTACGGTCTTACATTGCCACCTGCGATTGTGCATGACTTGCGGCTTCAGTTGCGCGTGCTGCACATCGCGTTCCCTTACGAATAAAAACGTTGCCGCATCCGCTCAGTTGACCCATGCTCCCATCAAGTTGTAAGTAGAATGTTACCCGCGGGCTGGAGGTTGTAAGCAACTGTTACCGTGACACCTTGTCTACTTCGTCCTATCGTAGCGCGTTTGTTCGCAGATGAGGCGCGCCCCACGCTAAAGCAAATTCCTTATTTGTAACAATTTGTTACGATGCACAAAAAACAGCCCCAACTGCCGCAAAAAAGCCAGGATTGACAGCATGACTGAAACCAAGACCCGAATCATGGTGGTAGACGACGATGTGCGTCTGCGCGACCTGCTGAATAAATACCTCACCGAACAGGGCTACACCGTGCGCACCGTGGCGGGTTCGGCAGACATGGATCGCTACCTCGCGCGCGAACGTTACGATCTGCTGATCCTCGACCTGATGATGCCCGGCGAAGACGGCCTCGCCATCTGCCGTCGGCTGCGCGGTGCCAGCGACAACATCCCGATCATCATGTTGACCGCCAAGGGCGATGAAGTGGATCGCATCGTCGGCCTGGAAGTCGGCGCCGACGATTACCTGCCCAAGCCCTTCAATCCGCGCGAGCTGGTCGCACGCATTCAGGCGGTGCTACGCCGCCGCCCCGCCGTCGCCCCGCCCGGCGCGCCCACCACCGATACCGAAATCGCCGCCTTCGGTGAATTCAGCCTCAACCTCGGCACGCGTTCGCTCACCCGCAATGGCACGGAAATCACCGTCACCAGCGGCGAATTCGCCCTGCTCAAAGTACTGGTGCAACACCCGCGCACACCATTATCACGTGACAAGCTGATGGAAATGGCCCGTGGCCGCGAAGCCGGTGCCTTCGACCGCAGCATCGACGTGCAAGTCTCGCGCGTGCGCAAACTGATCGAGGCCGACCCCGCCAAACCGGCGTTTATCCAGACGGTGTGGGGGTTTGGCTATGTGTTTATTCCGGATGGGAAAAGCAGTGAACGAGTGAACGGGTGAACCAGTGAACGGGGCACCCCACGAGCGTCACTCGTTTACCTGTTCACTCGTTCACCTGTTCACGGGGTTATGACCCTCTGGCCGCAAACCCTGCTCGCCCGCAGCGTGTTGCTGATCGCGATGCTGCTGGTGCTGGCGCATCTGGCGTGGTTGCAGATTTTTCGCGTCTCCACCCGCGAGCCACGCGCACGGCAGGTATCGCAGCAGATCATCAGCACCATCAATCTCACGCGCGCGGCGCTGGTGACGGCGGAGCCTTCCAAGCGTTTTAGCCTATTGGGTGAGCTGGCCGCACGCGAGGGCGTGCAGGTGCACGTGGCGAAGCCAGGTGAAACCCTGGCACCGCTGCCCAAAACCGGCTTTTACGAATTTGTCGAAGCCGATCTGCGTGCGCAACTGGGCGCCGCGACACGCTTCACGCTCGCGCGCGACGGCATCGAAGGCTTGTGGGTGAGCTTTGATATCGACGGTGACGGCTACTGGGTGCTGATGCCCGAATCGCGCCTGGTCGCCGATGAATCCTGGCGCTGGATCGGCTGGGGCGCGCTGGTGCTGCTGCTGGCAGTGGGCGGCGCGGTGCTGATCGTGACGCGTATCAATCGCCCGCTGCGTGCGCTGACCCACGCCGCCGAGCAAATGGGGCGCGGTGCGACGCCCGAGCCGGTCGACGAAAACGGCCCCACCGAAATCCGTACCCTGTCGCGCGCCTTCAACCAGATGGCCGCCGACCGCAAAGCGCTGGACGACGAACGCGCGCTGCTGCTGGCGGGCGTGTCGCACGACTTGCGCACGCCGCTCGCGCGCATCCGCCTGGGCGTGGAAATGATGGACGACAAAGGGGACGCCAGCCTGCGCGATGGCATCGTGCAGGACATCGAAGACATTGACGCCGCCATCAACCAGTTTCTCGATTTTGCGCGCGCCGCATCGTCGGAAAGTGAAACGCCACATGCCAATATTAACGACTTGGTCGCGGCACTCGCGCCGAAATACGCGCGCGCCGGTAAACCGTTGATCGTGCAGACATCCGTTGTGCCGCCGCTGCCGCTGCGCAAGGTGGCGATGCAGCGCCTGATCGGCAACCTGATCGACAACGCGTTCCGCCACGGTAGCGATGGCGGCAACGAAGTCATCGTGGTGACCGGCTGTGGCGAAAAAACCGCCTACGTCGAAGTGCTCGATCGCGGCCCCGGCATCCCGCCGGAACAGGCCGAACGCATGTTGCAACCCTTCACCCGCATGGATGTGGCGCGCAGCACCAGTGGCACGGGGTTGGGGCTGGCGATCGTGGATCGTATCGCCAAAATGCATGGTGGCCAGGTGCGGTTGCTGGCACGCGAGGATGGATTGAACGGCTTGCGGGCTCGGGTAGAGCTACCCATTACGAGCAGCACTAATAAAAATAACCTTTAAAAACATATACTTACGATTTTCGCCCGATCAGGCATTCCACCGGCGCGCCGGACTCGCCTTTGTCATTCGCCTGTCGCCGCTTGAATCAACACCACCGCCTCGGCGATCATCCCCTCACCGCGTCCCACGGCCCCCATCCGCTCGGCGGTCTTGGCCTTGACGTTCACATCGCCCACGGCAACGCCCAAATCGGCCGCGATGTTTTCACGCATCGCCAGAATATACGGGGCCAATTTGGGTGCCTGCGCGATCACGGTTGAATCCACATTCACCACGCGATAACCGCGCGACTGTAGCAACGCCACAACCTCGCGCAGTAACTTGCGGCTATCAATCCCTGCGTAGCGCGGATCGGTATCGGGAAAATGTTTGCCGATATCGCCCAACGCCGCAGCGCCAATCAGCGCATCACAAATCGCGTGCAACAACACATCGGCGTCGGAATGACCGAGCAAACCACGTTCATACGGGATAGTCACGCCGCCGATGATGAGCTTGCGTCCCTCGGCGAGCGCGTGAATGTCGAAACCCTGGCCTATGCGCATGGCACCCCCTGAAAATCAGCGATCAAACACCGCAATCGACTCCACATGTGCCGTATGCGGAAACATGTTCACCACGCCTGCGGAACTCAGCGTATAGCCGCCCTCGTGCACCAGCATGGCGGCATCGCGGGCGAGCGTGGCGGGACTGCAAGATACGTAGACGATGCGGCTTGGCGCCAGCTCGCGTGGCGTGGCGGTGAGCGATTTGACGAGTTCGGCAGCGCCATCGCGCGGCGGGTCGATCAGCATACGATCAAATTTGCCTTGATCACATAAAGCGGCCAACGACGCCGGCGTGATTTCAAACAGATTCATCGCTTGATATTGCACGTGAGCCGCGAGGCCATTGTAGGCGGCATTGTCAGCGGCACGTTTCACCAGTGAGGCGCTGCCTTCGATGCCCAGCACCTGCGCGCCGCTGCGCGCGATGGGCAGCGAAAAATTGCCGATGCCGCAGAACATATCCGCCACGCGTTCGCCTGGCTGCGGTGCCAGCAGCATCAGCGCGCGGTGCACCAGCACGCGGTTGACCTCATGATTTACTTGCGTAAATTCCGTCGGAAAAAACGGCATTTTAATGTTGAATTCCGGCAGCGTGTAGTACAAATCCGCCGGCGCTTCAGGCCACAACGGATGCGCAGTTTCCGGGCCTTTGGTTTGCAAATACACATGCACGCCGTGCGTATCGGCGAAGGCCTTGAGCAGCGCCTTGTCGTCATCCGTGGGCGGCAGCAGTACGCGAAACACCAGCACGTCGGCTGCGTCGCCGCAGGCGATTTCGATCTGCGGCATGCGTTCGCGGATGCTCAAATCGCCCACCAGTTCGCGCAGCAACGGCAACAGCTTGGAGATATGCGGCGGCAACACTTCGCAGCTTTGCATATCCGCGACAAAACTCGATTTCTTTTCGTGAAAACCGATCAGCGAGCCGCCTTTCTTGACCACGTAACGCGCGGTCATACGCGCACGCCGGCGGTAGCCCCAAGTGGGGCCGTGTATGGGCGGCAGCAGATGTCCGGCGCTGACCTTGCCAATGTGGCGCAGATTGTCTTCAAGCACACGCTGCTTCGCCGCGACCTGAGCACGTGCCCCCAGATGCTGCAGGCTGCAACCACCGCAGTTGCCGAAGTTCACGCACTGCGGGGTGACGCGCTGCGAACTCGCGCGAAGTATGGCCTGCACGTTGGCGTTTTCGAAGCTGGGCTTTTTGCGATAGACCGAAGCGGTGACCGTTTCGCCGGTCAACGCGCCTTCGACAAAGATGGTTTTGCCGTCGCGGCGCGCGATACCGCGGCCTTCCTGGTCGAGGGATTCAATTTCGTAGGTTTGCATGGCGCTTTTGGTGAACAGTGAATAGTAAACCGTGAACAGTAAAAACCCGCAGCGCTGATGTTACGGTTCACTGTTCACGGTTCACCGTTCACGGGGAGTCCCCATTTCGCCAAAAATTCCCCCCAATGCGGCTCGGCGGATTTACCCAGTGTGCTGCGCACCAACTCGCATTGCGCCTGATGCTGATCCACCGTTAGCATGCCGCGCATCAATTGAAAACGCAGATACACGAGGTAGGTGTTCACCACGTCGGTCTGGCAATAGTTGCTGATGTCGTCGAGTTTGCCGGCCTGGAAGGCATCCCACACGTGCGCGCCGGACATGCCGAGTTTGCCGGGCAGACCCATCAATTGCGCCAGATCATCCAGCGGCGCGCTGGCGCGCGGTTGATACATCGCCAACAGGTCCATCAAATCGAGATGGCGCGAGTGGTAGCGGCTGATGTAGTTGTTCCACTTGAATTCGCGGCTGTCTTTGTGGTCGCCCTCGCCCATGTCCCAGTAGCGCGGCGCGCGCACACCGTGCATGAGACCGCGATAGTGCAGCACCGGCAGATCGAATCCGCCACCGTTCCACGACACAATTTGCGGCGTGTATTTTTCGATGCCGTCGAAAAAGCGCTGGATGACTTCGCCTTCGCTCTCGCCTTTAGCGCCCAGCGACCAAACCTTGAAGCTGTCGCGATCTCGCAGCGCGCAGGAGATCACCAGCACGCGATGCAGATGCAATTGTAGGAAGTCATTGCCGGTGGCTTGGCGTCGCAACTGAAACGCCATCGCGGCCACATCGGCGTCAGGCAGTTCAGGGCCTAAATCGTGCAGCCGACGCAAGCCCGCGATGTCGGGCACCGTCTCGATGTCGAACACCAAGACTGGCGTCACAAAAAGTCCTTTTAAAACAGATACTTATAGTTTACTTCTTGACCCACGCCCCAGCCGCGTTTTGGGTAAACCAGCCGGGCTGCGCACGATCGATCCAGCGTTGGCCGAAGGTGCTGCGAATGTCACCCTCCCATTCCGGGCGGTTGTTGGCACGCGCGATTTCGCGGTAGAGCGCGGAGCGATCCTGATTCTCCGCAGCGACCAGGGTGTTGACCGCTGCGCGTTGTGCCAGCGGCACCGCTGCGGGGTCGCGCAGCGCGACATTGCCATCGCGCGTCAGGCCCACTGCGCCACTGGTATACAACGGTGCCAGTTCGGCGTGGCGCTTTTGCATGCTGCCTTGTATGGCCGCGATGCCGGGCGTGTTGATTTCAAGATTGGCTTGCGCGAACGCCGGGCTTGCACCGGTGAATGTCGCCAGCAGGATCAAAATTTTTACGAAAATGTGCGTCATGGCATGCTCCTTATTTGGTCTCGGGCTTGGGGGCCGGTACGGCAGGTGCGGAGGGTGTGGCAGGTGCACCACCCTTGAGTTGCCACACTTCATCGATGATACGATCGGCGGCTTTTTCCGCTGCCGCTGCCGGAAAATAAATATTGATGGTGACGCAGCCCGCGCTCAGCAGTGTCACCACTGCCGTGCCCGTGAGCATGCCCAGCAAAGTTCTTCGATTCGTTGTCCGCGCCATCATGTTGTTACTCCACTATCGGTTTCACGTTGCCCTGCGTTACGCGCTTGATGCGATCGAGCAATTCCTGCCAGCTCACCTGGCGATTGTAGCCCATCACTGTAATCGCCGGTAAGCCGCCGCCCTTCACGATCACGTAGCCATGCGGCTTGTCTTCACCCACCACCCCGCTCATCTCGCACACGGTGTTTTGCAGCTTGCAGCCCCAACCCAGTTTGTCGTAGCCGAACTGTTCAAAAAACCGCAGAAAGCTACGCTGTATCGCCGCTGCCGCGCCTGCGCCGCCCAGTGCCGAAATATTCTGCACCGCCGCCTGACTGATCTTGCGCGGGTATTCGCCCGCACTGCTCGCCACGCGCGCCTCAAATTTGACCGGCTGCCAGTTCACCAGTTCCAGCCCGTTCACACTGGCGTCGATGCGCCCGGTAATATTGCCGAACGAATAGGTGCGCGTCACCATTTCAAGATTCAGATTGCGCATGGCGATATCCGCCTGCACTCTTGGCGCCTTGCCGAAAATATCCAAAAGCACCAGATTCTTCGCTTCGATCGATCCGTCAAACACCTTTAAAGATAACGCGCCATCGACTCGCAGCGTTGACTTTATGTGCCGCACCATCGGCAACGTGGCGTCGAGCGTGCCGTGCATCACCGGCAAGCCCAGCGCCGTGGTGAATTTGTCCATCGACATGCCAGACACGCCGCCGGTAAATTGCCAGTAGCCGCTATCGGTACCGACGCGCGCGACAAAATCGCGCACATCGATATGCCCATCCAGCAGCGGCACGCGCAATTGCTTCAACTCAAAGCGCGTGCCGTTCATCGCCAGCGGTATCGCAAATGCGCCCACCGCCATCTTCAGCAGTTCACCGCCTTTCACCGTGATGTCCGCCTGCGTGGCGGCGTCCGTGCGCCACGGCACGGTGCCGTTGACATCAAACAATGCAAAGCGACGTTGCGTTTTATCTTCCAACGAGACGTTTGCCAATCGCACGTCCACGCGCTGCATGCCCTTGGCGGTCAATTCCACCTCGGCGGATACGCGGCCTTCGGTGCGTAAATCCGCAAACGACGTGCCATTGAGAAACGGCTTTAACACTGATTCATACAATGCCGCCACCTGGATACCGGGCGCGCTGACGCGGCCCTGCGTGACTTGCTTCGTCGCCCAGTCATAGTCGCCGGAGAACGCAGCGTCACCCACACCGGGGAATTTCAACGTGCCACGTTCGACGCGCAACGCTTTGACATCCAGCCGACCCTCGGCGGACAACTGCTGCCCTGCGGCTTTCAGGTACAGCGGCTGCCAGAACACTTCACCAGCGTTCCACGCGAGCGACGCGTTCCAGCGCACATGATCCGCCGCTGGCTCCACCTGCGCATCGATGGCGAGGCCGATTTTTTCGCCGGCGTGCAGGCCCGCTGTGTCAGCAAAGCCCAGGTTGCTCAGCGCAAGCTTGGCATTGATGCGCCCATCGGCGTTGTAATCGATGCTGCCATTCACCACGCCCGCGTTGAGCTTGGGGATATCCGTCGGCAGCCACGGCAAAAATCGCAACAAACTGCCGTTGGCCACGCGCACGCTGACATCGTTGCCGCGCTTGGCGGGGGCCGGGGCGGGACGCAAGGTCAGCTGCCAGCTTTCGTCCTTGGCGGGTTTGAGCGTGAGATCCAGCACACGTTTGTCAGTGAGGTAACTGAACGTCAGCGGAATTTTTTCTGCCAGCGTCAGTTCGCCGTCGCCGCAAGCCACACGGTTACGCTCGAGGCTCAACAACTTGCAATCGAGGCGAACATTTTTCCATGATTGCTTGCCGTAATTCACCGTGGCGATTTCAATCGCGGTCGCACCGCCGCCCACGAACGCCATGCGTATGCCTTGCGCGCTGAAACCCGCGCCGGTGATATCGTCCAGAGTGATCGTGATCTGCTGGGTGCTGCCCGTGGCCGCCGCGAACAAAAATGTAACAGCGCCCAGCAACAGCACGCGGCGAAGCATTGCCGCGCCCACGCTACGCGGGGAAAACACCCGTCGATAGATAACGGTCACCACGGTCGCAGATGATGGCGACGATCACGGCGTTTTGCACTTCGCGCGACACCTGCAAGGCCGCCCACAGCGCGCCGCCGGATGAAATGCCGCCAAAGATGCCCTCTTCCGCCGCCAGACGCCGCGCCATATCCTCCGCATCGCGCTGCGCGATTTCGACCACTTGATCGACACGGCTCCAGTCGCAAATGCTCGGCAGATATGCCGCCGGCCATTTGCGAATGCCGGGGATCTGCGAGCCGTCGCTCGGTTGGCAGCCGACGATTTTGATCGCGGGATTTTTCTCTTTCAAATACCGCGATACACCCATGATGGTGCCGGTAGTACCCATACTCGACACGAAGTGGGTCACTTTGCCGCCGGTGTCGCGCCAGATTTCCGGTCCGGTGGTTTCATAGTGCGCGAGCGGATTATCGGCATTGGAAAACTGATCCAGCATGATGCCCTTGCCTTCTTTCACCATGCGTTCGGCAATATCGCGCGCGGCCTCCATGCCGCCTTCTTTCGGCGCGAGCACCAGTTGTGCGCCGTAGGCGGCCATGCTCTGGCGGCGCTCGACGGATTGGTTTTCCGGCATCACCAGAATCATTTTGTAGCCCATCATCGCCGCGCACATCGCCAGCGCGATGCCGGTGTTGCCGCTGGTGGGCTCGATCAACGTGTCGCCGGGCTTGATTTGCCCGCGCGCCTGCGCGCGCTTGATCATCGACAGTGCCGGGCGATCCTTGACGGAACCCGCCGGATTGTTACCTTCGAGCTTGGCGAGAATGGCGTTGCTGGTGTTGCCCGGTATACGCTGCAAGCGCACCAGCGGAGTGTTGCCGACGAATTGTTCGAGTGTCTGGTTCACGATGGCGGGACCTAAGGAAGATGACCTAAGGAAGATTAAACGTTGGCGTGCGAAAAACTGCGGCGTTATTCTTTTCTGCT
>CAMBGJ010000091.1 GCA_945865805.1 Bordetella parapertussis
AGCCCGGAATCGAAGCAAATCGGAGTTGTTCTGGCGTAGAATCCATGAGGGCAAAGACCTGTTGGTGTTGACGAATGTGTTTCTTGATAACTCACATTGTACCAATCACTTACGGTGTTCTTTGCCCTCTTTATGCAAAATTCAGGTTAATACGGCTGAACCGTTTTAAAATAAAATCACTGGTTGCGAGCAGTTACGTTTGAGCTTTGCTGGCACCCGTGTAGTACTGCGGCCAGCGCGTGAGCACCGCCGGGCCATCATCGTTGTAGATGTGGCACGAGTTGATTTGATACGGCTTTTTGGTGACGGGGTGGCCGGCATTGCGTGCCTCGCGCGCGCGGCCGGTGGCCTGAAACGCGGTGGTGCCGAGTGGCCCAAGCAGCTCAACCAGATGCGTGCAGCCGTGAATGCCGCCCAGCCGCAGACGAATTTCACGCCGCCAACCGGCACCGATGGTGATACCCGCCAGCCGCTTGAAATTCACCGCGATGTCGCCGCAGGTGAGATGTGGGCCATCGTCGGTTTTGGCTTCGGCTTCAACGATCAGCATGTCGAGATCGATCGTGAGTCGTATCCACATATTATGCACGGGCTCGCCGGGCTGGCGTATCGAATCGCCATGGCGGCGTGCGTGCGCGAATGTCTTGGTATCGACCAGATGCGCTTCGATATCCCACAAGCCGTCTTCGCGCTCGTAACCCTGACATTCGATCTCGCGTTTGTGGATGGCCTTGCGGGGCTGGGGGGGGGATAGGGGCATGGTCAGTTCCTTGATTCCGTTGACTGCCGCGCGGGCAATGCCTGCAATATGCGTCGGCGTTCTTCAATGCTATACCGCGTCCAGTAAGAAATTTCATGCAGCGTGCGCGCGCAGCCCAGGCAAAAGCCGCTACGCTGATCGATCACGCAAGTGCGCACGCACGGCGATTCGTACTCATCGTAGGGATTGTACGGGGCTTCGCGCACGCCGAAATCAAGCCGCCATTTTCGCGGCCAGCGCCTTGGCCGCACGCGACGAGGTGGGCCTGCCCAGCACGCCGCAAATGAACTCACCGGCGGCGATGAGTTTCTTCATGTCCACACCGGTTTCGATGTTAAGGCCGTCGAGCAGGTACAACACGTCCTCCGTGGCCACATTGCCGGTCGCGCCCTTGGCATACGGGCAACCCCCCAGCCCCGCCACCGAGCTGTCGAAAATCGTGATGCCGCATTCCAGCGCGGCGTAAATATTGGCGATGGCCTGACCGTAGGTGTCGTGCATGTGGATCGCCAGCCGCTCGATGGCAATGTGTTTGGCCACCGCTTCGATGGCGATGCGCGTCTGCCCTGCGGTACCGGTGCCGATGGTGTCGCAAATGGTGATTTCCTGACAGCCGATCTGTTCGAACTCACGCGCGAGGCGCACCACCGCCTGCGGATCGACCTCGCCCTCGTATGGGCAACCCAGACACACCGACATATCGCCGCGCACCTTGAGGCCGTGTTTCAAGGCTTCGTCGCATACCTCGGAAAAGCGTGCCACACTTTCGGCTATTGTGCAGTTGGTATTCTTTTTCGAGAACGCCTCGGTCGCCGCGCCGAACACCACAATCTCCTTGCAGCCTGCGGCAATGGCGGCATCGAGCCCCTTGCGGTTGGGCACCAGCACCGGATACGACACGCCGGCCTTACGCTGGATGCCCGCCATCACCTCGGCGTTGTCGGCCATCTGCGGCACCCACTTGGGTGAAACAAACGAGGTTGCCTGCACCGAGGGCAAACCGGCCTCCTGCAAACGGTGGATGAGTTCAAGCTTGACGGCGGTGGACACCGGCTGCGCTTCGTTCTGCAAGCCGTCACGCGGGCCTACGTCGACGAGTTTTACTTTTTTGGGGAGAGTCATGTTGTTTCCTTAAAAGCATTTGCCACAGAGGACACAGAGGACACAGAGAACGTCAAACTAGCCGTCCTGGGTTTCTCTGTGTCCTCTGTGACCTCTGTGGCAAAAAGGGGTTAGCGGGGTTTTCTCTTCTTCGGGATTTTCGCGGCGAACTGTTTCTTCGGTACCGCCCAATTGGGTTTGCGCTTTTCCAGAAACGCGCTCAAGCCTTCCTGCCCTTCGGGCGTGGCACGAATATCCGCGATGCGCCGCGCGGTCTCGTCGAGTAAGCGTTCATCGATGGCGTCATGCGCGTTCAGATCGATCAGCTTTTTGGCCGCAGCCATCGCGCGCGGCCCGCTGGAATACAGTTGCGAGAGCATGCCGCCGGTCACGCCGCTGAGTTCCTCCGCTTCAACGATGTCGTGCACCAGGCCGATGCGCCAGGCTTCGCTGGCATCGAATTGCTCACCGGTCACGAAGTAGCGCCGCGCCTGCCGAGCGCCCATCGCGGCGATCACATAAGGGCTGATCATCGACGGGATCACGCCGATCTTGACCTCGGACAAACGAAACGTCGCGGTGCGCGCTGCGATGGCGATGTCGCACGCCGCCACCAATCCCACGCCGCCGCCACGCACCGCACCGTGGATGCAGGCGATGGTGGGCTTCGACAGGCTGTAGAGCGTGCGAAACATGCGTGCCGATTCCTGCGCCGCCTTGTAATTTTGTTCGCGCGAAAATTTCGCGCTGGCTTTCATGTGTTTGATATCCGCGCCCGCGCAAAAGCTCGGGCCGGCGCCAAGCACAACCACCGCGCGCACCCTGGGGTCGGCGTCGAGTGTTTCCAGCGCGGCGGTAAGTTGGCGTGTCATCAAAGGGTCGAAGGCGTTGTGCACCTCCGGCCGGTTCAGCATGACCGACGCGTTGCCGTCGGCATCAATGCGGGTGATGACGCAAGTGAGGACTTTTTTGCCTTGCCTGTTCATTCGGCTTCCTTTGAATTTAAGGGCACGATTATACGCGCCAGTGCGAAAAGCCTTACAGGCGGAACACGCCAAAGCGCGTCGGCTCGATGGGCGTGCAGGCCGCCGCCGCTAAGCCCAGTGACAACATGCGGCGCGTATCTTGCGGTGCGATGATGCCGTCGTCCCACAGCCGCGCGCTGGCGTAGTAGGCGCTCGACTGGCGCGCGTACTGTTCGAGAATCGGCGCTTTGAACGCGGCTTCGTCTTCAGCGCTCCAGCTTGCCCCGGATTTTTCCAACGCGTCGCGTTTCACCTGCGCCAGCACACCGGCGGCCTGCTCGCCACCCATCACCGCGATGCGTGCATTGGGCCACAGCCACAAAAAGCGCGGGTCGAAGGCGCGCCCGCACATGCCGTAGTTGCCCGCGCCGTAACTGCCGCCGATGATGACGGTGAATTTGGGCACGCGCGCGCACGCCACTGCCGTCACCATCTTTGCGCCGTCCTTGGCGATGCCGCCGGTTTCGGCTTTCGCGCCGACCATGAAGCCGGTGATGTTCTGCAAAAACACCAGCGGCACGTTGCGTTGGCAACACAACTCGATAAAGTGCGCGCCTTTTAACGCCGACTCAGAAAACAAAATACCGTTGTTGGCGACGATGCCCACCGGCCAGCCGTCGATGCGCGCGAAGCCGGTGACCAACGTCGCACCGTAACGCGATTTGAATTCGTCGAACTCGGAGCCATCGGTGATGCGCGCGATCACTTCGCGCACATCAAACGGCGTGCGCGGATTCACTGGAATCACACAGTCAAGTTCGGCGGCATCCAGCAGGGGTGTGCGTGGCTCACTGCGAGAAATGTATAACTTATTGTTTTTATTGATATTTTTTAAGGATGCGCGCACCAATTCCAGCGCGTGCGCGTCGTTCTCGGCCAGGTGATCGGCAACGCCCGACAAACGCGTATGCACGTCCGCGCCGCCCAGCGCCTCGCTGGTGACGACTTCGCCGGTGGCAGCCTTCACCAGCGGCGGCCCTGCCAAAAATATCGTGCCCTGATTTTTCACGATGATGGTTTCGTCGCTCATCGCGGGCACATAAGCGCCGCCGGCGGTGCACGAGCCCATCACGCAGGCGATCTGCGCAATGCCCTCGGCGGACATGCGCGCCTGGTTGTAAAAAATCCGCCCGAAGTGTTCGCGATCGGGAAACACCTCGTCCTGACTCGGCAAATGCGCGCCGCCGGAATCGACCAGATAAATGCACGGCAGCCGATTTTCGCGAGCGATCTGCTGCGCGCGCAGATGTTTTTTCACCGTCAGCGGGTAATAGGTGCCGCCCTTCACTGTGGCATCGTTGGCGATGATCACGCAGGCCGTGCCGCTGACCGTGCCGACACCGGTGATGAGGCCCGCCGACGGCACCGCTACACCGTAGACCGCGTGCGCGGCAAGCGGCGACAGTTCCAGAAACGCCGTATCAGCATCGAGCAAGCGGGCGAAGCGTTCGCGTGGCAGCATTTTGCCGCGTGACACATGACGCGCCCGCGCGGCTTCGCCACCGCCTTGTTTTGTTGCCGCTGTGATTTGCTCCAGTTGCACCACGCGCTCGCGCATGGCGTCGCGCGCAGCTGAAAAATCCGCACTGGTGGTTTTGAGTTTGCTTTTGATCACGGGCATGTCAGGTCTTCGCCAGTTCAGCTTCGTATAGCGCCAGCATTTTGGCATCAAAACAGGCAAAAATAATTTGTTCAAAATCACCCGCAGCGGCGCGGCATTCCCGCACCGCAATGGCCACCGCCTGCTCCAGCGGATAACCATACACGCCGCAACTGATGGAAGGATAAGATATTGTTTTTATTGAATATTTTTTAGCGAGCACCAATGTCGTACGGTAACACGAGGCGAGCAAATCCGCCTCGCCCGCATGCCCGCCGTGCCACACCGGGCCGGGCGTGTGAATCACGTACTTCGCCGGTAGTTGATAGCCGCGCGTGATTTTCGCCTGCCCCGTTTTGCAACCGTTAAGTGTGCGGCACTCGGCGAGCAATTGCGGCCCTGCCGCGCGATGGATGGCGCCATCCACGCCGCCGCCGCCGAGCAACGAGGTATTAGCAGCGTTGACGATGGCGTGAACCTTGAGCGTGACGATGTTGGTTTGCCGGGCAAGAGGTATTGCGGCCATGAACTTTAAATGGGCTTGTCACGTAAGCGGTATTCGTCCCAGGCTCTGGGTGGCGGCGGCGACGGTTGTTCGGCCGGCCGCCGGTAAAGCCAATCGATGGTGGCATCGATGGCGGGAAAGGCCGCGTCCGCGTTGCGATGATTCACCAGCACCACGGCAATGTGCAACTTGCCGGCCGCGTCGCGCACATAGCCTGCGAGGGTGCGCGAATCGGGCACTTCGCCGGTTTTCAGAAACGCCTTGCCCGCCACCGGGCTTTGCTTGAGCCGCGCGGCCATGGTGCCATCCACGCCTGCCACCGGCAACGAGGCCATGAGCGTATTCGCGTAGGGCCGCGTGAGTGCAAAGTCGAGCAACCGCGCAAGACTGCGCGGACTTACGCGCTCGGCAAACGACACACCGGCGCCGTTGTCCATGGTGAGTTCGGGCACATCAATGCCCTTGTCGCGGAACAGGCGCTGCACACGGTCGAACGCGCGCAACGTCAGCGCGCCGCGCACCTTCGGCACCGGGTCAGACAGCGCCAACTGCACAAAGAGCTGGCGCGCCATCAGATTATTGCTGTGCTTGTTGATCTCTTTAACCACGTCGACCAGCGGCGGCGAGACGATGCGGTCTATCACCACGGCGCGGTTGTGCGAGTTGTTATAAGCCTCGAAGCGCCCGTTCCACACACCGCCGGACGCCTTCCACAATTGCGCAAATGCGCGCTGGAAATAATCCACATGCCCCATCACGCTGATCAGCGTGCTGCGCGGTCCGCAGCCCGCCGACAGCGCGCCATCCACGCGTATGCGCGCGTAATCCAGTTCCCCCACGGCATCCACAAACGGCTGGGCGTGAACGCAGGGGCCATCCACATACGCCACTGCGCCGCGGATTTGCACCGCCTCGATCGGCGGATCGAGCGTCACCGTCACGCGGCGCGTGCGCTCGTCCGGCACAAACCACACGGCGACCATCTTGCCGTTGACCACCAGCGAATCGGGCGGCGAATTCCACGGATACGCCATGTCGGCCACATAGGCCAGCGTTTCGTTATCCGCCGCCCTATACAGCCTGCGATCCGCCACGATATTGCCTTGAATGGTGTGGATGCCGCGTTTGCACAGACGCTGCACCAGTTGCTCGAGTTGCGCCCAACCCAGCGCCGGGTCGTTGCCGCCGCGCAAGATGAGATCGCCCTCGATCATCCCCTGCTCGATGCGCCCGGTGGCCAACACCGGCGTGGTCCAGCGGTACTGCGGGCCCAGCAGTTCCAGCGCGGCAATCGTGGTCACCAGCTTCATCACCGACGCGGGCACGAATGCCTGATCAGCCGCGACCTGCACCAGCGGTCGCGCCAAACCCGCGCCCGGCTCGGCAATATAGACACCAACCGCCGGCGCGCGTACGCCCGCGCGCTCCAGCATCTGCGTAACGAAAGCGGGCAGCGCGCCGCCTTCGACGGCGACCGTGGTAGCCGTGCTGGTGGCAGTCTGGGCCGTGGCCAGCGAAGTCAGACACAAAGCCAGCAGCGCCAGCGGGCCCAACAATCGCCATCGCAAACGATCAGGCACTCAGCTACACCCCGCAAACGCCTTGAGCTGACAGGCGCTCGCCACTTTTTGCGCCTCCGCCACTTGCGGCGGCTTCAAACGCCGCGCCGCCAGATCGCGATACCTGGCCGCGCGCGCGTCCCCGGCCGCTGCCGCCAGATGCAGCCACACATACGCCCGCGCCGTATTCTGCGTGACCCCCAAGCCGTCGTAGTACAGCTCACCCAAATGGCGCTGCGCCCCCGCGTTGCCCTGCACGGCGGCCAGCCGGTACCACTTCAACGCTGCCGCGTGATCGCGTGCCACGCCACGGCCATTGTCATGGATCAAGCCCAGATTCAATTGCGCCAGCGCATGGCCCTGCTCGGCCAGCGGCTGCAATATATTGAGCGCGGCGGCGTGGTTGCCGCGCGCCAAAGCCGCCAACGCCGCATCAACCGATTGCGCGTAAACCGGGCTGGGCGGCAACAACACCGCAACCACAAAAAACCAGTGTTTACACCGCAGCAGGCGCAGGCCTACCAAGGCCCTTGCTCCAACCACCGCGCCATCTGATCCAGCCGATCCGCGCCCCAGAACGGTTCACCATCGACCATCATAAAAGGTGAGCCAAACACCTTGCGCGCGATGGCGGCATCGACTTCAAGCCGGACGCGATCCTTCACCGCGCCATCGTTCAGTGCCGTGGCGAGCGCGGCCTTGTCGATGCCCAAACCGGCGGCGGCGTTGAGCGTGACATCCAGCGCCGAAATATCCTGATCGTCAACAAAGTAAGCACGATAAATCGCCAGCGCGAATTTTTTCGCCAGCGCCGCATCCTGATCGTGCAGCCAGTAAAACGCGCGGCACGGCGCAATGCTGCCGATGGGAAACTTGCCGGGTATCTTGAACGGTAATGCAAACCAGCGCGCACAGCGCAGCATGTCGTGCGCGGCGTAGTCGCCTTTCAGCGGAATGTTTGCCAGCGGTTGCTGGCCGTTCACCTTGAACACCGCACCGAGCAGGATCGGCCGCCAGTTCACTCCGCGTCCGTGTTGGGCGGCGAGCGCGTCGATTTTTTCTGCCGCGAAGTAGCCGTAGGGCGAAGAAAAATCGAAGTAGAAATCGATGGGGTCAGCCATGTTGGTCTCCCGTTACCCGCGCAACGCGGCAAGCCGCTCAATGGCTTCCAGCGTTTCGTGTTCCAGCGTGATCACCAGTTGTGCTGCCGACAACTCGCGCGACAGCGGCGCTGCCTGTCCTGCCCACATCGACACGAAATCAGGATTGCCCGCCTTGGCTGACGCCGCACGCAGTGGCCCGGTCAGCGCGTTTTGTGCGGGGAAAACAAGCTGCGGCGCGTCGTTGCCATTCATCTCGCGCAGGTAGCGGTTGGCGAGGCCGCGCGCCGGTTTGCCGGAGAATTTTTCGGTGATCATGGTGGTGTCTTCTTGCGCGGCGAGCAGGTGTTGCTTGTGCACCGCGGGCGCGCCGCTTTCGGTGCAGGGAATAAACGCGGTGCCGAGCTGCGCCCCGTGCGCGCCGAGTGCCAGCGCTGCCGCGATGCCCGCACCATCCATAATGCCGCCCGCAGCCACCACGGGGATTTTCACCGCGCGCACAATCAGGCGCGTTAACGCCAGCGTGCCGGTCATCGCTTCATAAGGATTGCGCAGATACGAACCGCGATGGCCGCCGGCCTCGCCGCCTTGCGCGATGATGAAATCCACGCCCAGCGCTTCGAGATGCCGCGCTTCTTCGATGGAGGTCGCGCTGCCGCCGGTTTTGATTGAGCGCTCGCGCAGGCGCTTTAAACGCTCAGCGGGCAAATCGCCCAAGTGGAAGGTGAGCACGGCGGGCCGCAAATCTTCCACCATCGACAACTGCGCGTTGAGATCGGGCGCGTAGGGCGCGCGCACCGGCGCCGGGGTGGGCAAGCCCAGCGCCTGATGGTAGGCGGCGAGCGCGTCGATGGCGGCTTTCTGTAGCGCCGGCGCGACGGGCGCCGGTTGTACATTGACAAAAAAATTGAGATTGATCGGCGCGTCGGTTTGCGCGCGCGCGGCTTCAACATCGCGCGCCATCGCCTCGGGCTGGGTATAGGCAAAACCAAAGGAGCCCAGCGCGCCCGCGTTGCTAGCCGCCGCCACCAGTGCCGGCGTGGTGATGCCGCCGGCCATCGGCGCTTGAATGATCGGTAAGCGTGTGCCGAGTAGCCGGGTTAATGCCGTCGAGAGATTGGTCATATAAAATATAAATAAAATCAATAGGTTACGATATACACACCAAACAGCCATGCGCGCGCTGCATGGTAGCGCGGACGCGCGTGGCTGCACAGGGGGTTGAGCTTAATGGGCTACGCCGTTACCGAACCCGAAACCTACGCCAAGATGCTCGCTGGTTTGGGCCTGCTGGGTTTCGCCGCGCGGCGCAGAAAGCAGGCGCAAGCGGCCTGATCGCGTTTCGCTGTCGTCAAACAAACTCCGCTGCGGCGGGGTTTTGTTTATTTTGCATCCCCGCTTCGTGTGCATAAATACTAACCCTGACATCCGTTTGAATCGCACCCCCTTGATGCCGAAGCCCTTAGGCGTCAAGCAAAAACAAGTGGTGCGCGACGCAAATTTCTCTGCAAGGTGCTGCTGGAAACTTGGCCAACCAAGGGATTCTATTTCAGACGCTTGAAGACCTTCACCGCTGCGTCTTTGCGCCTCTGCGGTGAGGCGGTACATCGGCATACCTGTCCAGGTTAATTTTCCTTGGGGCCTTCTACTGCGCACCATGCAGCACTTTGGGATTGCGGCAGTAGCGGGCCGCGCCGTTCAACCCATTTGCTCAAACAACTCGCGTCCGATCAACCAGCGGCGTATCTCTGAAGTGCCGGCGCCGATTTCGTAGAGCTTGGCATCGCGCAGCAGCCGCCCGGCGGGTGAATCATTCATATAGCCCATGCCACCCAGGCATTGGATGGTTTGCAGCGCGATTTCGGTGGCGCGTTCGGCGGCATAGAGAATCGCGCCCGCCGCGTCGCGTCGCGTGATGTTGCCGGCGTCGCAGGCCTGCGCTACCGCGTAAACATAGGCGCGGCAGGCGTTCGCCGTGGTGTACATATCAGCCGCTTTGCCCTGCATCAACTGAAATTCACCGATGGCCTGGCCGAATTGCTGGCGCTCGTGCAGGTACGGCAGCGCGATATCCAGGCATGCCTGCATGATGCCGAGCGGCCCGCCGGCGAGTACCGCACGCTCGTAATCGAGGTCGCTCATCAGCACGTTCACGCCTTTGCCAACCCCGCCAAGCACATTGTCGGCGGGCACTTCGCAATCGACGAACACCAGTTCACTGGTGCTGGAGCCACGCATGCCGAGTTTGTCGAGCTTGATTGATGCGCTGAACCCGTTGAAGGATTTTTCGACGATGAAGGCGGTGATGCCGCGCGAATCAGCGGCACTATCGGTTTTGGCGTAAACCACCAGCGTGTCGGCATCGGGGCCGTTGGTGATCCACATTTTTGTGCCGTTCAATACGTAGCGCTCGCCGCCGTGGTTACCCATACGGTCGGCTCGCAAGCGCATGCTCACCACGTCGGAACCCGCACCCGCTTCGCTCATGGCGAGCGCGCCGACATGCTCGCCGGAAATCAGTTTCGGCAGGTAGCGGCGCTTTTGTTCGACGCTGCCGTTGCGGCGAATCTGGTTCACACACAGGTTTGAGTGCGCGCCGTACGACAGGCCCACCGATGCCGAGGCGTGACTGATTTCTTCCATCGCGATGACGTGCGCGAGGTAGCCCATGCCCGCGCCGCCGAAGTCTTCTTCGACGGTAATGCCGAGCAAACCGAGTTCACCGAGCTTCGGCCACAGATCGCGTGGGAAGACATTATCGCGGTCGATTGCTGCGGCGCGCGGCGCGATTTGTTCGCGTGCGAAGGTCTCCACGCTGCTGCGTAATAGCGCCAGTTCGCCGCTTTCCGGAAACAAAGAAGTCACAAAAATATCAATAAAAACAAATAGTTATGCAAAATTATTGCTTGCGGGGCTTTCAACGCGAGGTAACAGCTCTAAAGCAGTGTAAGCGCCTCTTAACATCGCAACCCGGTTACGCCTATTGTGCTTTGCAATATAAGTCAGTATTCTCAAAATACCTGCTGGAAACAGCCGCAAAAAGCAGCCTACGAAGCATCTTACGACAGCGCGGAATATCGCGCGCCGGGAATCCAGGAAGCGCCCCAAACCCATGCCCTCTGCCACCGCCGCAAAAAAGCCGGACGCAGCACCACGTCCGGTTGATCCGCTCAACTACCCTTTTGCAGACCCCCCCGCGCCCGGCACGCTAACCGCGGTTGCGCCCGGTGTGTTCTGGCTGCGCATGCCGCTGCCGTTTGTGCTGAACCACATCAACCTGTGGTTGCTCGAAGACGGCGACGGTTGGACCATCGTCGATTGCGGCTTTGCCACCGATGAAGCGCGCGGCTGCTGGGAAACCATTTTTGCCAATCATCTTAACGGCAAGCCGGTGACGCGCGTCATCGTCACGCATTTTCATCCCGATCATATCGGTCTGTGCGATTGGCTGTGCCAGAAGTTTCAGGTCAAACCGTGGATGACCAAGGCGGAATACCTGCAAGCGCACCTGGTGCATAACCACCTCGGCGGCATCGAGCCGCAACACGTGCACGAGTTGATGACGCGCCACGGCCTCGATAACGAACGCATGAAATGGATCGAGGCGCGCGAGCACCTCTACCCGCTGGGCGTGCCCACCTTGCCGCACGCGCACCAGCGCATGCGCGAGGGCGACGTGATCCGCATCGGCACCAACGACTGGCGCGTGGTGGTGGGCTATGGCCACTCGCCGGAGCACGCCAGCCTGTATTGCGAACAGCGCGGCCTGTTTATCGCTGGCGACATGCTGCTGCCGCGCATTTCCACCAACGTCAGCGTGTGGCCCGCCGAGCCGGATGCCGATCCGGTGGGGGATTTTCTGGTGTCACTCAAGCGCTACGCCGCACTGGCAGCACCGGCGGCGAACACGCTGGTGCTGCCCTCGCATGGACTGCCGTTTCACGGCGTACAAACGCGCGTCGAGGCGCTGCACGAACATCACCGGTCGCGGTTGGAAAAACTCACCGCCGCGTGCGTCACGCCGCAACGCGCGGTCGATGTGATCGGCGTGTTATTCGACCGCCAGTTTGACGATCATCATTTGATGTTCGCCATGGGCGAGGCGATCGCGCATCTGAATCATCTGATACATCGCGGCGTACTGCGCCGCTCGCTCAATAGCGAAAACCAATTCCAGTTTCAACGCAACGAAGGTATTTAATGCCGGTTACCCAGCAGCAACGCACGGCCTTTGATCCGGCCGAAACGATACGGCTTTACGCCGGCATCTCCCGTAAAAGTCAGGCGCTGCTGAAAAGCACGCTGCACCGAAAACTGCGCCACGCGGGCACCCGCGCGCCGCAGGCCGTGGGTGACGAGTTCGGCATCCAGCGTGCGTTCTACGAAGCGTGGCTGAAAATGGCGGGCAACCCCATGCGGCTGGCGCAGACGCAAATGCAGGCGTGGCAGGACTACGCCGCGCTGTGGAAAAACTCGCTGTTGGGTCTGGGTGGGCTGAAGCTCGCGCCAGTTGCCGAAGCGCCCAAGGGCGACCGGCGCTTCCGGCACGAAGACTGGCAGAACCGGTTTTTGTTCGATTACCTCAAGCAATCGTACCTGATTGCCGCGCGGCATTTGCACGCAGCGCTCAACGGCGCCCTGGGCCTGAACGAAACCGAGGCGAAGAAAGTCGATTTTTATACGCGCCAGTTCATCGACGCGCTATCACCGTCGAATTTCGCGCTCACCAATCCCGAGGTGCTGAAGGAAACCGTGCGCAGCCGCGGCAAAAATCTGCTGCGCGGATTCAACAACCTGCTGGATGATCTCGCGCGCGGCGATGGGCAAAAGCTGCGCGTGAAAATGGTCGATGACAGCGCCTTCAAGCTCGGCGTCAATATCGCCGCCACGCCGGGCAAAGTGGTGTTTCAGAACGAGTTGATGCAATTGATCCAGTACGCGCCCACCACCCAGACCGTATATCGTCGGCCGCTGCTGGTGGTGCCGCCGTGGATCAACAAGTACTACGTGTTCGACATGCGCGAGGACAATTCCTTCGTGCGCTGGGCAGTGGCGAACGGGCACACGGTGTTTGTCATCTCGTGGGTGAATCCCGACGAGCGCCACGCTGACAAAACGTTCGAAGACTATATCAACGAGGGCACGCTCGCGGCCATCGACGCCACGCTGAAGGCGGCGGGCGCAAAAGATTTGAATCTGTACGCGTTTTGTCTGGGCGGCACGCTCGCTGCGGCAACGCTGGGCTATTTGGCCAGGAACAATCCTGCGCGGGTGGCCAGCGCCACCTTTGTCGCCACGCTGATTGATTTTGATCAGGCGGGCGAGCTGCGCGTGTTTATCGATGAAAAACAGGTGGCAGCACTGGAAAAACGCATGCAGCAACGCGGCTATCTCGAAGGCTCAGAGATGGCCACCACCTTTAACATGCTGCGCGCCAACGATTTGATCTGGTCGTTCGTGGTGAACAACTATTTGATGGGCCGCGCGCCGATGCCCTTTGATTTGTTGTACTGGAACGCCGATTCCACGCGCATGCCCGCCGCGATGCACAGCTTTTACCTGCGCAATATGTATCTGAACAATCGGTTGCGCGAGCCGGGCGGACTGGTGTTTAACGGCACGCCGGTCGATCTGTCGAAAGTGAAAACCCCGGTCTACAGCGTGTCGCCAGTGGAAGATCACATCGCACCGTGGAAAACCGTTTACGCGGGCGCGAATGTGTTCAAAAGCCCGCTGCGTTTTGTGCTCGGCGGCTCGGGGCATATCGCTGGCACGGTCAATCCGCCGGCGGCGGCCAAGTACGGTTACTGGACCAACGACCAGCGCACCGCCACTACCGCCGACGAGTGGCTGGCCGGGGCCACGCAGCACAGCGGTTCATGGTGGAGCGACTGGCAGCAATGGGTGGCGCTGCACGGCGGCGGCAAAGTGCCCGCGCGCGTGCCAGGCAAGGGCAAATTAAAAGCGCTGGAAGATGCGCCGGGGTCTTATGTGCGAGTGCGGTTGAATGGCACGGTTGCGGCGTAAGACCAGAGCGACGTAAGACCAGAGCGACCTTCGACGGCGCGTTGTCTACGCCCCGGCTTTTTCAGTCTTGTTTGTTCTAACCAAAGGCCAATCCGGTCGGTCGATGGCGAAAGCCTCGGTGACCACGGCGTAGTCCATGTAGCCGAGTCGTGCCACGAGTTTGGCGCGGGCGGTGTCAAAGCGGCCATTGACGATAAAGGCGTCGTCGATGTGCGTGGCGACGACGTGGCCGATCACCATGACGTTTTTCTTGCCGGTGCGCGGATCGACCGGCAGCTCCAGAAACTGGTGCAGCTTGCATTCCAGGTGCGCGGGCGAGGCGGCCACGCGCGGCGGCTTTACCAGCCGCGAGGGAATATGGGCGATGTCGGCTGCCTGCATTTCGTTGACACCGCGCGGCGCGGGCGCCGAGGTGTCGTTCATGGCATGGCGTAAATCCCAAGACACCATATTGCAGACGAATTCGCCGGTCTCGCGCACATTGCGCAGCGAATCTTTTTCGCCGCCGTCGGCGTCGTGCGTGCCATTCGCGCCGAAGAACACCATCGGCGGATCGGTCGACACCGCGTTAAAGAACGAATACGGCGCCAGATTCACCACGCCTTTGCTGTTGATGGTGGTTACCCAGCCGATGGGCCGGGGTGCTACTACCGCTTTGAATGGGTTGAACAACAGTCCGAGGGACTTGAGTTTTTCGCGATTCAGATCCTTGGTTTCACAAAACATGCTGGGGCCTCGTGTGGGGGGTGAAAAAAGGGAACACGCTAGCGCGGCAAGCCGGGATAAAACGCCAGCGCCGTCTTGCCCAATATCCACGCCTGGTCGTCCGCGCTTAAGTGCGCCAGCGCTTTTTTGGATTCTTCCAGACGCAGTTTGACGCCGCCAAACTTCGGGTGCGCCGGGTAATTCGAGCTCCACATGATACGTTTTGCGCCGAAGACCTCGACCAGTTTGGTGTACAGCTCGCGAGGCGTGCCGCCGCCGTCTTGCGCGGCGGCGATGTTGTTGATCGCGGTCTTGATATAAATATTGGGGTAGGCCGCCAGCGCGAACAGCAGCTTTAATAGGCCGTAGTCCGGCGGCGCGCCGACCTTGTGGCCCCACGAGTGCTCGAAAGACACTTTGACGCCGGGGTGTTTTTCCATCATCGGCAGCACCCTGGTGTACTCGCCGATGCGGTCGTTAATCGCCAGCGGCAGGTTCAGCTTTTCGATGCGCGCCCATAATGCCTGGGTTTGCGGTCGGCCGAGCGAGCTTTCCGGCAGTCGCCCGCGCATGAAGCGGATGCCCGCGACGTTTTGCTGTTCCACCAGCCGCGACAGCTCATCCGGCGCCTTGGGGTCCATCGGATCGAGCACCACCACGCTGGCAAAACGCTTGGGGTATTTCAGCGTGGTGTCTACGGTATAACGGTTGTCGTACTCGTACACGAAATACGCCTGCACCAGTGTGGCCAGATCGACACCGGCCTCGTCCATCATCGCCATCAGCGTTTCAGTGGTGGTGACCGGCCATTCGGTCTGGCCGATATCCGTGACGGAGGGAATCGACCCGGCACGCGGGGTGTCGCGTATTTGCGGATAGTTTTTGCGGTCGCCGGTGAAGACGTGGACGTGGGTGTCTACGATCATGGTGTGCGTTGGCAGAGAATTTTTTGTCGTGGAGAGTGTCGAACATACCACAGAGACATACCACGCAGACGCACCACAAAGTGGCGGCGCGGACTGCTGGTCCAATGCTGATGGCAAAAAAAGATCAATTAAAACAATTACTTACAATATGATGCCGATTACGGTTTGCGCGCTATGCAGTAGCGGGCACCCGCCTGCCGCGAGCAGGTGCACGGCGCGGCGGCATTGCTAGTAAGATCACCCCTATGATTACCCGTTCCGGCAAGAAACTTGGTGCTCAACTTTCCGCCCTGATCGCGCCTTATCTGTTGTCTGGGGCGTTGCTTGCCGCGGGCGCGGCGCACGCGCAAAGCATTGAAGTGAAAGATGCCTGGATACGCGGCACGGTGCCGGCGCAAAGAGGCACAGGGGCGTTCATGGAAATTACCGGCAAAAACGCGGTGCGGCTGGTGGGTGTGGCGAGCACGGTCGCGGGCACGGTGGAAATACACAACATGACAATGACCAACGGCGTGATGAAAATGTTTGCAGTGGAAGGCATTGATGTCCCCGCCGGCCAGACCGTGAAGCTTGCGCCCGGCGGTTATCACGTGATGTTCATGGGTCTGAAGCAGCAGATGAAGCCCGGCGACAAGGTGCCGCTGGATCTGCTGCTGGAAACTGCCGACAAAAAGCGCGAAACCGTCAGCCTGCAGGTCGAGGTGCGCGACATCGCGGGCAATCGCGCGCACCACTGAGCGCTGGCCCGTAAGCTTAAAAAAAAACAGGGCGCCCGGTCTTGCGATCGGGCGCCCCTGGGTAACCGCGCGGGGGAGGGGCCGCGCAGCCACCCCACTACACCTTACGGCTACATGTGGTACGCGGTCTCGCCGTGGGAGTTGATGTCGAGGCCTTCGCGTTCTTCTTCTTCGGTGACGCGCAGTCCGCCTACCACCAGGCCGGCGATCCAGAAGGCTACTACCGAGACGATGGTCGTCCACAGCACGGTGACACCGACCGCTTGCGCCTGTATCCACACTTGCGCGGCGATGCTGTCAAAGCCGGGCTTCATTTCAAACCAGTTGTTGGGGAAGCCAGGGCCGCCCAGTGCCGGTGAGTTGAACACGCCGGTCAACAGCGCGCCTAATATGCCGCCGACCGCGTGTACGCCGAAGACATCCAGCGAGTCGTCCACCTTCAACATTTTCTTCAAGCCGTTGACGCCCCACAGGCACACAATGCCCGCGATGGTGCCGATGGCAAAGGCGCCCGCGATACCGACGTTACCTGCCGCCGGGGTGATCGCCACCAGTCCTGCCACCGCGCCTGAAGCCGCACCCAGCATCGAGGGCTTGCCTTTGAACATCCATTCGGCAAAGGTCCACGACAGCACCGCGCACGCCGTGGCGAG
>CAMBGJ010000092.1 GCA_945865805.1 Bordetella parapertussis
GAGCGTTTGTTTGTGCCCAAGCCAGCAAAATTGCTGTTCTCGCCGTAACCTGGACACGTCCGGTCAGTCGAGAATAGGCCACCCATCCCTCCCAATCACCGCTCAACCCCGCTGCCGCCTTCCGACTTAATGGGCAGGGTAGACTGCGCCTGGCGTTCTGAAATGCTGTGATTTCAATTCCACATTCCGTCAAACGCTTGAGATACTATTGTTTGTGCAACATTCGGGGTAATAACAACAGTTTATCTATTGTTTTAAAGATGACTTATCAGGAACTTTCCGCAAGCGGCGACCGAAGGCAGGCTACAGCGCGCCTCGCGTATGGCGTAGCCGTGCGGCGGGTACGTCCATGCTGAGTTGGCTCAAAGGGCCTGAAAAGGTTGATCACCCGCTGGCGGATGCGAAGGAAGCCAAGAAGATCATCGAGGGGTTTCCGTACAAAGACCCGTGGAAAACCCTTGAAGATGTCGGCTTCTGGCTGGGATCGGTCAGTGAAACAGATGCCTATAAATTAGAGCGGCGCTTTGAGCTTGTCGGCCTGCTGGATGTGGCGACGCGCAAGGCGCAGGAACGCATGCTCGAAACCTATGTTGAGCTGCCGGGCACCGATCGTGTCCAGGAAAAGCGCACCTGGAAAACGATCACTGATTTCTGGAAGCTGCTCGGCGATGCCTATCTGATTTGCGTCGATCAGGCACGCGACATCAAAAACGTTCCTGGCGGTGTCAAACCGTTGTTGCCGGTACTCGCGGCGCGCACCACGCGTGCGTTGCGCCATCAAATGAAATGGGTGCTGATGCGCTACGGCGTGGTGCGTCCGGCGCTGTGGGAGGAATTCGCGCGTTGCGCGCAGTTGGCCGAGGCCGCCGGCGCGGCGGATAAACGGATTGAACTTTATCCCGATGCCGGTGAACCGAGTGCGCAGAATTACGAATTCATGCGCGCCATGATGTTATGGGCGGCCTCGCCCAGCGGCCTGTCGCCGGTGGAGCAGGATGTGGCCGAACGCCTGGTGGTGCATATCACGCCGAAATTCCGCTATGACAGCAAGGCTTGGGAGGGTTGCGACTTTTGTTTCGATCTGGTGGAAGCCCGCCCGCCGTTACGGCTGATGCGCTCGACACCGGTCACTCCCGCGACACGCTACTTTGACGTCAACGAAGCGCGGCCTGCGGTGCAAGCGATGCGCGCACTGGTAGAAAGCACGGGCCGGATACCGTCCGGCGTCGACGTGGGTCCGGTGGCGGATCATGTGATGGTGGCCCGGGTACTCAAGCACCTGAGCTTTAACTGGGCCAAGGAAATGCCGGCGCGCGCGCACGAGCGGCGGCGCACCGCCCTGCGGCTGCATGTAGTGAATGGCTATCAGAACGTGCTGGGCGCGATCGAACCGGGCATCGGCGATGGTCTGGATTTTTCCAGCACGCTCTCGTATGACTCATGGGTGGCGGAAGACGTCAGCGCGGGCGGCTACGGCGTGATTGTGCCGGTGGGCAAAGGTGAGTGGCTGCGCGTGGGGATCATTGTCGCGTTGCACTCGGACATGGATTCTGCCTGGCAGTTGGGGGTGATACGTCGCGTCAAGGGCGACGAACGCCGCCAATTTCATATCGGTATTCAATTGATATCCAAGTCGCCGGTGTCCGTGCATTTGCGTTCGTTGATCGGCGTTGAGCAGGGCAGTCGGCGCCAGCATGCGATTATGCTGAGCTCGCGCGCCTCGCCCAGCGGCAGCATACACATCGTGGCGCGCCACGACCTGTTGTCCGGGCGCGAGCCGATTGAAGCCATGCACAGCAAGCCGCCAGTGACGTTGGTGCTGGAGCCGGGCGGCGTGGTGGAAAGCGGCTACGATTTTGATTGGCTGCGCTACAAGGTGGTCGTGCCCCTGGTGTGAAACGGCGCTGGTTTCGGGCGCATGAAAATTATTTTCGCCGAATGTAGAACGACACGCGGTGTGTTGGGCGAAAGGGAGAGGATATGCTGAAATGGCTGGGCGGTGGCGCCACGGCGGAGGATGACCCGATGGCGGATCTGGTGAAGGTCAAGGAAATGCTGGCCACGATACCGCCGGAGGATTCAGTGCGGGCGGTGCAGGATGCCGTGGCGTGGCTGGAGTCGGTGCATGGCGAAAATAATTATTCGATGGCGCATCGTTATGGCGTAATTGATCTGATCGACGTCGCGCTCAAACGTCATGGCCAGCGTCTGCTCGATCAGTATCTGTCACTCAAGCCGCAGGCCAAGTTTCAGGAAGGCCTGCTGTGGCGCGCCGCGATGGGCTATTGGACGGCGCTGGGCAATGCCTATGCTGCCTGCGTCAAGCAGGTGATCGTGGATAAGGCAGACAGGGGCGGCAAAAACGCAGCGGCGATGCGTAAAAACATGCCGCAGATGGTGGCGCGCACGCTACGCGCCCAAGTGCTGCAAATCAAGTGGATCCTGATGCGTTACGGCTATGTCGGCGACACCTATTGGAGCACCGTGGCAGACCTGTATGAGCAGGCGCGCGCGGATGGCTACCTTGACGAGGTGGTGGAGATTTACGGCGGCGGGCATGGCGAGGGCACGGTACGTCAGGAGTTTTTGCGCACGCTTATGCTGGGCGTGTCGTCGACCGGCGGCTTGTCGCCTGTGCGGCAGAATATCGCGGAGCGCACGATCTCGCATCTGGCGAGTTCGTTTGTGTCTTCGGACCGTCCCGCCGAGGGCTGCAATTTCTTTTTTGATCTGAATGGCGGCATGTCGCCCGCGCGGGTGCTGGCGCAGGCACCGGGCAATGCGCGGCTGTTCTACTTTGGCGCGGGCCCGGCGCTGGATGAGGTGCAAATCGTGCTGGACGCGGTGAGCGACAGCGGCGTGCTGCCTTCGCAATTGAATTTTGGTACGGGCGTGAATACCGACGAGGCGGCTGATACGCTGTTACATCTCGCGTTTAATTGGGAAAAGGAATTGCCCGCGCGCGATTCCGAGCGGCGCAAGGTGGCGACAACCCTGCAGGTGATGCATGGCTTTGATGGTGTGCTGTCGGCGGGCGGCATCGCGGTCGGGGCGGCGGGCGTGGGCAGCAAGGGGTTGCAGGAAACCTGGGTGGTCGAAAACGCCAGCGCCGAAGGCTACGGCATGATCGTGCCGGAGCGCCGCGGCGAATGGCTGCAAGTCGGCGTGGTGCTGGCCTTGCTGCCCGAGAGCAGTAAACCGCTGTGGGGCGCGGGTATCGTGCGGCGCGTGGAAACCGATGCGCGCGGTCAGCGCCGGGTAGGCATACAGGTGATCAGCCGCGCGATCCTGCCGGGCACGCTGTGCACTTGCAAAGCGGGCGGCGAGCGCGGCGAGCCGCACAACGTGGTGTTGCTGGACCCCAAGCCCTTCGCGCAGCGGTTATATGCAGATGCTGCTGCGGCCCGATTCATTTACCTTGCGCGACGAGCTCGAAGTAACGCGCACCGCAGATGCGCAGACCTTCATGGTGATGCCGTCGGGGCTGGTCGAATCAGGCCCGGATTTCGACCGCGTGCGGTTTAAGGTCGAGGTGGAAGTCGACGTTTAGCGCTGGAAGTCATTGCGTCCCGCGCTGGCGTTACTTCAGTACCGACCTGAGCCACGCGCCGATGTCACGCACTTCTTCCAGACACACCGAGTGCGGCATCGGGTATTCACGCCACTCCACCGGATAACCTGCTTTTGTCAGTGTGTCGCGCGAGTGTGTGCCCATGGCATACGGCACCACCGGGTCTTGCGTGCCGTGCGCGATCAACAGCGGTGTTTTGGCGTTGGCGGGCGCGGCCTCCAGGGTAAAACTGTCGGCGCAAGGCAAATAACACGACAGCGCCATCACGCCAGCGAGCGCTTCGGGGTAACGCAGACCGGTTTGTAGCGAGATGGCGCCGCCTTGGGAAAATCCCGCTAACACTATGTTTTTAAAGGGAATATTCCGAGAATTTTCGCGTGCGATCAGAGCGCCGATTTGCGCCTGCGACTGGCGCACGCCTTTTTCGTCGGCGCGTTTGGTGGTGCCTTCGAGATCGCCGAAGGCAACGTCGTACCAGGCGCGCATCACGTAACCATTGTTGATCGTCACCGGAATTTTCGGTGCGTGCGGAAACACAAACCGTATCGTCGGCGCGCCGGATAAATCGAGCTCATTGACGATGGGCACAAAGTCGTTGCCATCCGCGCCTAGGCCGTGCATCCAAATGACGGCTGCGGTGGGGTTGGGGCCGGTTTCGAGTTCTATGGTTTCGAGGGTTTGGGTCATGGGGGTTTTTGCGTGCGTAAACAGGTGAACAGGTGAACAGGTGAACAGGTGAACGGGTGAACGAGCAGACAGCGGCGCGAAGGGGTTACCCGTTCACTCGTTCACGATTTTCGAATAGCTGATTTTGGCCGAAAGGCTTTGACGATCGCGTCGTTGGTCTCGATGTACGGCCCGCCAATCAGATCGATGCAGTACGGCACTGCGGCAAAAATGCCGTTGATCACGGATTTACCGGCGTCGTCCTTCAGACCTTCCAGCGTTTCTTTGATCGCCTTGGGTTGCCCCGGCAGGTTGATGATCAAGGCCTGTTTGCGTATCACGGCGACCTGCCGCGACAAAATCGCCGTGGGCACGAATTTCAGACTGACCTGACGCATCTGTTCGCCAAAGCCGGGCATCTCGCGGTCGGCCACGGCCAGCGTCGCTTCGGGCGTCACATCGCGCAGCGCGGGGCCGGTGCCGCCGGTGGTGAGCACCAGATGGCACTTTTCGTTATCCACCAATTCCTTCAGTGTGGCCTCAATCAGCGGGCGCTCGTCCGGGATCAAACGCGTCACCATGCACCACGGTGAGATCAGCGCCTGGGAAAACCAGTCTTTCAGCGCGGGGATACCCTGGTCTTCGTACACGCCTTGCGAGGCGCGGTCACTGATGGACACCAGGCCAATTAATAGTTCGTCGTTCATAGTGGAATTATATCGCGCAGGAGTTGAAACATTTCCCGGTAATTTTTCGGTGGTTTGTTTTGCTCGCGTTCGCGCCGCACATTGCGTATCAGCGTGCGCAGCGGTTGCAGATCGCCCTGCGGGTATTCGGCGGCGAAGGCTTGCAGCGCCTGCGCGTCGTCGATCAGGCGGTCGCGCCAGCGTTCGATCAGATGCAGGCGCACGGTTTCTTCCACCGACACGGTTTTCCAGCCGTCGATCTTCGTGCGTATGGGCGCGGCGTCGACGTTGCGCATGAGCTTGCCGATGTACTGCAACTGACGGCGGTGGCCTTCGTGCGCCTTGATGCGCTGCGCGGCTTCGACGGCTTCGCGCAGCAGCTCCGGCAATTCAACTTGCGCGAGCTGGTTGCGGTTCAACGCAACCAGTTCTGCCCCCAGCGTTTGCAGCGCGTGCGCGTCGGCCTTGCGGCGCGATTTGCTGGGGCCGTCATACAGATGCGCGGGTTCATCAGGCGTGGCGTTTTCTACGATACCCATGGTGCTCATTGCAATCCGTGAAAGGAATCAACCTGTTATGATAGCGCCGTTTACGCGCGACCTGATTTTTTACGCATTGTTTTGCGCATTGTCGCGCAGTGTTAACTGAAGTCCGGCTTGCCGTTCGGTCGCCGTCCGTTTTTCTTTATTCTGAAACACAGATCCATCATGCCCAACTCCGGTTTTACCCATGATAGCGCGAAGCTGAAGTCGCTGACGCGCGACCTGCTGGATTATGCCCGCGAACGCGGCGCTACCGCCGCCGAGGCGGAGGTGAGCGAAGGCTACGGGCAGACGGTCACAGTGCGTCTGGGCGAAGTGGAAACGATTGAGTATAACCGCGACAAGGGCATCGGCATCTCGGTATATCTCGGGCAGCAGCGCGGTCACGCCAGCACGTCGGATTTCTCGGCCAAGGCGCTGCGCGACACGGTGGATGCGGCGCTGTCGATCGCGCGCTTTACCGCGGCGGATGATTGCGCGGGGCTGGCCGATCCCGAACTGCTGGCGCGCGAGTTTCCCGAATTGCAGTTGTGGCATTCGTGGGACCTGCCGGTGGAGCGCGCAATTGAACTCGCCACGGCGTGCGAGAGCGCGGCGTTCGCGGTGGATAAGCGCATCAGCAACTCCGAAGGTGCGTCAGTCTCGACGCAGGAATCGCATTTTGTTTACGGCAACTCGCATGGGTTTCTGGCGGGTTATCCGACTTCGCGCCACAGCATCAGTTGCGCAGTAATCGCCGGTGGCAGCGAAGGTGATAGTGACGGCATGCAGCGTGACGATTGGTACGATGTGGCGCGTGACGCCGCCGACCTGGTGACGCCGCAGTCGGTGGGTAAACGTGCCGCCGAGCGCGCACTGCGGCGGCTGGATTCACGCAAGATCGCCACCACGCAGGCAGCCGTGTTGTTTGAAGCGCCGGTGGCGTCCAGTCTGATGTCGCATTTTGTTTCGGCGGTGAGCGGCGGCAGTCTGTATCGCAAGTCGTCGTTTTTGCTGGATACACTGGGCAAGCCGGTGTTCTCGCCGAATGTGCAGATGCGCGATCTGCCGCATATTCCCAAGGGCCTCGGCAGCGGTGCATTCGATGCCGAGGGCGTGGCGACGCAGTCGCGCGAGGTGGTGAAAGACGGCGTGGTGCAGGGTTATTTTCTCGGCAGCTATTCGGCACGCAAGCTTGGCATGCGCTCCACCGGCAACGCGGGCGGCAACCACAATCTGATCTTGAACGACACCGGCGACGACTTTGCGGCATTGCTCAAAAAACTGCATCGCGGGTTGCTGGTGACGGAACTGATGGGTCAGGGCGTGAATCAGGTCACCGGCGATTATTCGCGTGGCGCGGCAGGCTACTGGGTGGAAAACGGCGAGATCGCCTACCCGGTGCAGGAGATCACCATCGCCGGAAACCTCAAGGAAATCTATCGCGGCATCACGGCTATCGGCAACGATGTATTGCGGCACGGTTCGCGGCAATGCGGTTCCATCCTGATCGAACAAATGACCATCGCAGGTGATTGATGGTTGACGAAAATATCATAAGTATTTGTTTTTATTGATATTTTTAATATCGTCGGGCGTGTCGTGCGTTCGTTGCCCCGTTGCACAGCGCTTATGTTGGATGGTCAGTTGGTGCCCTTGTGGTTGTGTGCGGTGCCGTGGGTGCGGTGGCGCGAGCGCGTGATACTGCGCGAAGGTGTGGCGCTGACGCCGCCGCAACGGCTGCTGGCGTGTCGCCTGGGTGTGGCATCACCCCAACGCGTGCGCGTGATGGCCGCCGACAGGATACCGATGCCGTTGCCGCCGCTGGTGCGTTCGCTGGCGGAGCGCGCCGGATGGATTTCGCCACATATTGCCGGTATGACGCTGGGTCATGGTATTGCGCTACGCGCGGATTGTTGCGGCGACCAGCGCCTGCTGGCGCATGAGCTCACGCATGTTGTGCAATATGAAAGGCTGGGCGGCATACCGCAGTTTCTAAGGCAATATCTGCGCGAATGCGTATGGCCGGGTTATCCGCGCGGCGCACTGGAAATCGAGGCAAAAGCCGCCGAAAACGGGGTTCTACAGAGGGACGGGATGTGATACCGTACACCCCCGTCGTATCGAGGAAATGGCGCAACGTAAAGGCGTCAAGTAAATCAGGCTTAATAATGAAGCAGCGGTTATCCGGATGGTTGGGTGTGTGTGGTTTGCTGGCGTTAATGATGACGATCATGGCGCAAGGCGTTTACGCGCAATCGGTGAAGATCGGTTATATCGACGGTCGGCGCGTTGAAAACGACACGCGGCGCGCTTTCGATATCAGCGAATCGCTGCGCAAGGAATTCAGTGCGCGCGAGGCGGAAGTGCGTGGCATGGAAGTCAAGGTCAAGGCGTTGCAGGCGCAATTGCCGTCTACCCCCGCCGGGCGCGAACGTGAATTGAAAGAGCGTGAATTTCAGGCGCAGGCGCAGCGGTTGGAACAGGTGGGCCGCGCCTTCGTGGACGACGTGGAACGGCGCAAGGCGGAAGAGCGGCGCAAGTATTTCGTAGATGTCACCGCCATCGTGAATAAAATCGCCGAATCGCAAAAATTCGATCTGGTGTTGCAGGAAGCGGTATTCGCGGGCAAGGTGGTGGATATTACCGAACAGGTTATCAAGGCCATGGGCGGCCCCGCGCCCAAACCGGCGGGCAAGTAACGTCTGTCGGGCAACTGACGGCTGTAGTTGTTGGCGGTTTTGATGGCTCCTGCCCGGTTCTAGCAGCACCCATCGTAGATAATATTACACACAGGTACACACTTCCGGCGCGAATCTCACATGTTTTCAGCCTCTAAAGACACCATAGCCGCTTTCGACCCGCAATTGTGGCAAGCGCTCGAAAGCGAGCGTTTGCGCCAGCACGATCACATCGAGCTGATCGCTTCGGAAAACTACGCCAGCCCGCGTGTGCTGGCGGCGCAGGGCTCGGTGCTGACGAACAAGTACGCGGAAGGGTATCCCGGCAAGCGTTACTACGGCGGCTGCGAATTTGTCGATATCGCCGAACAACTGGCGATTGATCGCGCTAAAAAGCTGTTTCACGCCGGTTACGCCAATGTGCAGCCGCACTCCGGCGCGCAAGCGAACTTCGCCGTGTTCAAGGCGGTGTTGCATCCCGGTGATGTCATTCTCGGCATGGCGCTCGACAGCGGCGGACACTTGACCCACGGCTCGCCGGTGAATGTCAGCGGCCGTTATTTCGACGCGGCGACCTATGGCCTGAACCCGGATACCGAGGAAGTCGATTACGACGAAGTCGAAGAACTCGCGCTGGTGCGTAAACCCAAGATGATCATCACGGGCGCGTCGGCATACTCATTGCACTTCGACTGGAAACGCTTTCGTGCCATTGCCGATAAATGCGGTGCGCTGCTTATGGCGGACGTGGCGCATTACGCCGGTTTGATCGCTGCGGGGCTCTACCCGAGCCCGGTGGGCATTGCCGATTTTGTCACCAGCACCACGCACAAAACGCTGCGCGGGCCGCGTGGTGGTTTGATCCTGGCCGATGCCAGGCATGAAAAAATACTCAATAGCGCTGTGTTCCCCGGCACCCAGGGCGGGCCGCTGATGCACGTGATCGCGGCCAAGGCGGTGGCGTTTCAGGAGGCGCTCACCAGCGAGTTTCGCACTTACCAGCAGCAGGTGCTCGACAACGCGCGCGTGTTGGCGAAAGTGCTGCAGGAGCGCGGTCTGCGTATCGTGTCGGGCCGCACCGAATGCCATATGTTCCTGGTGGATTTGCGCAGCAAACATGTCACTGGCGTCGAAGCCGAAACCGCACTCGGCAAAGCCTGCATGACGATCAACAAAAACGCGATCCCGAAGGATCCGCAACGGCCCACCGTAACCAGTGGCATCCGCGTCGGGTCGCCCGCGATGACCACGCGCGGTTTTCGTGAGCTGGAAGCGGAAAAAGTCGCGCATCTCATCGCCGACGTGCTCGATGCACCGAATGACGAAAAGAACTTGCAGCGTGTAACAGGCGAAGTCAAAAAGCTCTGCGATGCGTTCCCGGTCTATGGTGCGTAATCTCGTGCGTAACCTCACGCCGCCATGAAATGTCCGTTCTGTAAGCATGAATCCACGCAGGTGATCGATTCGCGCGTCAGCGACGCGGGCGACAGCATCCGTCGCCGCCGCCGTTGCGAGGCATGCAGCAAGCGCTTTACCACCTATGAAACGGTGGAGCTGCGCATGCCGCAGGTGGCCAAGCAGGACGGCAGCCGCACCGAATTTGATCTGGAAAAGCTGCGCACCGGCTTTTTGCGCGCGCTGCATAAGCGCCCGGTGCCTACGCCGCTGGTGGACGAAGCGATAGCCACTATCACGCAAAATATACTTGCGCTCGGCGAACGCGAAGTACCCGCGCGGCGCATCGGCGAAATGGTGATGCGCGAACTGCATCGGCTGGATCAGGTGGCGTACATTCGCTTTGCTTCGGTGTATCGCAGCTTTCAGGGCATTGATGATTTCCAGGATGCCATCAAAGAAGTGCAAAAGCCCGGCCCCGGTAAAAAGTAGTGTTTGGCACTTGAATCAGCTGCCGCGCGGCCTTACCGCCCCATCGTGTAATAACGTGATGAATTTTTCGCCGCAAGACGCAAGCTACATGGCGAGCGCGCTCGAATGGGCGCGCCGGGGCCTTTTTACGACCACGCCGAATCCGCGTGTGGGTTGCGTGATCGTGCGTGATGGCACAGTGATCGGCGAAGGCTGGCACGAGCGTGCGGGCGAGCCGCACGCCGAAGTTCACGCGTTGCGTCAAGCTGGCGAACAGGCACGTGGCGCGACGGCATACGTGACGCTGGAGCCGTGCGCGCACCACGGACGCACGCCGCCATGCTGTGACGCACTCGTGGCGGCGGGCGTGGCACGCGTGGTCGTCGCCATGGAAGACCCGAATCCGTTGGTGGCCGGTAATGGCGTGGCGCGGCTGCGCGCGGCAGGCATCGCGGTGGAGTGCGGTCTGATGGCGGACGAGGCGCGCGAACTGAATATCGGCTTTGTGTCGCGCATGACGCGCGGGCGGCCGTGGGTGCGCCTGAAGGTGGCGGCCAGTCTGGACGGAAAAACCGCGCTGTTGAATGGTCAAAGCCAATGGATAACCGGCGCTGAAGCACGCAAGGACGGCCACGCCTGGCGTGCGCGCGCTTGCGCGATACTCACCGGCATCGGCACGGTAAAAGACGATAATCCGCAACTCACGGTGCGCGATGTCGCAACTTCGCGCCAACCGGTGCGCGTGGTGGTCGATAGCCGTCTGGAAACGCCGCTGGCGGCGAAAGTGTTGGGCGAGGGCACGTTGATTGCGGCTGCGGCAAACTTGCCCAAGTCTGCGCAGGCGTTGCAGGACAAGGGCGCGCAGATCGTGGTGTTGCCCAACGCGGCAGGCAAGGTGGAGCTGCCCGACTTGATGCAGGAACTCGGGCTGCGCGGTTACAACGAAGTGCATGTGGAGGCGGGTTACAAATTGAATGGGTCGTTGTTGAACGAGGGCCTGGTGGACGAATTGCTGGTGTATCTTGCGCCCAGTGTGCTGGGCGACGCGGCGCTCGGCATGTTTCATTTGCCGGAACTTAAAACCCTGTCGGCGCAACGTAAACTCAACATCGTGGATGTGCGTCAAATCGGCGCGGATATCCGCATCCTGGCGAGAGTGGGGCCGGTATAATGTTCACAGGTATTGTTACGGCGGTTGGCGGCATCGCAACCGTGGCGCAAACTGAAGGTGGTGTGCGCATCAGCGTGGCTGCCACTGATCTGGATTTGGCCGATGGGCAAATCGGCGAAAGCATCGCGGTCAACGGCGTGTGTCTGACCGCGATAGATATTTCCCGCACGGGATTCGCCGCAGATGTGTCGCAGGAAACCTTGCGCTGCAGCGCCGGGTTTGCCGCTGGTGCACGGGTGAATCTGGAACGTGCGCTGCGCTTGGCTGACCGGCTGGGTGGTCATCTGGTCAGCGGACACGTCGATGGCGTGGGCACGGTGGTGCGTGTGCAGCCGGCGGGTGATAACCGTGTTCTGGTGTTTGAAGCGTCGCGTGAAGTGGCGCGTTATATCGCGGTCAAAGGGTCGATCGCGATCAACGGCGTAAGTCTTACCGTAAACGAAGTGGATCATATGCAATTTTCAGTCAATATTATTCCGCACACACTGAGCGCCACCAATCTGGGTGCGTTGACGGCGGGTGCGCGTGTCAATCTCGAGGCCGATACGGTGGCGCGTTATGTCGAAAGGCTCAACAGCTTTGGAGCAACATCGTGAATTCACAAGCCGTGGCCGCGGCCATCAGCTCGCCCGCCGAAATCATTGCGGAAATCCGTGCGGGGCGCATGGTGGTGCTGGTGGATGAAGAAGACCGCGAGAATGAAGGCGATCTGCTGATCGCGGCCGAGCACGCCAACGCCGAAGCGATTAATTTCATGGCACGCTACGGGCGCGGCCTGATTTGCCTGACACTGACCGACGAACGGTGCCGCCAATTGAATCTGCCGCTGATGGTGTCGAACAACCGCTCGCCGCTGGGCACCAACTTCACGGTGTCGATCGAGGCCGCTGAGGGTGTCACCACTGGCATTTCAGCAGCGGATCGCGCCACCACGGTGCGCGCGGCAATACGGCCCGACGCGAGTTCACGCGATCTGGTGCAGCCGGGACATATATTTCCGTTGATGGCGCAAAAAGGCGGCGTGCTGGTGCGTGCCGGGCATACTGAAGCCGGTTGTGATCTGGCGCGACTGGCGGGTTTGCAACCGGCGGCGGTAATTTGCGAAATTCTGAAGGACGACGGTGAAATGGCGCGGCTGCCGGATCTGATTCCATTCGCCGCGCAGCACGGTTTGAAGATCGGCACCATCACCGATCTGATCCAGCATCGCGGACGCACCGAGTCGCTGGTGGTGCGTGCATCTGAACGCGCGATTGAAACCGTACATGGCGAATTCCAGTTATTTGCCTATAGCGACCGCATCGGACGCGAAACGCATTTGGCGCTGGTCAAGGGCAAGATTGATGCGGCGAACGAAGTGCTGGTGCGTGTGCACGAGCCGGTGTCGGTGATCGACCTGCTCGATACCGGCAGCACCACGCATTCATGGACCTGCAACGACGCGCTGGCAGCCATTGCCAAAGCCGGCTGCGGCGTGCTGCTGTTGCTGCATCGCCAGGAAACCGCCGACGAGTTGCTGGCACGGGCGCGACCGGCCGGCGCCGACCGCGCACCGCCGAAAATGACGCTACGCAACTACGGCATCGGCGCGCAGATCCTGCGCGATCTGGGCGTGAAAAAAATGCGTTTGATGGCGCTGCCACGACGCATGCCGAGCATGGCCGGCTTCGACCTCGAAGTGATGGGCTATGCACAGCCGCCGAAAAAAGGCGTGAACCAGTGAAGCAGTTCAAAAATCGTGAACGGGTGAACGAGTTAACGAGTGAACGAGTGAATGAGCAGGTTGGGGCGACGTACGCAGCCACGTTCAACGAAACACATTTTCTCGTGGCACCAGGGATTACCCGTTCACTCGTTCCCCCGTTCACTCGTTCACCCGCATACCCGTTTACGATTCAACCATTCAAATGACACACATCGAACCCCATCACCAAGGCGCAGGCCTGCACGTCGGCATTGTTGTGGGCCGCTTTAATCAAAACATCGGCGATGGTTTGCTGGCGAGTTGCACTGCGGCCTTGCGCGAGTACGGCGTAGACGAGCGCGACATCACGGTGGTCACGGTGCCGGGTGCGCTGGAGATTCCGCTGGTGCTGCAAACCATGGCACTGTCCGACGATTTTGACGCCTTGATCGCGCTCGGCGCCGTGGTACGCGGCGAGACCTATCACTTTGAAATCGTCTCCAACGAATCTTGTGCCGGCATCACGCGCGTGCAACTCGATACCGGCGTTCCCATCGCCAACGGTATTTTGACCACCGAAGACGATGCCCAGGCGCTCGCACGCATGGCGCAAAAAGGCGCCGATTGCGCGCTGGCGGCAGTGGAAATGGCGAACTTGCTGACGAAATTAAAGTGAATAAAAACAATAGCTTACGATTATTAGTCGGCATGAGGTGCGGGCGGTGAAAACGGCTCGCTATCGATCGCGTGAATTTGCCTTGCAGGGCTTGTACCGTTGGCTGCTGGCCAAACACACGCCGGCGGAAATCGCGCAGGACATCGTGTTGTTCCGCGGCTTCGATAAATGCGACGCCTTGTATTTTCGTGATTTGCTCGACGGCGCAATCCACGACGCGAGCGCTATTGAAGGCCAGCTCGCACCGTGCCTCGACCGGCCGGTGGAAAAGTTGTCCCCCATCGAGCGCGCGGTATTGCTGATCGCAGGGTGCGAATTTTCGCGGCATCCCGAGGTGCCGTACCGCGTGGTGATCAACGAAGCGGTTGAGCTCGCCAAATCGTTTGGCGGCACTGACGGGCACAAGTACGTGAACGGCGTGCTTGATAAGCTGGCGGCGGCGATGCGTGCAACGGAAGTCAGCGCGGCACGCGAGGCGCGCGCGGCAAGTTGAACCCGCAGCGCGCAATGGTGTGTTTGAATACGCGTTTATAAACGATAAGCAATCTTTCGAAACGAATCCGAATGGAGTAGCGGATGGACGACAAAATCAAAAAGCGGATTTACATGTTCTACGCTGCCGGCGCGGTGAATCTGCTGATCGGCGCTTATGTTTTGTTTTTTGGCCGCGGTTTTTTGCCAGACGATAAATTTCAGATCATTGTGCTGTTTTTTCTGTGCTTCGCCGCGCTGGATTTCTGGATGCCGGTATTGATCAAGAAAAAGTGGGCGGCTGATCTGGCCAAGGCCGAGGAACAGCGCAAGGCGATGGCGGGGCTCACCAAGCCGACTTCGCCAACCACCCAGGCACCACAAAAATAATACGACCGTGCCAAGCGTACCGGTGGTGACCAATGAATTCAGCCTTATAGCCCGCTATTTCACCCACCGCACGCGGCACACGCTGCTCGGCGTAGGCGACGATGCGGCATTGATCCGGCCCCGACGCGGACAGGTGCTGGCGATTTCCGCGGACATGCTGGTCGAAGGCCGCCATTTCTTCAAGGGCGCGGATCCCGAAGCGTTGGGCCACAAAACGCTGGCGGTGAATTTGTCCGACCTCGCGGCAATGGGCGCAACCCCGCGCTGGGCCACGCTGGCGCTGGCTTTACCCAAGGCCGATGAAGCGTGGCTGGCGGCGTTTTCGCGCGGCTTCATGCGGCTGGCGCGCGCACACGATGTCGATCTAATCGGCGGTGACACCACGCGCGGGCCGCTCAATCTGTGCGTGCAGATCATGGGTGAGGTACCCGCTGCGCAAGCCTTGAAGCGCGACGGCGCGCGTGCCGGTGACGACGTTTGGGTGTCCGGCACGCTGGGCGACGCAGCGCTGGCGGTAGCTGCGCGCAACAAAAAAATTTCCCTTACAAAACAATTACTTAAAAAAGCATTGCAACGGCTTGATAAACCAACGCCACGGGTTGTGCTGGGCGGCGCGTTGCGCGGCATCGCGCGCAGTGCGATTGATATTTCCGACGGCCTGCTGGCGGACCTGGGGCATATCTGCGAGCGTTCCCATGTCGCTGCGGTGATCGAGTTTGAGGCCTTGCCGCGCTCGTCGTTGATGCGTAGCGTTGCGGCCGCTCGCGTGGAAGCTCGTGTTGTGCAGGGTGCGCTGCTCGCGGGTGGCGACGATTATGAATTGTGTTTTACCGCGCCGTCCTCCCGGCGCGTAGCGGTGTTGGGGGCGGGTGCGCGCACGCGTACGCCGGTGACGCGCATCGGGCGCATTCTGCACGCGCCTGCCGGTGCCACCGCAGTCGCAGTAGTCGATGGCGGCGGGATGCCGCTCGCCATCACGCAGCGCGGTTTTGATCACTTTGGCTGAAGCCGCGTCGTTGTCCGAAGCGCGGCCCGTGGTGCGGCCCGATGTGAAATTTGTCTACGCGCATCCAGCGCACAACATTGCGTTTGCGGGCGGCGTAGGGCTCGCGCCCTTTGCACCGGGCACGTTCGGCACGCTGCTGGCGTTTCCGCTGTTTGCACTGCTGGCCCCGCATACAGATGCAGTTACGCAACTCGGCGTTTGTGTGGTCTTATTTGCCCTGGGTGCGTGGGCTTGTCACGTCACGGGCCGTGCACTGGGCGTGTCCGACCACGGCGGCATGGTGTGGGACGAAACCGTGGCGTTTTTGCTGGTGCTGATTTTTACGCCAGCAGGCTGGTTGTGGCAGGTGGCGGCGTTTGCGCTGTTCCGCTTTTTTGATATCGTCAAGCCGCCGCCGATACGCCATTATGACTGCACGCTGAAAAGCGGATTCGGCGTGATGTTCGATGATCTGCTGGCTGCCGGCTACACGCTGCTGGTGCTCGCGCTGGTAAAAACGCTTACCGGCTGAACAGCGCGGTGTTTCCGATGCGCGTATTCAGCGCCCGTTGCCGCGCCGGTCACCGCCCGGCGGCGGCGCGATCTTGAGGATTTCGTCGACGGTGGTCAAGCCCGCAGCGATTTTCATCGCGCCATTGATACGCAGCGGCTTCAAGCCATCTTTGTAGGCGGCTTCGCGAAACGCGTCCAGATTGGTGGTATCGGTGATGTGGCGTTTGACTTCGGACGACAGCACCATGGTTTCGTAGATGCCCATGCGTCCCATGTAGCCGGTCATGCGGCATTCCAGGCAGCCCTTGCCGGCGGCCGTGGTGCCTTTTGGATTGGGAGCTTTCCAGGGTGCGACGAGGTTTTCCCACGTAGCGTCGTCAAGGTCGGCTTGCACTTTGCAGTGCGGGCAAATGGTGCGCACCAGGCGCTGCGCCATCACGCCCAGCAGGGTGGATTGCAACAGATAACTCGGCACGCCCAAATCAATCAAACGGCTGATCGCGGCGGGCGCGTCGTTGGTGTGCAGGGTGGACAACACCAGGTGGCCGGTGAGTGCGGCCTGCACCGCCATCTCGGCAGTTTCAAGATCGCGGATCTCGCCCACCATGATGATGTCTGGATCCTGCCGCATCAATGTGCGGATGCCGCTGGCGAAATTCACGCCGAGGCCGGATTGCACCTGCATCTGATTGAACGACGGCTCCACCATTTCGATCGGGTCTTCCACCGAACACACGTTGACATCCGGCGTAGCCAGATTCTTCAGCGTGGAATACAGCGTGGTGGTCTTGC
>CAMBGJ010000093.1 GCA_945865805.1 Bordetella parapertussis
GCGCACCTTCGAAGGCGCGCAGGTCTTCTGCATCGTCCGTTCCTACCTCGATACCATGCACAAGCAGGGGCATAATATGTTCGAGGTGTTGCGACAAACTTTCATGGGCTGTCCGCCTTCGCCTGAGTCAGGGTGAATAGAGACAAAAAATAAAAATAAAAACAAATGCTTACGATAAGTTTGATTTGTATGGTTCTTGAATATCTAGGCTGGAACGGAATCACTCAGCGCTGCCAGCGCGTCGAACGCTGGTGCAAATCTGCGAGAGGGTGCGGTTAGTATCACCGCGTACTTCCTCCGTAGTGGCTACACGAGGATCAGCCGCCGCCTGGTGAAGCCGCTGTACCTGTCCTTTAAGGTTGTGCAGCCCCCCGAATGTGTTGCAACGCGCGTTTGTACAGTAGCCACGCCACCCCCCGCACGCTAAACTCCGCGCCGTGTCCGAAATCGAAAAAGTCTTCTCCGCCGAAGGGTCCCTGGCCGCCGTTGTACCTGAATTCCGCGCCCGCACAGGGCAGGTGGAGATGGCGCTGGCTATCCAAAAAGCCATTCAAAATCAAAAGGTTATCGTGGCTGAGGCGGGTACGGGCACGGGTAAAACATTTGCCTATCTGGCGCCGGCGTTGCTCTCTGGCGGCAAGGTGATTATTTCTACCGGCACGAAGAATTTGCAGGATCAGTTGTTCGACCGCGACATTCCCACGGTGCGCGCGGCGTTGCGGGCACCCGTGTCAGTCGCGTTGCTGAAGGGGCGCGCGAATTATGTGTGCCACTATCATCTGGAGAACACGCAGGCCGATGGGCGGCTGGCCTCGCGGGACGACGTGCGTTATTTGCAGATGATCGCGAGCTTTGCGCGGCGTACGCAGAGCGGCGACAAGGCTGATCTGGCGGATGTGCCGGAAAGCGCCAGCGTGTGGCCGCATGTCACGTCCACGCGTGACAATTGTCTCGGATCGAGTTGTGATCACTTCGACAAATGTTTTGTCATGCGCGCGCGCAAGCAGGCGTTGGATGCCGATGTGGTGGTGGTGAATCACCATCTGTTTTTTGCCGACGTGGCGCTGCGCGATGAAGGTGTGGCGGAGCTGCTGCCCAAATGCAATACGGTGATTTTCGACGAGGCGCATCAGTTGCCGGATACTGCCAGTCTGTTTTTTGGTGAAAGTGTCTCCACAACGCAACTTCTTGATTTAGCACGAGATTCCCGTATGGAGGGCATCGCCGGCGCGAAGGATTTCGCAGCGCTGCCCGAGGCCGCGCTGGCGCTGGAAAAAGCCGCGCGCGATCTGCGACTATCGCGTGACGAAGACAACGGCAGACTCACGCACAAAGAGATCAACGGCGACGCCACCTTCACTGGCGCGCTCGACAACGCCTGCGCCAAACTCTCCGCGTTGTTTGTGCTGTTGGAGTCGCAAGCCGAGCGTAGCGAGGGGCTGGAATTGTGCCGCGCGCGCGCGCAGGCGCTGGCCCAAACGATTTCTCGTTGGCGCGAAGCCAAAGACGACAGCTTCGTGCGCTGGATCGAACTCTTCGGCCACTCGCTGCAACTGCATGCCACGCCGCTGTCGATCGCTGAGGTATTCCGTAAGCAGGTGACGGAAACCTCACGGGCCTGGGTGTTTACCTCGGCCACCTTGTCGGTGAACGGTGATTTCAAACACTACTGTGGCGAGCTGGGGCTGGAAGACGCGCCCACCGCAAGCTGGGATAGTCCTTTCGACTTCGCGCATCAGGCGCTGCTGTATGTGCCGAAAAACATGCCGAATCCCAACACGCGCGAATATACCGCAGCGGTGGTCAAAGCAGCACTCCCGGTGCTGATGGCGAGCGAGGGCAGGGCGTTTCTGCTGTTCACCAGCCTGCGCGCGATGCGCGAGGCGTGCGAGCTGGTGCGAGACGAATTCAAAACGCGCGGTCTTGATTACCCGGTGCTGCTGCAAGGCGAAGGTTCGCGCACGGAACTGCTGGATCGCTTTCGCTCGCTCGGCAATGCAGTGCTGGTGGCGAGCCAAAGTTTCTGGGAGGGCGTGGACGTGCGCGGTGATGCGTTGTCGGTGGTGGTGATCGATCGCTTGCCGTTTTCGCCACCGGATGACCCGGTGCTTGCCGCACGCATCGACAAAATGAACCGCGAAGGCCGCAACGCCTTTATGGAATACCAGGTGCCGCAGGCGGTGATTACGCTCAAACAAGGGGCAGGGCGTTTGATCCGTGACGAAACCGACCGTGGCGTGCTGATGATCTGCGATCCGCGTCTGGTGGATAAACCCTACGGCAAGCGCATCTGGCGCAGCCTGCCGCCGATGAAGCGTACGCGGGAGCTGGCCGAGGTGGAGGCGTTTTTCAAGGACGCCGACGCGCATTGAGCAGGGCGTAGCGGCACGTCAGTTCCCCCGTATTCCTGCGGCGGCAACTACGCGTGTCCATTGCTCGTTTTCCGCCTTCATATGTGCAGTGAATTCAGCGGGCGAACTGCTCACCGCTGCCGAGCCTTCAGCGAGCAAGCTCTTGCTCATGTCGGGCGATTGCATGGCTTTGTCGGCTTCTGCGGCGAGGCGGTTAACGATGGCCGCGGGGGTTTTTAGCGGCGCAATCAGGCCATACCAATTCACCACCACCACGCCTTTGACGCCAGCCTCGGCGAAGGTCGGCACTTGAGGCAACGCCGGTACGCGCTTGGCCGGCGTGACCGCCAGCGCACGCAGACGCCCGGCGTTGATGTAGGCAATCGACGAAATAATTGTCGGGAACGACGACTGTACCTGGCCACCCACCAGATCGGCGTAGGCCGCGCCCATGCCCTTGTACGGCACGTGCGTCATGCGCGTGGCGGTGGCGCTTTTGAACAGCTCACCGCTCATGTGGATCAGGCTGCCGATGCCCGACGAACTGTAATTCACCTTGTCAGGATTTGCCTTGAGATATTGCGCGAATTCCAGCGCGCTTTTCGCTGGCACCGCAGGGTGCACTACCAACACATAGCCTTGCGCGGTGACTTGCGTGATGGGCGCGAAATCGCGCGTGATGTCGTAGCGCGATTTATAGAGCAACGGATGCACCACGGTGGTGGCGCTCAGCATCATCAACGTGTGACCATCAGGTGCCGCCGTAGACAGAATATCCAGTGCAATCTGGCTGCCTGCGCCGGGGCGGTTATCGACAACGAAGGATTGTGCGAACGCTTCGCCGAGCTTGATCGACAACGAGCGCGTCACCGTATCCATGCCGCCGCCCGCCGCCAGCGGCACCAGCGTGCGCACCGGGCGTAGCGGGTAGTTTTGCGCGGCGCTGGTGGCGCAAGTCATGGTGCTAATGCCGACCAGAAAAATTATGTAAGTATTTGTTTTAATTGAATTATTTTTTATGAGGCTCAGTGGCCGCTGATGTGCGAGAGTGGAGTGAATAAATTGCGCCGTGACGCGGCGAGGCGTAGCCTTGTATCACGATTCACCTTTTTGTGTTTTTGCCATTACTGCGAGTACTGACTATGGGCATCACCATTAACGCCATCACCGCCGATTTTGCTGCGGAAATTTACGAAGCCGATCTGACCCAGCCCGTGCCCGATGCCGATTTTGCGGCCATCGCCAACGCGTTCTGGAAGTATTCGGTGCTGATTTTCCCCGATCAGGACATCACGCAGCAGCAGCAACTCGCATTCGCCGAACGCTTCGGGCCGATAGAACGCGAACGCACGCTCGACCCCAAGGCCACGCCCAGCCGTTTCGACGGCGCGTTTGCGGATATTTCGAATCTGACGCACGAAGGCAAAATCTGGGCCGCCGACAGCCGCCAGCGCATGTACAAAGCCGGCAACAAGCTATGGCATACCGACAGCTCGTTCAAATACCGGCCCGCGCTGACCTCGCTGCTGCACGCGCGCACGACAGTGCCCATCGGCGGCCACACCGAAGTCGCCGACCAGCGCGCGGCCTACGACGCGTTGACCGACAAGCAGAAAAAGGAATTCGACGGCCTGATCGTCGAACACTGGATCGCCACCTCGCGCAAACGCAGCTGCTTTCACGATTTCAACGAAGAGGAAAAAAAGCGCCTGCCGCCGGTGCCGCAAATGCTGGTGCGTACGATTCCGCAAAGCCAGCGAAAATCGCTGTTCGTGGTGTCACACGCAGGCCGCATTTTCGGCATGCCCGATGACGAAGGCCGTGCGCTGATCGACAGCCTGATCGCACATGTCACACAGCGGCAGTTTGTCTACACCCACCGCTGGCGCGCCAACGAACTGGTGATGTGGGACAACCGCTGTACTATGCATCGCGGCACCGATTACGACGACCTGCGCTACGTGCGCGACATGCGGCGCGTAACGGTGAGTGATGTGGCGAATACGTGTGAGCAGGCAGGGGTGGCGCGGCCTGCGGCGTTGCAGGTGGCGTAAGTACTTGTTTTTATTGGATGTTTTTAAAGACGCTGATTGCGGTGAGCTTGGCGTCAGACGCCAACAATCTCGTTCAGGCCCTCGATAATTTGTGCAAGCTCTTCGGGCGTAGTACGGCCTAAACGCGCGCCGATACGCTCAACGGACAGCGTGCGTATCTGACTGATTTTGACCCACGAAGGTTTGGGCAGCTTCGGTGCTTGCAGCTCGTGCACCAGCGGAAACCCGGCGCGTTGTGGCTGGCTGGTCAGCGCCACCGCGATGACCGTACCAGAGCGTTCATTGAAAACGTCCTGACTCAAGATGAGCACCGGGCGCAGGCCAGCCTGTTCACGTCCGCGAACCGGGTTGAGGTCCGCCCAGCGGATTTCGCCTCTCAGTATTCGGGCCAAGACTTAAGCTCCTGCCCCAAGCCTTCTTCGGCAAGCGATTGTTCAAATTTTGGGTCGAGCTTGGCGCACTCGGCAGCCAGCCTGCCGCGCTCCATGCGCGTAAGTTTTTCACTCACCGCCGATTGAATCGCGCGGCTGCGGTTGGGGAAAACTTGTTGCGAAACGAGGCGGTCTACGCGCAACAGGGTTTCGCGGTCGAGGGTGATGGCGACTTTTACGCTGCTCATGATGGGCCTCCTTTGGTATGACAATATATCATACCATGAGTTTTTAGAGGCTGCGAGGATTGCATGCGGCGCAATGCGCTTCGCTTATTGGCGCCCTACGGGGTGCGGGTTACGCGCGTTGCCAATAGAGCTTCGTACACGTCGGACCAATCATTGCCTCGTGCCGCTGTGGCGAAGAAGCAGAGCACAAGCAAGCCTAGGCGGCAAGTAGCCACGCGAATTGCGGAACAAATCAGAGGGTGCAGCGTCATGTTACCTCCCACCCAAAGCCTCCCCCACCGCCCGCTGCGCCAACACCGAAATCAAATGCGCCCGGTAATCCGCGGCGGCATGTAAATCCGAATTCAGTTTATCCGCCGATACCTTGACCTTGGCGATGGCCTCCGGCGCGAATTTCTCGCCAAGTTTTTTCTCCATGTCTTTCAGGCGGAACACGCCTGTGTTGCCTGCGCCTGTGACGGCTACGCGCACATGGCCGCCACCCTCACTCACGAATACACCCACCAGCGCAAAGCGTGACGCCGCGTTTTTGAATTTGACGTAAGCCGCGCGCTTGGGCAGGGGGAATTCCACCGAGGTGATGATTTCGCCGGGCTTGAGAGGCGTTTCATAGAGGCCGGTGAAAAATTTGTCTGCCGAGATCGAACGCCGGTTGGTGTGGATGGTGGCGCCAAGGCCCAGCACGGCGGCAGGGTAATCCGCTGCGGGGTCGTTGTTGGCGAGCGAGCCGCCGAGGGTGCCCATATTGCGCACTTGCCGGTCACCGATGTTGGCGGCGAGTTTGGCCAGCACGGGCAGGCCGATTTTCACGTCTTTGGATTCGGCCACTTCGCTGTGGCGCATGCCTGCGCCGATGGTGAGCACGGCGGCTTCGAGTTTGATGGTGCGTAGTTCTGCAATTGCGCCCAGATCTACGAGTGCTGACGTTTGCGACAGGCGCATTTTCAGTGCGGGAGTGAGGCTTTGGCCGCCGGCTAACGGGCGCGCGTTTTCGATTTTCTTGAGGATCGCTACGGCGTCTTTGAGCGTGGCGGGGCGGTGGTAGTCGAAGGTGTGCATGAGGGTCTCCTATCGCAGCGCAAGGCTGCACTTGGACTTCTTCCCCTTGCCGGGAAAGGAACTGGGTTGCGTGAGGGTGATAAAATATAAGTACTTGTTTTTATTCACTTTTTATTCCCCTTCGTTTGCAACGTCCGCCACACCGTTTGTGCGGTCGCAGGCATCTCAATATCCTTCACCCCCAATGCATCGGTGATGGCATTGATCACTGCTGGCGGCGCGCCAATGGCCCCGGCTTCACCGCAGCCTTTCACGCCGAGCGGGTTGTGCGTGCACGCGGTGACTTTGGTGTCCACCTGAAACGACGGCAGATCGTCGGCGCGCGGCATGGCGTAATCCATGTAGCTGCCGGTGAGTAACTGGCCGGTTTGCGGATCGTAGGCGCAGCCTTCGAGCAGTGCCTGGCCGATGCCTTGCGCGAGACCGCCGTGTACCTGGCCTTCGACGATCATCGGGTTGATGATGTTGCCGAAATCATCCACGGCGGTGAAATTCACCACCTGCGTGGCACCGGTTTGCGGGTCGATTTCGACTTCGCAGATGTGGCTGCCAGCCGGGTAGGTGAAGTTGGTGGGGTCGTAGAACGCCTGTTCGTTCAGGCCTGGTTCGAGTTTGTCGAGCGGGTAGTTGTGCGGCACGTAGGCGGCGAACGCCACCTCGGCGATGGTCTTTTGCTTGTCCGTGCCGGGCACGCTGAACACGCCATCTTTGAATTCGATGTCGCCGTCGGCGGCCTCGAGCAAATGCGCGGCGATTTTTTTGCCCTTGGCGATAATTTTGTCGAGCGCTTTCATGATCGCCGATCCGCCGACGGCTATCGAGCGCGAGCCGTAGGTGCCCATGCCGAAGGGGATGCGCCCGGTGTCGCCGTGCACTACATCGACGTTTTCCACCGGGATGCCGAGTTTGTCGGCAACGACTTGCGCGAAGGTGGTTTCGTGGCCCTGGCCATGGCTGTGCGAGCCGGTGAATACGCTGACGGTTCCGGTCGGATGAAAGCGCACTTCGCCAGCTTCAAATAAGCCCGCGCGTGCGCCCAGTGCACCGGCGATGTTCGACGGTGCCAGCCCGCAGGCTTCGATATACGTAGAGTAACCGAGCCCGCGCAGCTTGCCGCGATCGGCGGCTTGTTTGCGGCGTGCTTCAAAGCCCGCCACGTCGGCGAGCTTCATGGCGGCGGTGAGCGTGGCATCGTAATTACCGATGTCGTAGCACAACGCCACCGGTGTTTGATAGGGAAACTGGGTGATGAAGTTTCTGCGCCGCAGTTCGGCGGGGGAAATGTTCATCTCGCGCGCGGCGGTTTCCACCAGGCGCTCGACCACGTAAGTGGCTTCGGGTCGGCCCGCGCCGCGATAGGCATCGACCGGCACGGTGTTGGTGAAGACTGCGGTGACTTCGCAGTAAATCGCCGGCGTGGTGTATTGCCCGGCGAGCAGCGTGGCGTACAGAATCGTCGGAATGCACGACGCAAACGTCGACAGATACGCGCCCATGTTGGCGGTGGTGTGCACGCGCATGGCGAGAAATTGGCCGTTTTTATCCAGGGCCAGTTCGGCCTTGGTGATGTGATCGCGACCGTGTGCGTCGGTGAGAAATGAATCCGAGCGCTCGCACACCCATTTGATCGGCCGGTTCACCTGCTTGGCGGCCCAAGTGATGACGGTTTCTTCGGCGTAGAGATAAATTTTCGAGCCAAAGCCGCCGCCGACATCGGGCGCAATCACGCGCACTTTGTGTTCCGGCAGGCCCAGCACAAACGCCGTCATCAGCAGGCGTTCAACGTGCGGGTTTTGGCTGGTGACATGCAGCGTGTAGGAATCGTCGCCGCGTGCGTATTGCGCGAGAGCCGCGCGTGGTTCAATCGCGTTGGGGATCAGCCGGTTGTTGGCGAACTCCAGCGTGGTGACATGCTTGGCCGAGGCAAACGCCTTGTTCACAGTGTCTTCCACGCCGATGGACCACACATAGCAGGTGTTGTCGGGCACGCCATCGTGCACCACGGCCACGCCCGGTTTGCGTGCGTCGCCCGCGCTGACCACGGCGGACAGCACGTCGTAATCGACTTCGATGAGTGCTGCGGCATCCTTGGCTTGATGCAGCGTTTCCGCGATTACCACGGCAACCTGATCGCCGACGTGTCGCACCTTGCCTTGCGCTAGGCACGGATGCGGCGGTTCTTTCATCGGCTGGCCGTTGACATCGGTAATCAGCCAGCCGCAGGGCAGGCCGCCGACCTTGGCGGCAGCGAGATCGTCGCCGGTGAAAATGCCCACCACGCCGGGTGCGGCTTTCGCTTGGCTGATATTGATGCCGCGTATTTTGGCGTGCGCGTGCGGCGAACGCAAAAAGTACGCGTGCGTTTGATTCGCCACCGATACGTCGTCGGTATAGGTGCCGCCGCCGGTGAGAAAGCGCTGGTCTTCCTTGCGCTTGACGCTTTGACCGATATAAGGTGCGTTCATGATGTCAGCCTTTCACGCTGGTGTTCATACTGGCGGTGCCCGCCATCACTGCCTTGACGATGTTGTGGTAACCGGTGCAGCGGCACAGATTGCCGTCGAGCTCGGCGCGCACAGTGATCTCGTTGGCGTTGGGATGCTTTTGCGCAAGCTCAATCGCGCTCATCACCATGCCCGGCGTGCAAAAACCGCATTGCAGGCCGTGATGCTCGCGAAACGCCGCCTGCATCGGGTGCAGTTCGCCGTTAGCGCCGCTGATGCCTTCGATGGTGGTGACGTTAGCGCCCTGCATCTGCGCGGCGAGGATGTTGCACGCCTTCACCGCGCGGCCATCCAAGTGCACAGTGCAGGCACCGCACTGGCCGGTGTCACAGCCGATGTGTGTGCCGGTGAGATGCAGGTTTTCGCGCAGCAGTTGCGCGAGCAGGGTGCGCGGGTCAACGTCGGCGGTGACGGCTTTGCCGTTGACGGTTAGCGAAACGGACACGGTCATGATGGCTCCGGTGAGAAAATGTGTGGCGATGTGCGGCAAATGGCGTATTAAGTAAGCGTAGCTAAATCATGCTATCGCAGGCGCGTGGCGGGTGCAATAAGTAGTTAAAGTAGGCACTGCCGCAACACGAAACTTAAATTACGCAATAAAAATAAATGCTTACGAAAATTCACTGCCGTGAGTAGCCAACGCGCCAATACTGCTACGATGCACACTCATTGACCGAGACGAAATGGGAGAGCGCCGATGCGCAGCTTGGGGGTTTTGGTGTTTCTGGCGGCTACGCACCCTGCACTGAGTGCGGCGGCAGCGTATCCCGAGCGCCCGATGCGCTTTATCGTGGCAGCGGTGGCGGGCAGTTCGCCGGATATTACGTCGCGGCTGGTCACCACCGACATGGCAGCCGAGCTGGGCCAGCAGTTCGTGGTGGACAACCGCGGCGGCGCGGGTGGCACGCTGGGCATGCCGCTGATCGCGCGTGCCACGCCGGATGGTTACACCATCGGTTACGGCAATATCGCTTCTCTGGGTATTGCGCCGAGTGTGTACGCCAAGCTGAGCTACGATCCGCTGAAAGACTTTCAGTCCATCGGGCATATCGCGGATTCGTACAACATTCTGGCCGTGGCACTGTCGTTTCCGGTGAAGTCTGTCGCTGAGCTGATCGATCACGCGAAGAAAAATCCTGGCAAGCTGGTGTATGGCGGTGCGACCGTCAGCTCCACGCAATACATGAGCGGGCAGTTGTTCAATCAGATGGCTGGTACCAACATCCGCGCGGTTTCGTTTCTCGGCGCGCAGGTGATTCCCGCGATGGCGCTGGGACAGGTACACATGACATTCAACGGCAGCGCGGCGCTGGAGCAATATATTAAAACCGGGCGCATTCGTGGTCTGGCGGTGACTGGCTTGAAGCGCCTGCGTGCCTTTCCGGATTTGCCCACGCTGGCAGAATCGGGCTTGCCCGGTTTTGAAGTGGTGGCTTGGGGCGGCATCATCGCGCCGCTGGGGCTGCCGCCGGCCATCGTCGCGCGGCTTAACAGCGTGCTTAACAAAGTGCTCAAATCACCGGCGGGTGCGGAAAAACTCGTGGCCATGGGGCTGGAGCCAGGTGGCGGCACGCCGGAACAATTCGGCGCACACATCCGCAAGGAAATCGTTAAGTGGGGCGAGATTACGCGCAAGTCGGGGATCAAGCCGCAGTGAAGGGGCGGGCAGCACTATCTCACTGGGAAGCGGTGCTGTGCGCTGTGCCCTATTAGCAGCATGAGATAAAATGACCGCTGGCTACGACGCCGATTTCGCGGCCTGAAAAATCAACCGCAGACCGGCATTATTTTCAACGCACGGGCGCCACCGCGCCAACAGGCACAATACCATTCCCATGAGCGATGTAGACGGGAAGGCGGCCGATGGCCGTCGCGAACGCAAGGAGCGCCGCAAGCCAAAGTTCCTGCCGTATTTTGGCAAGAATCGGCGTAAAACTGCGGTATCACGCGAGGCCGACGTGCTTGAAATCTATATTCCCCCGTTGGCTAGTGAACAGGAACGGCGCACCACACAGAAGCGCCGCACCAAGCTACGATAACAGCGCTGGCGTGTAAAACCACGTTATGAAAATCGCCATTCTGAACGACTATCTGCGCCGCTCGCAGGCCAGCGTTGATTGGTCGGTTATGACCCAACGTGAATACGGTAGTTGCTTTAAAGAGCAATAAATGTGCTATTTTTCTAAAAAATTGTGAATTTATAGAAATATATTGCGTTTAAAAGCATGATAGTCAGCCAATTGCAGCGGTTACTCGACAACTCTCCGGAGTCCAAGCGCGTCATTGCCCAGCGTGCGGGTGTGCGGCCTGAGCTGTTATCGCGTCTGGGGTGCCAGCGATCTTGCGATCTGCTGACGCTGGAAAAAATTGCCCGCGCGATGAATCTGGAGATTGTGATCCGGCCTGCGGTTGCGACGGGTGGTCCGCGCCCGATAGCGGATGTCGTGGATGCAGCACGCACGAGCAGTGCTGGCGTTAGAACGCCCGCAACGGTGTTATCCAAAGCGCAGCGCCTCGGACTTACCTTGCCCTACGATTGGTCCAACCCGGATATACCGGATCGCGCACTGATTCTCAAAGCGTTGGAGTTTGCGCACTTGCCGGATTTGACACGTCTGGCTTTGCACTTTGGCATGGCGGCCCTTGAAACGGCGCTTGCGGCGCTGCCGGCGGCGCAGGCGCAGTCTGCCGCACGGGTGCTGCCTAATATACGCGCGGCGCTGACGGAAGCGGGGCCAGGTGGCGCTGCGGCTTGACACGCTGCCGACGGCAACCGCGCGCGTTTTCGCGCACCTGTACGCGGAGCCCCTGCTCGCGGGATTTACCCTGATCGGCGGCACCGCGCTCAGTCTGCAAATCGGCCATCGGCGCAGCGAGTATCTCGATTTTTACCGCGCGGGGGAGCAGTTGCCGAGCCGCACCATCAACGCGGTGTTGACCAACGCACGCCGCGTCGGATTCGACATACGCGACATGCTGACACCTTCGCAGATTTCGCAGACGCGCATCAACTACGCCATGGATCTGCACGATTGGGTGCAGGATTGGGCGGTGGGTGGCGTCAAGGTGACCTTCAGTGTGTTCAACGGTTTTACGGCGCAGATGCACGCAATTGCGGCGTACCCGCGCTTGATGGACGCCAGCGCAGGGCCGAGCGCCGAAAAGCCGCCGCAACGTTTTGGCATTCTGGGTATCGAAGGACTGTTTGCCGCAAAAAGCTGTTTGCTGATGCGCCGCGCACGCTCGCGCGATTTGTTTGATCTGTATACGCTGATAGACGCGCACGGCTACTCCGTGCGTCAGTTGTTCGACGTGATTCGCCGCATTGATCCCACTGCCAATCCCGACCATCATCGCGATGTGCTGCGCGGCTTGATACCGCTGGACGCCGCCGACGAGGGTTTCGCGGGTATCGGCGTAAACATTGCACTGGACGCGCTTTACGCATTTTTTGAAGACCGTATCAGCCAGTATGAGCGCGAGGAGGCGCGAAAAATCGTGGCACAGGCACGCAGCGTCCCGCGTTGAAGTTCGCCGTGTAAAATCACGCCATGAAAATCGCTATTCTGAACGACTATCTGCGCCGCTCGCAGGCCAGCGCCGATTGGTCAACTATCGCCAAGACCTGCGACATCACCGTGTTCGACCGCGCGATTGCGCCGGCGGACGCGGCGGCCACGTTAAAGCCTTTCGATATCATCAGCACACTGCGCGAGCGCATGCCGATTTCGCGTGAGTTGCTGGCGCAGTTGCCGAATCTGAAAATGCTGACGATTACGGGGCTCTACAACCGCACGCTGGATGTGGCGGCAGCCACCGAGCGTGGCGTTGTGGTGTCGTATACGGAGTTGCGCGGGTCGTACCGCAAGGCGACCAGCGAACTCACCTGGGGTTTGATGTTCGCGGTGGCGCGGCATATTCCGTTTGAGGCCAACAAGATGCGGCAGGGCGGCTGGCAGAATACGGCCGGCTTCGTGCTGCACGGGCGTACGCTGGGGCTGATCGGTCTAGGGCGGCAGGGGCGTTATATGGTGCCGGTAGCCAAGGCGCTGGGCATGAATGTCATCGCGTGGAGCCAGAATCTGACGGCGGAATTCGCCGCGCAGCACGGCGTGCAGCGGGTGGAAAAAGACGAGCTGTTTACGCAAAGCGATGTGGTGAGCGTGCATCTGGTGCTCGGCGAACGCTCGCGCGGCATCGTCGGTGCGCGTGACCTGGCGCTGATGAAGCCGTCGGCGATTTTGATCAACACTGCGCGCGGCGCGATCATTGATGAAAACGCGTTGATCGATGCGCTGCGGGAAAATCGCATCGCGGGCGCGGGGTTGGATGTGTTCACGCATGAGCCGCTGGCCGATGACAGCCCGTTGCGCGCTCTGCCGAATGTGGTACTGATGCCGCATCAGGGCCACAACGTGCAGGAGTTTTTTGACGTGGCTTACGCCGATGTGGTGGAAAATATCACCGCGTTTCTCGTGGGAAAACCGATACGGATTTTGACGCCGGAGCGCAATGCCAGTAGCGTTCAGGCTGTGTGATGTACCACATGGCTACGTCCCCCTCGATTCTTTCGGTACGCAGAAATTTACCCCTGTCATTCCCGCGAAAGCGGGAATCCATAGGGAGCGGCCTATGGCACTGTGTTATGGATTCCCGCTTTCGCGGGAATGACAGAGGATATATTAGTGAATAAAATCAAATACTTATTGTTCGTCACCTTTTTCGCCAGCGCGCTGTGGGCAAGCACAAGCGCGGTGACTTTCGCACAAGCGCAACAAGCCTACCCGCGCAAACCCGTGCGCCTGATCGTCGGCTTTCCGCCGGGCGGCAATGCCGATGCGTCCTCAAGGCTGATCGCCCAGCGCATGGGCGAGGCGATGAGCGCGAACTTTGTGGTGGAGAATCGCACCGGCGCTGGCGGTAGCATCGCGGCGCATATCGCTTCGCGCGCGGCGCCCGATGGTTACACCTTGCTGTGGTCGAGCCCCGGCGCGCTGACCATCAACCGCATCATCGAGCAGAACTTGCCGTATAACGCCGACACCGCGTTCGTGCCGGTGGGCCGCACCTTTACTTTTTGCAACGCGCTGATCGTGCGCAACGACTCGTCGGCGACTTCGATGGTGCAATACATCGCACAGGCCAAAGAGAAGCCGGGGCAACTGCAATACGGCACGCAGGGCGTGGGGTCGGCGGGGCATTTGTCGGCGCAGATGCTGCAAAACCTCGCGGGCCTGAGCATGAGCCACATACCGTATAAGGGCGGCGGCGAATTGCTCACCGCGGTGATCGGCGGTGATGCACCCGCCGGGTTCGTCAGCACGCTGGCCGCCGGTTCGCAGCGTGCCCGCGTGCGCGTGCTGGCGGTGACGGCCACGCAACGCGATTCCAGCTTGCCCGACGTGCCTACCATGCAGGAAGCCGGGGTGAAAAATTACGATGCGTCGTTCTGGTTCGGCATCATGGTGCCCACCGGCACGCCGGCCGCCATCGTGACGCGACTTAATCAGGAACTGCGTAATGCGCTGGTCGGCGCGGAAGTCGAAAAGCTCGCGCGCAGTCAGGGACTGACCCCCGCGCCGAGTTCGCCGCAGGAGTTTGCCGTGGTGATCAAAGCCGATTATGAAAAATGGAAAAAAGTCATCGGCAAGAGTTGAATCCTGCGCGCTTGACCTGATATTCCGAGTGAAGTACTCTACTATGGATGATTGTAACGTAAGTATTTGTTTTTAAAGGATATATTATGGATAGCGTAGACCTGCAGGTACTCAAATCGGCGTGCGACTGGATGCAGACTGGGCATCGCGTGGTGTTGGTGACCGTGGTGAAAACCTGGGGCTCTGCGCCGCGCCCTATCGGCGCGCTGACGGCAATACGCGACGACGGCATGCTGGAAGGCTCGGTGTCCGGCGGTTGCATCGAGGACGACATGATCCTCAAGGTGCGCAACAAGGATCTGGTGCAGGATAAGCCGGTGACCACGCAATATGGCGTTTCCGCCGAAGAGGCCTCGCGCTTTGGCTTGCCATGCGGCGGCACGCTGGAGTTGGTGCTGGAGCCGCTGAACGCGAACAGCGGGCTCGACAAGCTGCTGGCGCATGTGGAGCGCCACGAACTGGTCAAGCGCTCGCTGGATATGGAAACCGGACTTGCCACGCTGGCACCGGCGGTGAATTCTGATCAACTGACGTTTGACGGCAAAAACTTTGTCACCATCCACGGCCCGCGCTGGCGGCTGTTGATCGTCGGCGCTGGGCAGTTGTCGAAATACCTGGCGCAAATGGGGCAGGCGCTCGACTACAACGTGATCGTGTGCGATCCGCGCGAGGAATACACCGACGGCTGGGACGTGCCCGGTGCGGAAATCCGTCGCGGCATGCCTGACGACGTGGTGACGGAGCTCAATCTCGATGGCCATAGCGCGGTGGTGACGTTGACGCACGACCCGAAGCTCGATGACATGGCGCTGCTGGAAGCGCTGAAATCGCCTGCGTTTTACGTCGGTGCCATCGGCTCGAAAAAGAACAACGATTCGCGGCGCGAGCGGCTGGCGGGCTTTGATTTATCCGCCGGTGAAATCGCCAAACTGCGCGGCCCGGTGGGCCTCAAAATCGGCAGCAAGACGCCGCCGGAAATCGCCATCGCCATACTTGCCGAAATGACCGCCGTGAAAAACGGCGCGAAAATCATCGAAACGGTGGAAATACCCAAGGCCACGGTGGCAGGCTGCGCGGTGACCTGAGCGTGAAACCGCCGCTGCTTCACGCGCGGTTCGTGATGCAGCTGATGCAGGGGGTGCTGGTTGCCATGCTGCTCGCGGGGGGTGCCTCGAACCGAGCGCACGCGCAGGAACTCGCCAATGGGGTATTTCTGGTGGCGCGGCCCACGCTGAACGATCCGACGTTTCGCCGCACGGTGATTTTGATCACCCAGCCACTGCAATCCGGGCCGGTCGGCGTCATCATTAACCGACCGACGGCGTTGACGTTGGCGGATGTGTTGCCCACGCACAAGCGGATTTCGGCGCAGACCCAGAAACTGCATTTCGGCGGGCCGGTGCAGCGGCGCAGCCTGGTATTTTAGGTGCGCACGGAAAATCCGCCGCCGCGAGCCGTGGCGGTATTGCGCGATGTCTACATGACCACGGACGCGGATTGGGTGGAAGCGGCCCTTAGCGAATCCGACACGCCGCTGGCGGCTGACGCGGTGCGTGTTTACGCGGGTTATTCGGGTTGGGCCAAGGGCCAGTTGGACAACGAACTGGAGCGCGAAGGCTGGTACCTGGTGCCGGCTGATAGCGATTTTATTTTCGACAAGGCGCCCAGCGAAATCTGGGGCGAATTGTTAAAGCGCGCGATGCTGCGCACGACTCAGCATCATCGGTAAAATTTCAATAAAAACAAATAGTTACGATAATTCATTACAAGGGATGCGGGCTGTATGCCGTAGCGCGCCGGTGCGCGTTAAGGGACAATGTGCGTGGTGGCACGGGCCGCGCAAACGTAAAAAATCACCAGGCGGAGTAACGATGAAAAACAAGCTGCTGATGTGTGTGCTGATGCTGCTGGCGGCCAGCGGCGCGGCCGCGAAGGACGAAGCGAAGGACGACGGCGTCAAGGTCGGCAAGGCATCGGCGTTGCGCAATCTGGTGCCGGCAGAAGGGTTGGAAAAGCAGGCGGCATTGCAATTCAGCCAGCTCAAGCAGGAAATGAGCGCCAAAAAGGCGCTGGCACCAGAGGATTACCCGGAGTTGCAGCGCCTGCGCGGGATCGCCAAGCGCATCATTCCCTATGCCTCGCGTTTTAATCCGCGCGCGGAAAAATGGCAGTGGGAGGTGATTCTGATCGGCTCCAATCAGATCAACGCGTTTTGCAT
>CAMBGJ010000094.1 GCA_945865805.1 Bordetella parapertussis
TCACCTGTGGCAGATAGACCGGCAGGTTGTCGATGGTAGCGATGATCTGCCCGCCGATCACATCCGCCATCACGCCGGCGCTGCCCTTGTAGGGTATGTGCTGAATGGTGGTGCCGGTCGCGGCCTTGAACATTTCCATCGACAGGTGCCCGGTGCTACCGTTGCCCGGCGTGCCGTAGTTGAATTTATCCGGGCTGGCTTTCAGGTGCGCGATGAAGTCCTTGACGCTTTTCACCGGCACGCTGTTGTTGACCACCAGAATATTCGGCACGTTGGCCACCAGACTGATCGGCGCGAAGTCCTTCACTGCGTCCCACGGCAGCTTGCGATACAGGCTGGGGTTGATGCCGTGCGTGCCCGCTGTCACCATCAGCAACGTGTGGCCGTCGGCGGTGGCTTTGGCGGCGACGTCGGTGCCGATGTTGCCGTTTACACCGGGTCGGTTCGTGCGCCAGCGCGAACGGGCCGTGCGTTTGCTGCAACGTGCCTTCACGCAGGAAACGCAGCCAATCGTGCTCGTCGGGCGCGGGATCGCAATCGTGCTCGACGTGCAACGCGGGCGCTTGTCCCGTCACACCGGCGACACGGGCGGGGATGCCTTGCCCAGCAACTCGCGCATCGCGGGCGCCAGCGGACCCAGCGTCCAGTCGGTGATCGGCACACCCATGCCAAGTTTTTTGCGCCACACCACGTCGCGCGGCAGCTTGCCGCGCACCGCGAGTTTCAGCACGAATTTTTCCACCGCGCCGTGCAGCTTGAGTTGCGGTGCCAATGCGAACGAGGCTTCGGCCAGGCGGCGGTCGAACAACGGCGTGCGCACATCGAGGCCCCAGGCGTTGGCCATGCGTTCGGCGCGCGGCAAAATATTCTGGCAGCCTTTTAACGCAAAGTCGGCGAGTCGAATGCGATTGGCGAAGGTGGTGGCTTTGTCGCCCTGCAAATAGGGCATCAGCAGCGCACGCCGCTGTCCGGCTGGGCCGATGCGCGCGCGAAACGCCGGCGTATACAACGCGTCCTCGGCACCGTAGAAACGATGGTAGCTGCGCAGATAGGTTTCTTCGCGCGAGTCTTCGCCGCCGTCGCTGGCATATAGATTGGCGTACAACTCTGCGCCAATCATCGGCTTTTGTGTCCAGCCGCCGAAGAGTTGATCGCCGCCCTCGCCATTGAAAATGCAGTCACAACCCGCCGCGCGCGCGGCCTTGCCCAGCAGATATTGCGGGCCGGTTACCGCGTCGCCAAACGGCAAATCAAGCCGCCAGGCGAGATCGGGCAAGATCGGCAGCAAATCCTCGCCGCCCACCTTGACGAAATGCAGTGGAATTTTCAGCGCGTCGGCGACTTCTTGCGCGCGCTCTTTTTCCACGCTTTTTTCGCCGAAGTCGAGCGTGAACGCCGTGACATTTGCCCCGGCTTCTTTCAGCCACAGCGCGACAGATGAGGAATCCAACCCGCCGCTCAAAAACAAACCGATGTTTTCCTTACCGTGCAAACGCTTGGCGACGGCTGCTTTGCACAGATCGCCGATCAGGCGCGCCGCCTCGCCGCGATCGCTGAGCTTGTCGCCGAGGGCTTCGCGCAACTCAAAGTACGGCGTGATATTCAGCCGCCCGTTATCGTAGACGGCCACGCGTCGCGGCAGCAGACGGCGCACGCCTTTCAACGGCGTATCTTCGCCCGGCACGAAAGAGAAGGTCAGATATTTGTGCACGGCCGCGTCGTCGATCTCGCGCGGCAAACCGGGGATCGCCAGTAACTGTTTAATTTCACTGGCAAAATAATACGTGCCGCGATGTTGGGTGTAATACAGCGAACGCACGCCAAAGGGGTCGCGCAACAGCGTCAGACGGCGCTTGCCGCCGTCCCACCATGCCGCTGCGAAAGCGCCGTCGATGTCATCCGTGCCGCCCTGCAATGTGCCGATCAGCGCGGCGGCGGGTGAATCCGCAGGCGGCGCAAACGTGCCCGCGCACGCCACCAGTAGATCGCCGTCACGATGGATGCCTGGCGATTTGCCTGGCCGCCCGCCCCACCAGCGATAACCCAGCGCGATACCCGGCGCGTGCGCCTTGTCGACACGATCGCCGCGATAGTCGATGACCTCCAGCATGGCATCAAGCACCGTAGGATCGGCCTCGCCCACCCAACCGCAGATTCCGCTCATGGTATTTTTACATCAGTGATGAACGCCATGCCCTGTAGCACTACCCGCCCTTGATCCCGACCGCCTTGATTACCTTCGCCCACTTGGCGATTTCGCGTTCGATGAACGCGGTGTATTGCTCCGGCGTGTTGCCCACCGGCTCCGCGCCCTGATCGAGAAAACGCGCCCGCAGGTCGGGCGTGTTCACGGAGCGCACGATGGCGCTGTTGAGTTGATCGACAATCGCGCGCGGCGTTTTGACCGGTGCAGCGATGCCGAACCAGGACGTCACGTCAAAACCGGGGAGTCCGCTTTCACTCAGCGTCGGAATGCCCGGCACCGCCTGATTGCGCCGCGTGCCCGACAGCGCAACCGGTCGCAGACGCCCATTGCGCACATGCTGAATCGCCACCGGAATGTTGGCGAAATACATCGAAATCTCGCCGGAGAGCAGCGCCACCATGCCAGCACCACTGCCTTTGTACGGCACATGCACGAGCTTCACGCCGGTCATGTATTGAAACAACTCCGCCGACAGATGCGGCGTGCTGCCCGCGCCAGACGAGCCGTAGTTGATATCGCCTGGCCGCGCCTTGGCGAAGGCGAGAAACTCCTTCACCGTTTTCGCGGGTATCGAGGTGTGCAGAACCAACAGGTTTTGCGATTCAGCCACCAGCGAAATGAAGGCGAAATCGCGGATCGAATCGTAGTTGGGTTTGGCCAGCGTGGGGTTGGTGGAATGCGCGGGGGCATTCAACAAAATGGTGTAGCCGTCGGGCACGGCGCGCGACACCAGTTCGGTGGCGATCATGGTGCTGGCACCGCCGCGATTATCGACAATCACCTGTTGCCCGAGAAATTCGCCCAACTTGGGCGCCACTGCACGCGCGAGAAAATCGTTGGTGCCGCTGGGCGGAAAGCCAACGATAAAGCGGATGGGCTTGGCGGGATACCCCGCCACAGGCGCCTGCGCCAGTGCCGCCGATGTGCCACTTAGCAATAAGGTCGTCAAACATAAGTATTTGTTTTTAAACAACATTTTTACTGCGCGTTAAGCCCCGCCGCGCGGATCACCTTGCCCCATTTATTGATTTCGTTTTGCACGTAGGCCGTGGCTTGCTCTGGCGTGTTGCCGATGGCGTCGGCGCCGTAGTCCTTGAAGCGCGCTTGCATGTCCGGCGATTTCAGCGCGCGCAGGATTTCGCTGTTGAGCCGGTCGACGATTTCGCGCGGCGTTTTGGCGGGCGCGGCGGTACCGTACCAGGTGGTCACTTCATAGCCGGGTATGCCGCTTTCAGCGACCGTGGGTATGTCCATGGCTGCCTGCGAACGCTTCGAGCCGGTGACGGCAATGGCGCGCAGTTTGCCCTGGCGCGCATAGCCGATTACGGAGGGCATGTTGCCGAAGTAGAGCGAAAACTGTCCGCCGAGCATTTCAATCAGCGCCGGCCCCGCGCCCTTGTACGGAATGTGCGTCCACTTCACGCCGGTCATGTATTCAAACAGCGCGGCCGACAGATGCACCGTGGTGCCCACGCCCGACGAACCGTAATTGATCTGCCCCGGACGTGTCTTGGAAAACGCGATCATGTCCTTGACGGTGCGCGGCGGAAACGACGGATGCGTTACCAGCAGATTCACCGATTCGGCGGCGATGGTGATAAATGCAAAGTCGCGCATCGAATCGAAATTCAGTTTCATCATCGCCGGATTGGTGGCATGCCCCGGCGCGTTCAGCATAATGGTGTAGCCATCGGGCGCGGCAGATTTGGCGAACATTTCGCTGGCGATGGCGGTGTTGGCGCCGCCGCGATTTTCGATAATGAATTGCTGGCCCATCTGCTCGGTGAGTTTTTGCCCGAGCGCGCGCGCCACCAGATCATTGGTGCCGCCGGGCGGAAAGCCGACCACGAAGCGTATCGGCTTGACGGGATAAGTTTGCGCCTGAACGCTACCCCAAACCGCCAGCAATAAAAAACATAAGTATTTGTTTTCAAACAATTTTTTCATTGCGTTTCCTGGTTAAATTGCTGCATCGCGCACGCCGCATGCTGAATCAAAGCGCTCACTCGCCCCTGATCCCCGCTGCCTTGATCACTTTAGCCCACTTGGCGATTTCGTTTTGCATGAACGCGGTGAATTGCTCCGGCGTGCCGCCCACCGGTTCCGTGCCACCGTCGCGCAAACGCGCGCTCAGGTCGGGCGACTTCAGTGCACGCACCACTTCGCTGTTCAGTTTATCAACGACAGCACGCGGCGCTTTCGCCGGCAAGGCGATGCCATAAAACGCAGTCACCACAAAGCCCGGCAAGCCGGCCTCGATCACGGTAGGAATATCCGGCACCGAAGGCGAACGCTTCTCGCCGGTGACCGCCAGCGCGCGCATGCGGTTAGTGCGCACATAACCGATGATGCCCGCGATATTGCCAAAGTACAGCACATGCTGCCCCGCCAGCAACTCGATCAACGCCGGCCCCGCACCCTTATACGGCACGTGAACCATCTTCGTTCCGGTCATCAACTGAAACAACTCGGTCGACAAATGCCCGGTACTGCCCGCGCCTGACGAACCATAGTTGATTTCACCCGGCCGCGATTTGGCGAACGCGATCAGTTCTTTCACGCTCTTTACCGGCAGCGACGGATGCACCACCAGAATGTTCTGCGCGTCTGCCACCTGCGTGACAAAGGCAAAATCCCGGATCGAATCGAAGTTTAGCTTCATCAGCGACGGATTCGTAGCGTGCCCCGGCGAAACAAACATCACCGTGTAACCATCGGGTGTCGCACGCGACACCATCTCAGTCGCCACGGCGGTATTCGCCCCGGCACGGTTCTCGACGATGAATTGCTGGCCGGTTTGCTCGGAGAGTTTTTGCGCTAGGCCGCGCGCCACAATGTCATTGGGGCCGCCGGGGGCGAAGCCTACAATGAGGCGGACGAGTTTGGCAGGGTAGGGCTGTGCCGCACACATCGCAGGGGCACAGGTAACCAACGCAGCAAGTAATGCACGGGTCTCTATATTAGAGAAGGCGTTCATGACATTAGGCCGCTACACCAGCCCACATTACCGCAAACCGGCTCGCGCTGTTTTCAAACATCTCACCACTATCCTCACATTAAATCACATTAACTCACGTAGACATTTCTCACGTAATCTCACATAATATCACGTATGGAATGGCAAGGTTCTCGATTAAGCAAGCGGCTGCAATTGTCCCCGGCGTTGACGGAGACGATATACACCATGATCGCCGAAATCGATACGGTCAAGAACACCTACAGCCTCACAAACCGGCTGCTCCCGCAAACCCTGAAGCGCCTGACGCAATCCGTCATTGTCACCTCAACCGGCGCATCAAACCGCATTGAGGGTAACCGCCTGACCGATGACGAGGTTGAAGCGCTATACCGCAACCTGCGGATCAAATCATTCAAGACCCGCGACGAGCAGGAAGTCGCGGGCTACATCGACATGCTGGCGCGCATCTTTGAAAACCACGCCGACATGCCCGTCACCGAAAATCATATCCTGCAATTGCATCAGGACATGCTGGCCTACAGTGACAAAGATCAAGGCCACAAGGGCCGCTACAAAATTGGCCCGAATCGCGTGGAAGCCAAGGATCAGAGCGGCCAAGTTGTCGGCATCATCTTCGACCCGACACCGCCGCATCTGACCGCAACGGAAATGCGCGACCTGATCGGCTGGTATCAATGGGCCAAGGCGGAAAAGTTCAAACACCCGCTGATCCTGATGGCCAATTTCGCCTTCGAGTATCTGGCTATACACCCGTTTCAGGATGGAAATGGCCGCACCAGCCGCCTGCTGACCAATCTTATGCTGTTACAGAACGGCTATGCTTTTACGACGCTGGTGTCCCACGAGAAACTGATTGAAACGAGCAAGGCTGATTACTATCTGGCCCTGAACAAAACACAACGCACATGGAAAAGCGAACAGGAAGACCTGTCATCATGGCTTTTATACCTGTTCGAAATTTTTCTCAAGCAAGCCAGAGCCGCACAGCAAATACTTGAAAGCGATCAGTTCGAGTATCTGCTTTCCGAAAAGCAGCTGGCTTTTTGGCAGTGGGCGCAAAGCCAGGGCAGCAAGGAATTCAATCGTGGCGATGCCATCAAAGCGCTGGGCTTTCCGCCGCGCACGATCGAACAAATCATGAAGAAGTTTCTCGATATGAAAAAGCTTCAGCAGTTGGGGCAGGGGCGTGCTACGCGGTATCGTCTACACTTAATTTGACCTGGCTGAGTGCTTGCACACTGCGTCACTGCAAGTCAGCTGTAGGTAGCCACAAATGCGGCTTGTGGCCGTCCCTCTCGACCGCAGGGTCGGCGGGTGTATATGCATGAGTGGCCTCATACGCCCCATGCACCGCCCGGCTAGATTCATTCCACCCATGGCACACCGCCGTCACCGGTCCCAGCCCGCCAGCGACAATCAGCTGCACGCGCTTGACATCCTTCACCGCCTTGAACGGCGCGCCGTCGTCGTTGGGATCAATACCCAGCGCCCGTGCACGCTCCGCGCGCCAGTTGCCGCCGCGTTTGAGGTTGCCTTGCGGGCGTTCGGCCAGCTCCCACAGGCGTTGCTGCACTTGCGCGCGGCTCATGCCTGCGTCGGCGCAGAGGCGCGCGTGTTGCGGGCCCATCGCCACCACCACGTCGGAGCTGAACCACATATTCCACGAGCCGGTGGAGGTCATCGCATCGCCGATACCGCGCAGCAGGCGCTCGGGCTCGGTGCTCACGTCGTCGAAATGCAGACGCGGGCTTTCCACCATGGCGCAGGTGATCACATTGTCGGTGTCGCCGTAACCATTTGATTTTGCCAGGGTTTCCCAGGGGCTTAGGACGACGTTTTCGGTCAGGCACGCGGTGTAACGGATCGGTGAACTGAACACGGTGGCCGACGCCAGCCCGGCCAGCCCGCCGCCCAGATTCATCAGCAGCAACCGTATCGCGCGGCCGATGGTGGCGTTGGCGCGAAAGCCGGGGCCGAAGCAGCCGTTGCCGCCGTGCAGGCCGATCTGTTGCGCGTACGGCCCGTTGACGATCATCAGCGGTGCCACGCCGTGCATGGTGCATTGCACGCCGCCCATGTTGAATGCTTCACGCAGAATAATTTTGATCGCGCCCAGTACCACCGGCAGATACTCGGGTTTGCAACCGGCCATCAGCGCGTGCAGCGCGACATCGCGCACCGTCGCGGTGACGCCCGCGGGCGGAATGTCGCCGATGACTTCATCGGGATCGCGTGGCGTGCCGGCGAGCAACCACGCAAGGCGCTTCGCGTTGGGCGCGACCACCGGAAAGCCGTCCGACCATTCTTTTTCGAGGAAGTATTGGTACTCGTCGATGTCATCGGCGAGTTCGATTTCTTGCGCGGGCATGGGGGCGCTCACTGACATTCACGAGGACGTATGTCCGCGAGTTTACACCCGGTGCAGCGGCGCTCAGACGCCAGGGCGCTACAGCAACCGCGTGCAGCACGGCCCGCATTCCGGGCGCGTCGCTCGGCGTAAACCACCACACCGCGGCTTTCTTGAGGCGCGCCAACAGACACATTTTGTTAACATTCTTTGTGTCGTACGCTGTACACGGAAGCGGCTACTGCATCGTTACTCCACGCTGGGTCGCCCCCATTTCCCTGTAGCCGTTCCTTTAACCCGCAGCCTCTATTCCGGGAGTCCGTACATGAAAATCCGTCATCTGCTGTGTGCCGCCGCCGCGTGCATAGCGTTCAGCCTGCCCGCCGCCGCGCAAAGCAAAGATGCCTTCGATGCCTTTGATGCCATCAATCCCGAGGTGCTGTTCAAGGGCTTGATCCGCGAAGACGATGTGTCGCTGCTGTTCCAGCACCTGCGTGAATCGATGGCCGCCAGCGCGCGTGGCGAGGAAGCGCTGCCCAGCGAGGCCATGCAGCGGCGCACCGATCAGATCCAGCGTGAAGCCGCCGCGCGCGGCAGCGTGCTGCTGTCCGTCCTGCTCACCGCGTTTGAATCGGCTGCCAGGCAGGCCGTGCGCGAAGGCTTGGGCGAATTCTCCAGCCGCCCCAAGTCGCGCAACTCGGTGTTTCCGCCGCACACCAATCCCTACGATTGATCGCTGGGCCGGCAGCGTCCGTCGGCGTAAGGCGCACAGTGTTCACGCCTGATGGCGCGCATTAGTGCGCTGTCTCGACGCGCATGGGGCTGTGTTAGCATGCGCCCTTTTTGAGGCCGCATGGCTGAACCCTCTACATCGTATCTGGTTGCCGTCATACTCGGCATCGTCGAAGGTCTGACCGAGTTTCTGCCGATTTCCAGCACCGGGCATTTGATTCTCGCCGGCGGGTTGCTGGGTTACCACAGCGAAAAAGCCAAGGTCTTCGAAATCGTCATTCAGACCGGCGCGATGATGGCGGTGGTGTGGGAATACCGCCGTCGATTCCTTGGCGTCGCCATGGGCGCGTTCAACGACCGCGCGTCGCAGCGTTTTCTGCTGAATCTCATGGTTGCTTTCATGCCGGCGGCGGTGATGGGCCTGCTGTTCAGCAGCCTCATCAAGAGTTATTTATTTTTTGCCGTGCCGGTGGCGCTGGCGTTCATCATCGGCGGCATCATAATTCTGTGGGTGGAGCGGCGGCAAAACGCACCCGCGCCGCGCGTGCTGGAAGTCGACGACATGACGTGGCAGGACGCCCTCAAAGTCGGCCTCGCGCAAACCTTCGCGCTGATACCCGGCACCTCGCGTTCGGGGGCGACGATTATCGGCGGCATGCTGTTCGGCCTGTCGCGCAAAGTGGCCACCGAGTTTTCATTTTTTCTTGCGGTGCCCACGCTGGTGGCCGCAGGCGGCTACAGCCTGATTAAAAATCGCGCGCTGCTAAGCGTGGACGACATCGGCTTTTTCACCGTGGGTTCGGTTACCGCGTTTATCTCGGCGTTTGTGTGTATCCGTTGGCTGATCCGCTACGTCGCCACGCATGACTTCACGGTGTTTGCCTGGTACCGCATTGTCTTCGGGCTGGTGATTCTGGCCACGGCATACACCGGCATGCTTCCGTGGCCGACGTAGAAGCTACCTAAAAAATGCTACTGGACCGGTACCGCGATCTGTTTCGCGTACCCGCCATACACGCCACGCTGCTGGCATCTATCCCTGGGCGCTTGCCCATCGGCATCACGGGCTTCGCGATTCTGCTGATGGTGCAGCACCGCTCCGGATCGTTCATCACAGCGGGTGTCGCCAGTGGGTTGTATGTGGCGGGGCTGGCGAGTGTGGCACCGATGATCGGCCGCGCGATCGACCGCATCGGACCGTTGCCGGTGCTGCGGCTGTGCGCGGTGGTGTATCCGCTGATGTTGCTGGCGCTGGTCGCGCTGGTGAGCATGCAGGCGCATGCGCTCGCCGTCGCCTTGTGTGCGTACGTGGCGGGCGCGGCGCTGCCGCCGGTGACGATCTGCATGCGCACGCTCTACCCGCGCGTGTTGACCGACCCCGCGTTGCTGCAAACCGCTTACTCGGTGGATTCGGTGATCGTCGAATCGGTATTCGTCATCGGCCCGGCGCTGGTGGCGCTGTTTCTCGCGACGGGTTATCCCGAGGGCGCGGTGTTGCTGGCGGCGGTAAGCGCCGTGGTGGGCACGTTGTGGTTTGGCCGCACACCGGTGATCCGTGACTGGGAAATCGTCCCGCGTCCGGCGGGCGGCGGATTGGGCGTATATAGCGAGCGCAGTTTAGTGGTGCTGCTGATCGCCACAGTGTTTTATTCCGTCGCGTTCGGCCTGTATGAGGTCGGCGTCACGGCCTGGGCGACGCGACGCGGCATGCCGTCTGTCGCGGGCCTCGCACTGGCGCTGGCGAGCCTGGGCAGCGCGCTGGGCGCGTTTGCCTACGGCGCGCGGCACTGGCAGGCACCGCTGCGCAAACAGTTTTTGATCGCGCTGGGGTTGATGGCGGGCGGCGCGCTGCTGGTAGCGCCGGTTAACGATATGTATTTGTTTTTATTGGTAAATTTAATTGCTGGTGCGCCAATGGCCAGCGTCATCGCCACGCAGTCGCTGCTGCTCTCACGGCTCGCCCCACCCGGCAAGCTGGCGGAAAGCTTCACCTGGGGCGGCACCTGTTTGCTGGGTGGCATCAGCGGCGGCATTGCGCTGGGCGGTGTGCTGGCAGAAATCGTCGCACCTGCGTGGCTATTGGTTACGGCGGCAGGCACGACCGCCACCGCCGCGCTGATCTCGCTCACCATTCCGCATTCGGACAAGCTCGATAGTGTCGGCGATCACTACGTAAGCTAACATGGCGAGTGACACTTATTGAGAGAGAGGTCGCTTATGAACCCGTTGCGTTCGCTATTCGCTAGCGTGTTGCTGCTTGTGCTGACCGGCTGCGCACCCCTCATCGTGCAAAGCCCCGGCGGCGCGTTGTCGCCGGTGAACGCGGTCACCGACGGAGACGACAGCCGCGTGATGTTGTTCGGCGCGGATGTGGTGGCGTACTTTACCGAGAGCAAACACCGAGTGGGCGATCCGGCGATCAAATCAGTGATCGACGGCGTGACGTTTCGTTTTGTCACGGCGGAGCATAAAGCGCTGTTCGACAAAGACCCCAAGCGTTACCTGCCACAATACGGTGGCTACTGCGCCAACGGTATCGTCTACGGCATCCCGTACGGCGGCAACGCCGATGCGTGGCGCATCATCGACGGCAAGTTATATACCTTCGGCGGTGCTGGCTCGCGCAACGGATTTCATATGGATTTACAGAAGAACATCGCGCTCGCCGATAAATACTGGGCGGAAGAAGTGCGCGGCGCCAATGCGTTTATCCAGCGCGTAAAGCGGCTGGTGTTTCGCGTGCCGCACTACATGACCGGGCCGGAACTGGCGAAGGAAGTGGCGCGGCGCGGGGTGAAGTCGTAAGAGCCATTTTGCAACGGTAAGGTGCTTCTGATGATCTACATGGTCGATCACGTTTTTGCCAACCCGCAAACCGAACCCGCGTGGCACGAGTGGTACACGGGTTATTTGCAAAAGCTGCTGAGCGTGCCGGGCTTTGGCAGCGCGCAGCGCTTCAAGGCGATCAACGAAACGCCGCACCGGTTTTTGGCGATGTATTCGGTGACATCCGCCGATGTTTACGAGAGCCAGGGCTACAAAAACATCGGTGGCGGCGGCAGTCAGAGCGTGCGGTTTCACGGTGATTACCAGCTCTGGACGCGCAATCTGTTTGAAGGCGCGGATGAAGTGCCGGTGGTGAATGAAGGGCAGTGCGTGTATGCGCTGGACAGCGATACGCCGGATCGCGTGATGCTGTTTGGTGCGAAACCGTTGTGGCTGCAGTCGGTGGGGTTGCATCAGACGACGCAGTATCGCGCGGTCGTGGTGCTGGAGGCCGGGGCTGTTGCGACCGCTAAAGCGAAGGCGGGTGGTGCAGGGCGTTTCTATGCGGCGTTCACACCGCGCCTTGGTAAGCAATAATTCTTCAACGGGCTTTTACCTAAGCCACTCCTCTCACCCCGTCATTCCCGCGAAAGCGGGTATCCCCTTCCCTCAGGGAAGGTAGGATGGGTGGGCTTTGTAAGCTATGGCATTGTGTTAGGGATACCCGCTTTCGCGGGAATGACAGGGTAAGTTTTGTGCGTTAGGAACCTGACGCTGGGTGTTGATTGTTATCCACCGAAGTTCTTGCTCAGCCGTACGGATAATCCATCTGCTTCGCAACACGCGTACGGGCATCCTTTCCGACAAGGCGCTCGACAATGTGCAAGCCTAAATCGATGGACGTGCTGACGCCACCGCCGGTCACCAGCGCGCCTTCATCAACGATGCGTTGTTGCACGACAGTCGCACAGTACGGTTCCAGTTCTTTGTAAGCGCCCGGATGCGTGGTGGCGCGTTTGCCGGTGAGAAAGCCCGCCGCGCCCAGCAGCAGCGAGCCGGTGCAAACCGACGTTTTCAGCGGCACGTCTCGCGCTGTGGCGATCCAGTCGACGAACGCGCGATCCTGTTGCAACGCGCGCGTGCCGAAGCCGCCGGGGATGAACAATAAATCGTAACCAGCGAGTGAATTGCCCACGCTGTCCGCCACGACTTTCAAGCCACGGTCGTCGGCGACTTGTGCGCCGGGTTGCGCGGCGCGCGCACAAACGTTCCACGAAAAATCGGCCATGAATTTCATGGTTTTCAGGCGCGTCACTGCGTCGTAAAACCCGATGAAATCGAGAAAGGTCATGTTGTCAAAGACGATGAAGGCGGCTTTCATGATGGAGTTATCCCTTTATCCCTGTACCCAAGGCAGGCCGGCCGCGCGCCAGCCGCCTATGTTATTGCGGTGACCGTTGGCGTCGTGGTCGCCTTCAAAACCTTCGAGCACGTTGTAGCAGTTGGTATACCCGGCTTGCGTGGCAAGGCCTGCGGCGTTGTGCGAGCGACCGCCGCTGCGGCACAGAAACATCACCACGGCATCCTGCGGCACTTTTTGTTGCAGCTCCTGCAAGAACGCCGGATTCGGGCGGCTGCCGGGCCACGCCAGCAGCTCAACTTCGACGGCATTGGGCACGCGGCCCACCCAGTCCCACTCCGCGCGTGATCGCACATCGACCAGTTTCGCGTTGGCGTTGTGCTGCATGAGTTCGTTCGCTTCGGCAGGCGTGAGCGCGCCCGCATAAGGCAGGCCGAGTTGTTTGCCGCGCTGTTTGGCGGTGTTGAGTATGTCGTCGGTGTTCATGATGGATGGCCGTGGCGCGGCGTTGATGAGTGAAGTGCACAGTTTAACCGACGCGCGGCGCATGTAGCGGACGGTAAATTGCAGATATTTTCATAACTATTTGATTTATAACGATAATTTATTAATCCTTTGTGTGGCCCCCAATGCGGCAAGTGGCACGAGTCAGCCGCTTGTGCAACCATCGGGCTACGCAACTGCGTGCCCCATACACCGGATCCAATTCCTTGTTGCTCGCTCTGCTTATTCTAATTTTCGGAGACGTAATGAAATTTGCCTGCGTAAAACCACTGGTGTTTAGCTGTCTTGCCTTCGGCGGTGTACCACTCGCGTCTGCACAGACCACTTCGACAGGCTCAGGACAGGCGTGGCCCGCCAAGACCGTGCGATTGGTTCTGCCAGCGCCGCCCGGCAGCGCGCCGGATTTTATGTCGCGCCTGATCGGGCCCAAGCTCTCGGAGCTGTGGGGTCAGCCCGTGGTGATCGACAACGTCGTGGGCGCGTCGGGTCACATCGGTACCGAGCGCGTGGCAAAGGCGCCGGCCGACGGCTACACGATTTTGTTTAACACCATCGGCCCCATCGCCATCAACACCACGTTGATGGGCAAGCTGCCGTTCGACCCGGTGAAAGATTTCGCGCCGGTGACGCTGCTCGCCAAAACACCGAACATCGTGTGCCTGCACCCCAGCCTGCCGGCGAAAAGCGTCAAGGAATTCATCGCGCTCGCCAAAAACAATCCCGGCAAACTCACCTTCGGCTCCGGCGGCCCCGGCACCACGCAGCATCTGTCCGGCGAACTGTTTAACGTGCTGGCCGGTGTAAAAACCCTGCACGTACCGTATAAATCCAGCGCGCAAATGACCATCGACGCGATGGGCGGACAGATCGATTATGTGATGCACAACGCGCCGGTGGTGCAGGGCTTTGTACAGCAGGGCAAGTTGCGCGGCATCGCCGTCACCAGCGCGAAGCGTCTGGCGGGCGTGCCCGAACTGCCGACGATGATCGAGGCCGGGCTGCCAGGCTTTGAAGTCACTGCCTGGTTTGGCCTGCTGGTACCCACCGGCACGCCGCCTGCGGTGATTGGCAAAATCAACACCGATGCAGTGCGCGTGCTCGGCATGGCGGATGTCAAGGAACGCTTTCAGTCGCAGGCAGCGGAATCGGTAGGCAACAAGCCGGAGGAGTTCGCCGCGTTCATTCAGGCCGAGATCACCAAATGGGCGAGGGTGATCAAGCTGTCCGGGGCCAAGGCTGAGTAATCCACCCATCCACCATCGGAGCTGTTCATGAAAATGTTGCTCGCCGCCCTGGCATTGGGCGCTGCTGGCTGTGCCGTCACGCCCCCGGCGCTGGAGCAGGGTAGCCGCCCGATGGCGGGTTACCTGGATTATTCCCACGACAAGAATTCGGTGTTGTTCAGCACGCGCGCGCCGCACCGGCAGACCGTGTTCTTCGACACCTTTTATCCGTTCGACCCGTCGCTTCGCTACAACAACGCCGAGGCGATGGTGCGCTACGAACTCGATCATGCGCCGTTCGTGGACAACGGTGTGCTGATGGTGGCGTTGGCCGACTTGCGCAAGATTTACGCGCCGTTCATGAGCTACAGCGTGGATGCTGCAACACAGCGCTTCACCGTGCAGCATCATTTTTTCCGCAAGCGCGTGGCAGCAGGGTCGGGCTCGCGCGCGCCGCGCATCGAATACACCAAGGTTGCATGGCAGGGCAGCTACGCGTTGTCGAGCACGGCGGCTACGTCCTTGGCCACCACCCACGCCACGGTGAGCGACCGCGCCGCCATCAATGGTGCTGCGGTTGTGTCCGCCGGTGCACCCGCGTCGGTAACGCTGACAACAGCACCCGTGCAACGCGGCAGCGTCATCTACGTTCCGGTGGCGAGCTTCATGCGCTCGCTCGGCAAAACCATCACTGACGACAGCGTGGCGAGCGGGTATCTGGCGGTGAGTCATGTCGGGCCACAGGAGACGCAGGACGACCTCTTCAATCCGAAATACACGGGCGCTGATACGAGTAAGCCGAATACGCCGATCACGCCACGCCGTGTGCAAACCCTGAATGGGCTGCTCGACGGGAGCATCAGTAAGGGCAATTTGTGGTTCGCGTATTACTTTGGTGACGTCACCGTGTTCAGTGGCAAGACCGATGAAAGTGGCAAGGACATCAACACCGCGATGGCGGTGGATCGCATCCTGCCCTATCGCCTGTATGTGCCGAAGCATTACGATCCGCAGCAGCCCAGCAAATTCACCTTCATGCTGCACGGCGGTACCGGTAATGAGAATGCGCCTTTCGAGCGGCCCAATGACCACCTGAAAAATCAGCCCACGCCACTGCCCGGCGTGACGTTATTCGAGGATTACGCCGACCGCTACAACTATATCGTGCTCTCCCCCAACGGCTGGACGCGCGGCCCGGTGTGGGGCAGCGGCCCCGGCGAGCAGGCGATGCTGCATACGCTGGATCTCGTCAAGCAGCGCTACAACATTAATTCGCAGCAAATGTTTATTTTCGGCAATTCCGCCGGTGGCGCGGGCAGCCTGAATTTCGTGCGGCGCCATGGTCACTTGTTCAAGGCAATGGCGCCGACCGCGCCCGGCGGCAGCAAGCCCTACGCTGCTGATTTCAAAGGGGCTATTCTCGATATGCCCACAGTGATCACGTGTTTTGCGGCGGACATCACAGTGTTCTACCTCGATACGCTACAGAATTCCTGCCAGCCCTACATGCAGAATTTAAAGGGCGCGATGCGCAACCTTACCGTCATCACGCTTGAGAACGGCCACCACTCGTACGGCCCGGCGTCGCTGTATCAGATCACCTTCGACCACTTCGAGCGCGCGCTCGACAAAACGCCGCCGAAAGTCGTTGACGGCGTGCGGCTGGCTGCGGGCCGTGCGAGCGCGACGGTGACGTCAGGTGCGACCACATCCACCGTGAAACTCGCTGCGGCGCCCACGCAACAAGGCAACACGCTGATGGTTGCGCTCGATGACCTCGCACGCATTTACGGCGAGAAGGATTTCCGCGTCTACGATGTGCATGCTTATAACCTCAAGCCGCAAGACCTAGCCCGAATGTTGCACAAACAATCCGATCTCAAGTGTTTGGCATTATGTGGAATTGATTTCACAGCATTTCAGAACGACAAGCGCAGTCTACCCTGCCCATTAAGTCGGAAGGCGGCAGCGGGGTTGAGCGGTGATTGGGAGGGA
>CAMBGJ010000095.1 GCA_945865805.1 Bordetella parapertussis
CTTTCGGCGAGCTTGGTGCCGATGCGAAACACGTTAATCACCACATACACCGCCAGCCAGAACAACACCAGCCACAGCGGCCCCACCGGGCCCCACCGGCGGCATGGCGTTGTAGATGAGGCCGGTGGCGAACGAGAGTATCAACAACGAGCGCAACCAGATTTCGTCGCGCACCCAGTACGACACCGCGCCCAGCGCAAACGATATATGACCCACCGCTTCAAGCATTGTCACTGCGTTGCTCCTTGTAAAACTGTTCTGTCGCGCTGGATTGGACCGCTCAAAATTGCCCGCGCACGCAAAGAATAACCGAATCAGGCAGGGCCGCGCACGGCGCATGATGCACCATGGCGTACTGCAGCGTACAATAGACCGATGAAACCACCCAAACGCCTGCAATCGCTGATTGAAGAAGGCCTGATCGACACGGTGGTACTGCAACTGATGAGCGGCAAGGAAGCCGCCGTTTACGTGGTGCGCCGTGGCGATGAAACGCTGTGTGCCAAAGTCTACAAAGAAGCCACGCATCGCAGCTTTCGCCAGGCGGTGGATTACACCGAAAACCGCAAAACCAAAAACAGCCGCCAGGCGCGCGCCATGGCCAAGGGCACCAAATATGGCCGCGAGTCGCAGGAGGCCGCCTGGCAAAGCTCCGAAGTGGACGCGCTGTATCGCCTGGCCGCCGCCGGTGTGCGTGTGCCCGCACCGCATAATTTTCTCGACGGCGTATTGCTGATGGAAATGGTTGCCGATGAAAACGGCGAGGCGGCGCCGCGCCTGAACGATGTGATGTTTACGCCCGCCGAGGCGCGCGCGCATCACGCGATGTTGCTGCTCCAGGTAGTACGCATGTTGTGCGCGGGCGTGGTGCATGGCGATCTGTCGGAGTTCAACATCCTGCTTGGCGCGGAAGGCCCGGTGATCATTGATCTGCCGCAGGCAGTGGATGCCGCCGGCAACAATCACGCGCAACGCATGCTGCTGCGCGACGTGGTGAACCTGCGCGATTTTTTCGGCCGCTTCGCGCCAGAAATCCTGCACACGGATTTTGGCCCGGAGATCTGGGATTTATATCAACGCGGCGAACTCACCACCGACGCCAAACTCACCGGTACGTTTGAACGTGAATTGGGCGCAGTGGATATCGCCAGCGTGATGCGCGAAATTGATGATGCGCGCGCCGAAGAAGCGGCGCGGCTGTTGCGCATGCAGACGGTTGAGTGAAATATATCAATAAAATCAAATAGTTATGCCGGACCCACAAACCCGATATACGCCCCAAACGTGTCCGGCGGCGTCATCAGCATGGCGTGTTCGCCGTTGCTGCGCACCCCGCGCGCGGGCGGCGGCAAGCCCTGCGATTCCATCCACTGCGCCGCCGCGCCCATGCTGCTGGTGCGATACAGCGCCTGAAACGGGCCAGCCCCGCGCCGCGCGAGTGCGTCGGCGGCCGGGCCTGGCGCATAGGGCTGCACCACACCCAGCCCGGTGGGGCCGATTTCAAAAATCGCCATGTCCGACATCACCACCGTGCCTTTGTGCAACTCGGGCTTGGGCATGCCGAGCACGTTGGCGTAAACCGCCGCCTCGGCTTCGGCATTGTGCGTGACGATATAGGCGCGTTCGAGTTTGTAGACGCCATTCGGATGATTACCCGCAGCAGCGGCTTGCGTGCGGCGCTGCGCCAGCGGCGTAACGTGTTCGATAAAAAATAGCGGCAGCGGATTTTTCGGCCCCAGCACGGCGGATTTCCATTGCAGTAATTGGCCCGCTGGCGTGCGTCGGCTGCCCGCCGTGACATCGCTCACATCGACGCCGCGTGTGCGCATGGCGGCGACTTCCGCTGCGAGATCGTCGCTTTGCAACACCACGTAACGGATGCCGCCGCCTGCCGCGACAAAATCCGTCAGGCCGGTGTTGCGGGTGCCGGGTTTACCCGATGCAGCGTACTCGGCGGCATCGCGCACGGCGAGCAGCTCAAGATAATCTTCGCCATTGAACGCGATGGCGTTGTGCGTGCCCTTGCCGGGGTGATCGCCCCCCGCAAAAATATTGAAACCCATCTTGCGGTACTGCGCGATACCTTGCGCCAAATCAGGCACACAAACCATCACGTGATCGATACGGGTGAACATGGCAATTTCCTCTGGATTAACGCCAGTATTCTACGCCCGCGACCGCACACAAACTTCATCCCCCTCAATCACAAATTGGTGATCGAAATCCTCCGACACCCAGTTCATGAAGCGCACCGCGTCCTCAAAGCGCGGATCGCCGCGCTTTAACACCTCGGGCCGCAGTTGTTTGTCGATCAGCACCGGCAGGAACGATGTTTTCTGCACCCCGCCCTTGCCGATGACGGCCTTGGCGATCAGGCTGCGCTTGGCGTCTTCGCCATAAGATAAGTGCGGATAATCGGGATCGAGTTTCACGCCGTATTTTTTTTCAAACGCGGCGGCGCTCGCGGCATTCTTCGCCGTGGACGACATGATGAAGTTACTCAAGCTGTAAAAACAGGTCTTGCCATCGTGTACGCCGATAGCCTTCGGCGTGTGTGCATGGTGCCCCAGAATCAAATCGGCACCGGCGGCAAAGGCTGCCTTCGCGGCGGCGGGTTGATAATCCGCGATCAGGCGCGGCACAAAATGGATGCCCCAGTGCAGCGAAACAATCACGGCGTCGGCATTGGCTTTCGCCGCTTTGATGTCGCTCACCATGGCGGCGAGGTCTTCTTCATAAGGCACCGTCACCACGCGCGGCGGCACGCCCGCCTGGTAATCGACGCATTGGTAATAGGTATGCGCACGCAGCGGCGCGACACCGGTTTTGTCCGGCCCTGCGGCGTAGCCCTCGTTGAGTATCGTGCAGTAGGCAAGAAACGCCACGCGCAGGCCGTTCTTTTCGATCACAGCGGGACGCCGCGCCTCGGCCAGATTACGCCCCGCGCCGATGGTCTTGATGCCTTTGCTTTCAAGCAACGCAATGGTATCGAGCAGCGCGTCGCCGCCCCAATCCATCGCGTGGTTGCTCGCCACCGACACCACGTCGAAACCGCAATCGGTAAACACCGACGCCAGATGCGGCTTGACGCGGCTGTGCGCGCCGCCGGAATGCAATTGCAGCGCGCCACGTTCGGAGTACACGCGCTCGCATTGGCCGAAGCGGATGTCCGCCGCCGCGAGCGTTGGGCCCGCCAGCGTGCTGTAGGCATCCATCGGTTCAAGCAGTGGGCCGACGTCGCCGACGCCGAGTAGAGTGAGGCTGTTGCTGGTGGTCATGTGGGGTTCCTTTGCGTCGGTTATATTACAGGGCGCACGGCGTGCCACGCTGCGCGTTTGAATGCACTTGAGGCAGGATGAAAGACTCTTTTAAAAACAAATACTTACAATGCCTCTTGAGCGTGGGTGCGGCGTGCAGTTCAGCCACGCCCCAGGCACAAATCGCAGAGCCGCCGTATCCGGTGAAGCCCGTGCGCTTCGTCGTCGGCCAGGCGCCTGGTGGCGGCACCGATCTGGTGGCGCGCGCCATCACCGCCAAACTCAGCGAGACGCTCTGGCAATCGATGATCGTCGATAACCGCACTGGTGCTGCAGGTTCCGTGGGCGCGGGCCTGGTGGCAAAAAGCACGCCCGACGGCTACACGCTGCTGATTGTGTCGAGCGGTTTTGCCATTTATCCCAGCCTGTATGCGAATCTCTCGTTTGATCCGCTGCGTGATCTGGCGCCGGTGATCCTGCTGGCGCAAGCGCCGTTTTTGCTGGTGGTGCATCCCTCGCTGCCCGCACGCTCAGCGAAAGAACTGGTCGCATTAGCCAGGGCAAAACCCGATGCACTGAATTACGCCTCGGGCGGTGCGGGCAGTTCGGGCCACCTCGCGGGCGAATTATTTCAGAACGCCGCCGCCATCAAAATGTCGCATGTGCCGTACAAAGGCGCCGGCCCCGCGTTGACCGACACCATCGCCGGGCAAGTGCAACTCACCTTTGCCAGCATGTTATCGTCGCTGCAACATGTGCGTTCGACGCGATTGCGCGCGCTCGCGGTGACCAGTGCAACACGCTCCGCCGCGCTGCCGGAGCTACCCACCGTCGCCGAATCCGGCGTGCGCGATTACGCCACCACCAGTTGGTACGGCGTGCTCGCACCGGCGGGCACGCGTGGCGGCGTGATTGCCCGCATGAACAGCGAATTGGGCAAAGTCGTCGCAATACCCGACGTACGGCAAAAACTCTCAGCCGATGGCGCGGAGCCCGCTGGCGACAGCGCGGCGTTTTTTCACAAACACCTGGTGGCGGAAATCACCAAGTGGGGGCGCGTGGTAAAGGCCGCAGGGGTGCGAATCGAGTAATGCGGCTTTACTTCAGCACCACCAACGCATCCGCCGCCACCACGCCCTTGCCCACGGGCCGCACCAGCACCGGATTGATATCCATCTCGGCCACGCGTTCGCGCGTGAGCCACGCCATATCCGACACGGCCACCAACAAATCTGCCAGCGCATCGACATCGCGCGCGGGTTGACCGCGCACGCCGTCAAACAGTTTTGCGCCGCGAATTTCGCGGATCATCGATAGCGCTTCGATTCTGTCAAAGGGCGCAACACGGTAAGTCACATCGTGTATGGTTTCGGCAAGTATGCCGCCCAAGCCAAACGCCACCACCGGGCCGAAGCACGCATCGTTGACCACGCCGACGATGGTTTCAAGGCCATCAGTGACCATTTCCGCGACTATCGTTCCAGCGATGTTCGCCTGCGGCACGGCGCGTTTGGCATTGGCCAGCACGTCGGCAATGGCGATTTGCAGTTGCACCGCGTCGGGAACATTCAGCCGCACGCCGCCGATATCGGATTTGTGTGCGATATCGCGCGAGGCGATTTTCACGGCGACCGGGTAATTCACATTCGCGGGCAGGGCAGCGCCCGGCGCCACCAGCACATCGTTCGTTACCGGCACACCGAAGGCGCGCAACACATTTTTACTTTCCACTTCGTCCAGTGTCACCGCGCCCACCGGAAACAGCGGCAGCGGGCGGGCTTTGGGTTGCGGCGGGTTGCAGATGCGATCGTGCTGTTGCAACGTGTCGTAATAATTCGCCAGCTTGCCCATGGCGTAGGCCACGCGGCGCGGCGAGGGCTGCATGGGGATACTGTGTTCGGCGATCAGATCAAAGCCTTCGCGCGCCGTCTCGTACGGAATCGAGCAGAACGCCAGTATCGGTTTGTCGGTATGCTTCATCGCTTCCACCACGCCTTGCACGCCGTTCAGCATGGTGCGGCCAGTGGTGGTGGCGAACAACATGCCGACCTGATGCACATCGGGGTCGGCGAGCACGGCGTCGAGCGCGCGCTGATAACGCGGCATGTTTTTGTCGCTGATAAAACCCGCCGCATAATCAACCGGATTTTCCAGCGAGGCCACGTTGGGCAGGCATTCGCGCAGCACACTCATGGTTTTGTCGGACAGCGAAACCAGCTTCAAGCCCATCTCATCCGCCGCATCGGAAAACCCCACCGCCGAGCCGCCGGAGCCACCCATCACCACCACGTTGCGCCCTTTGGCGAAGCGCCCGGCAGCAAAACATTGCGCGTAGTCGCCGGCCTCGTGCGTGTCCTGCACTTCAATCACGCCGCACTGTTTGAACGCAGCGCGAAAAATATCGTAACTGCTGGTGAGGTTGGCGGTATGCGAGGCCGCCGCGCGCATGCCCTGCGAGGTATTGCCCGCCTTCAGGATAATGACCGGCTTGCCCGCGGCCAGCGCGCGCCGTGCCGCCGCCATCAACGCGCGGCCATCGGCGACGCCTTCAAGGTAAGCCAGTATCACTTTGGTTTCAGGGTCATCAACAAACGCGTTGATCAGCTCTGGTGCCTGAATGTCGGACTCATTGCCGCTCGCCACCACGTAGCGAAAACCCACGCGCTGCAACCCGGTCTGGATCACCACGCTGTTGCCGAAGCCGCCGCTCTGAATTACCGCCGACACCGGGCCGGGCTTTAACGTCGGCGGTCTGGTGATACTGCCAAAGCCGGTGTAAATATTCTGGTGAATATTGACCAGCCCCAGGCAGTTGGGCCCGATGATGCGCACGCCGCCTTTTTTGGCCGCTGCCAGCATGCGCTTTTCGTTTTCCATGCCCTCCGGCCCGGTTTCACGAAAGCCACCGCCCAGCACCACCGCAAACGAGATGCCCTTTTCACCGCATTGCTCAATGATGCCGGGCACGTGTTTGGCAGGAATCGCCACCACCGCCACGTCGCAGGGCTGGTCGATGTCGGCGAGGCTCTTGTAGCAACGCTGCTGCATCAGCGTGTCGTAATTCGGGTTCACCGGAAAGATGCCGCCGCGGTAGTGGTGACTGGTGATCGCCTCCAGCGCCTGGCCGCCAGCGCGGATGGTGTCTTCGGTGGCGCCGACAATGGCGACGCCGCGCGGATTGAAAAGCCGTTCAAAGCTGCTCATGCTGATCCATATAATTATTGTTTAAAAACAAATACTTACAATTACTCTGCCTTGATGCCCGCGTCGCGGATCACTTTGCCCCATTTGGCGATTTCCCCCGCGAGATACTGGCGCAAATCCTCCGCCGATCCGCCCAACGGTTCGGCGCCCTGCTTGATCAGGCGCTCGCGCATATCCGCCTCTTTCATGGTCGCGACCAGCGCGGTATTCAATTTGTCCACTACCGGCTGCGGCGTCTTACCGGTGGACAACACGCCGAACCAGCCGACGGCGTGAAACCCCGGTACGCCGTTCTCCGCAATCGTCGGCAACTCTGGAAACAACACCGAGCGTTTGGCGCTGGTGACGCCGATGCCGCGCAGCGTGTTGCTGCGTATATACGGCGTGAGAATCAACACATTATCGAACGCCACTTGCAGCCGTCCGCCCAACAAGTCCGGCATCAACTGGCCGGTGCCTTTATACGGCACGTAGGTCATGTCGAAGCCCGCCGTGCGCTTTAACAACTCACCGGCAAGACGCTGCAGCGAACCGGGCGTGGAACCGGCATAGTTGAGTTTGCCGGGATTGGCCTTGCCGTAGGCGATCAAATCCGTCACCGATTTGATTGGCAGCGTGGGCTGCACCACCAGCACATAGGGCGAAGTGGCGATCAAACACACGGGTGCAAAATCCTTGGCGATATCGAACGGCAACTTTGCAAACAGACTGCTGATGGTGCCGAACGAGCCGGAGGCCATCATCAGCGTATGCCCGTCGGGCTGTGCCTTGGCCACGATGTCGGCACCGATGATGCTGCTGCCGCCGGGGCGATTGTCGATAACCACCTGCTGGCCGATGCGCTCGCCGAGTTTCGCCCCGACCAGCCGCGCCATGATGTCGGTGCTGCCGCCGGCGGCTACCGCGACAACCATGCGCACCGGACGCTGCGGATACGTTTGTGCGCTCGCACCCGTGGCGACAGTGAGCGCCATAAAAAATATTGCCGCGACGATATTCTTCTGCATAGTCATCAAAATACTTGTCATTTGTTAATCCGCACTCTTGAGGCCCGCGTCCTTCACCAGCCGTGCGTACTTCGCGTGCTCGGCTTTCAGATTATCAGCGAACTGCGCCGGGGTGCCGCCGATGATGGTGTAGGCCTCGAGGCGCGCGGTCTCTTTCATTTTCGCCGTTTGCAGACTTGCCGCGAGTTCGCGGTTAAGCCGCTCGATGACTGCGGCGGGTGTGCGCGCCGGAACGCCGACGCCGTTCCAGGTGAGATTTTCATAGCCGGGCACGGTTTCCGCCACCGTCGGCAGATCAGGCAGATGCTCGAAGCGCGTCTTGCCGGTGGTGGCGAGCGCGCGCACGCGGCCGCTTTTCACGAACGGCAGGGTACTCGACGACACGTTAAACGACACCTGCACGTGGCCACCCGCGAGATCCGTCAGCAGGCCGACCGCGCCCTTGTGCGGCACGTGCGTCATATTCACCCCCGTCATCACGCAAAACAACGCGCCCGAGGTATGCCCAAAACCGCCAATGCCCGCCGAGGCATAAAACAGTTCACCGGGCTTTTGTTTCGCCACCGCGATCAAGTCCTTCACGCTATGCGCGGGCACGCCCGGATGCACCGCGAGGATCGCTGGCACCGACGACACCTGAATCACCGGCGCAATGTCGTTGCGCAGATCGTACGGCAGTTTATACAGATACGCGTTCACCACCCACGGCCCCACCGGCGCGATCAGCAACGTGTGGCCATCGGCGGGCGCGCGTGCGACCAGGCCCACGCCGATGCTGCCGTTGGCACCCGGCCGGTTGTCCACTACCACCGGCTGCGCCAACCGCACGCGCAAATGTTCGGCCAGCGCGCGGCCCTGCAAATCCGGTGTGCCGCCGGTGAAGTAGGGCACGATCAGTCGCAGCGGGCGTTGCGGATACGGTTGCGCCGCCGTTTGCTGTGCTGCGCCGGTCAGCAGCGCCACGCTGAGCAAAAATACGTAACTATTTGTTTTTAAAGAGTTTTTTATATTCACCTCCGTGTCGCTCTTAGCATGGCTAGCCAAGCATTTTGGTGATGGCCGCAACGTTGGATTTATCCGGCTTGCCCTCGCCGCGCTCCAACCGCTTCACGAGTTCAACAATCGCGTCGTTGGCCGGCGTGGGGATGCCCTTCTCGCGGCCCTTGCGCGCAATGTGACCATTGAGAAAATCGGTTTCGGTGCGACGGCCCTTGAGCAAATCCTGAAACACCACGCCGCGCGCGGTGCGCGAACCCTTTTTGCCCATGTGGCCAAGGATCGTATACAGCAGCTTGTCGATGATTTTTTCTTCCGGGCCCATGAACTCCTCGGGACTCAAACCAAAAATCGCATCGAGTTGATAACCATGCGCCGCGCCCACGCGCATGGTCTCCGAGGCCAGCCGCGCGCACAGATTCACCACCTCGGGAATCTCCACCGCCTGCCACGATTGCAGCCCCAGCGCGCCAAACGGCGCGAGGATCATCGAGCTATTGACGAGCTTGGTCCACTTCGCGCCCTCGATGTTGTCGGTGATGCCGATCTTCGCCACGTGTTTCAGAATGCGCTCGACTTCGGTGAGACGCGGCGTCACCGCGCCGTCGAATTCACCCAAGCCGATCCACGTATGCGCGTTGTCAGTGTTGCGCTGCACCTTGCCCGGCGTGAACACCTCCGCCGATAGCTCCAGCACACAACCCAGCACGCGCGGCTTGCCGATGATGTCGATGATGTCGGCGTTGTTCATGCCGTTCTGCGTGCCGACGATCACGCCGTCTTCCTTGAGATACGGCTTGATGAATTCGCACAGCCAGCGCGTGTCGTGTGATTTGGCCGCAAGAAAAACAATGTCGAACTGTTTCTTCGCCGAGGACAGTTCGCACAGATGATAAGCCGTGACCGGCGTTTTCAACTCCGAATCCGGCATCGTCACGTGCAGACCGTTGGCCTTCATCGCCTCCACATGTGCGGGCCATTGATCGACGAGGCAGACGTTGTAACCCGCGTGGGTGAGATCCGCGCCGATGCTGCTGCCGATGGCGCCGGTGCTGAGTACGGCTATTTGTTTGTCCATGTTATTCCTTGCGCAAATCGTAGAAGTCGTAGGGCGGGAGGAGCGTAGCGTATCCCGCCGTTTAGGTGACATGTCGCGTGTGAGGCGGGATACGCTGCGCTCCTCCCACCCTACCAGTACGTTGTTATGGTTTTGCCAGCCATTCTGGCGTAGCCACAAAGTGTTGCATCAATTCCCGCACGCTGCTGCTGCCAGCCAACCCCGCCACCAGCGCCTGCACTTTCTGTGAACGATCCGGCGGCAACGCATCGCCCACGGTGTCATTGAACAACGCGGTCAATTCTTCCCACGCCATGCGCCGGTGCGGGCTGCCGCGCGGATGTTCGATTTTGAATTCATGCGCTTCACCACCCGCGAGCTTGATCGTTACTCTCGTCGGCACTTCCTCGGTGTTGGTGCCGGCTTCCACCCACGGGTCGAGCACGCAGCGGGTGCGGTTGGACAACGCGCGCACTTCGGCGTCCGTCAACGCGGCGTCGTAATCGGTGCTGCGCAGCGACGCCGCAGCACCTCGCGTGCGGCCCAGCGCCAGCGCCATGGCAAGGCTGAAGGGGATGCTCAATTGCGCGCTTTGCAAATCGGGCGGATCGTTTTGCGTCAGGCGGCCCTGCACCACCTTGGGTATGCCCACTTCGCACTCGAGCACTTGTGCGGGTGTGAGTTGGTGTTCGCAGCCCAGCGCAAGGCCTGCATCCACCGTGGCCTGCAGGCGGCCCGCACCCGCGTGAATTTTGGTGCTGACCTCCATCATCCTGAACCCGCGCCCCAGATCGCCCGTGATTTTTTCCGGCTTGGCATTGCCAGAGAACGCCTTGAAGAAACCGGCTTCACCTTCGAGGATATCGCGCGGCCCCCAGATGCCCGCCTCCGTGAGCACCGCCGCCATCACGCCCGACTCTGCGCCGCGTGCGCCGTTCAAGCGCTTGGTTACGCCGCCGGACAGATAAAACTGCGCCAGGCCGCCCGCGTAGGCACCCGCCGCACCCAATGCGCCGGCCATGTCTTTTTCCTTAAAATTCAATAACTTACCCACAGCGAGCGCAGCGCCCATCGCACCACAGGTGGGGGTGGCCATAAAGCCGCGTTGAAACAACGCGGGTTGTGTGGCCAGGCCGATGCGCAGCGACGCTTCATAGCCAATGATGGCGGCGGCAAGCAACGCGCGGCCATCAAGATCATCGCGCTCGGCGATGGCGAGCACGGCTGGCAGGATCGACGCGCCCGCGTGATGCATGGAGCCGACATGCGTGTCGTCGAGATCGCACGCGTGCGCATACGCGCCGTTGACGAATGCGGCACGCGCGGCATCAACCTTGCTGCCGCACAACACCAGCGAGCTTTCCGCCTTGCCGCCAAGTTGCAGCATGAGTTTGCGTGCCGCGCGGCTCCACGGCAAGGGCTGACCGACGGTGACCACGCGCAGAAAATCCAGCACCAGCGCTTTCATGCGTTCGACGACTTCGGCCGGCGCGTCGTCGAGTGTGAAGTTGGCCGCCCAGGCGGACAGTGCAGCGGTGGCACCTTGCTCAGACATGGGCGTGCTCACTCGGTAATGTTGTTATCGCGGATCAGCTTGCCCCACTTGGCCAGATCGCGACTGAGCAACTCGGCCAGTTGTTCCGGCGTGGACAACACGGGATCGGCACCGGTGCTGATCAGGCGTTCGCGGATATCGGGCATGGCAATCACCTTGCGCACGGCGTCGTTCAACCGCTCGGTCAACACGCGCGGCAGTTTAGCGGGGGCGAACACGGCATACCAATTGGGCGCTTCAACGTTCTTGAAGCCCTGCTCGGCCATGGTCGCCACATCGGGCAACAAGGGCACGCGCTTGTCACCGGCGATGCCGATGGCGCGCAATTTGCCCGCCTTCAAATGCGGTAACTGCGGCGTGACATCGAGTACGAGCGAGCTGATGTGGCCGCCGATGGCGTCGACGATCAGCGGCCCCGCGCCCTTGTAGGGCACATGCACCAGCTCGATTTTCGCGGCGGCCTTCAGCAACTCCTGCGCCAGATGCGGAATGCTGCCGATGCCGGTGGAGGCCATCGTGATCTGCCCTTTGCTGGCGCGCGCCAATGCGACGAATTCCTTAACGTTTTTCACCGGCATCGACGGATGCACCGCCAGCGTGCTGTAAGCAGTGACGACTTGCGCGATGGGCGTGAAATCGCGCTGCGGATCGTACGGCAGCTTGGGGCCGACGTGCGGGCTGATCGCCATCGCGCCGCAGGTGGTGAAAAACAGCGTATGGCCATCGGGCGGCGACTTGGCGACGAAATCAGCGCCAATGGTGGCGTTCGCCCCGGTGCGGTTTTCAACGATGACGTTGCCGCCCAACAACGCGGGCAGTTTTTCCGCCAGCAGACGCGCAGTGAAATCCGCCGGTCCGCCGGGCGGAAAGCCGACCACCAGGCGTATGGGTTTTGAGGGAAAGGTCTGCGCCATGGCGACTTGCACACACGACAGCAGCAACCCTGCGCCGAGTGCGGCCAAACTACACTTACTCATTTTCATTGCAAATTTGCCTGAAGGCTGTTTATAAAAAAATCAATTAAAACAAATACTTACGATATAACGACATCGAGCAGCTGTCGCGCACGAGCATCACGCCCATCAAGCAATCGGCCCGCAACTCGGCACCAGCAATTCACGTTTCATTTCCGCCAGCGAGTTGATGCCGAGCATGGCCATGTTGCGGCTGATTTCATCACGCAGCAGCGCGGCACCATGGTGCACGCCGGCCTCACCCGCGATGGTGGCCGCATACAGGAACGGCCGCCCGACAAACACGAAATCCGCACCCAGCGCCAGCGCCTTCAACACATCCGTGCCGCGACGCACACCGCTGTCGAGCATGATGGCCATGTTGCCCGCCTCTGCCTTCACCGCTGGCAACATGCGCAGCGGCGCGACGGTGAAATCCAGTTGGCGGCCGCCGTGGTTCGACACCATGATGCCATCCACACCGCATTCGCGCGCCATGCGCACGTCTTGCGGCGACAACACGCCCTTTAACACCAGCTTGCCCTTCCACAGCTTGCGCATGAGTTCGACGTGCTCCCACGCCAGCGCGTCGCGCGCAAGCCGCGGGCGCTCAAGATTGCCCAGCACCGGCATGCGCTCGAAGCCCATGTTCTCGATATGCGGCGTGCCGCGAGTCATTACGGTGCGCGCGAAAGTACCGAGCGTCCAACCGGGCCGCAGCATGCAATCCCACGCCAGGCGCGGCGTCGGTTTTAACGGCGAACTGAAGCCGGTACGCACATTGTTCTCGCGGTTCGACGACACCTGCACGTCCACCGTCAGCGCCAGCACCTCGAACCCGGTACGCGCGGCGCGCTCCACCACTGGCGTGATGATGGAAGGATCACCCGGCAGATACGCCTGAAACCACGCCGTGGGCCCCGCTTCTTTCACGCGCTCCATGGTCGTCAGCGCGGCACCGCTTTGAATCATCACCGTATTCAAATCGGCCGCCGCTTTGGCCAGCACAATATCGCCGTCGTAGGCCGCCAGCGCGGTACCGCCCATCGGCGGGAATCCAAACGGCAGATCGTAGGTGCGCCCAAACAACGTGGTCTTCTGATTGCGCGCCCTGGTATTGACCAGCACGCGCGGCAAAAACGCATACTCACTGAACGCCGCGCGATTGCCGTCGCGCGAGGCGTTGCTCTCCACGCCGCCGGAGATGAAACCGAAGATCGGCCGCGGCAAAAAGCTGCGCGCGGGCGCTTCAAAATCCTCCAGACACAGAATTTCCCTGAGCTTGCCGGAAGCCGCGATCGCGCGGGCGATGTTGTTACTGCTACTCATGTGTGTTCTCCCTGTTCCGTGCTGAGTCGATGTCCATATAACGGCCAGCTTTAGTGGTGACAGCTTGCAATTCTAGTGCTTTTGGCGCATCGAAGCGCTGTATGAACGCGGGGCACCAGCAACCCGCATCGTGGGCCTATACTACGCCCACACCGCTTGCATCCACGTGGCGGTGACACCTCAGCAATCGTAATGGAAAGGAGAGCAACATGGCACGTGAAGGCTATTTGATCCTGGACAGTGACTTGCACATGATGGAGCCCGACGACCTGTGGGCAAATTATCTCGACGGGCCGCACAAGGCGAACCCGCCGCGTTTCTTCGGCGGACAAAAGAAGGAACTGAGTAAAACTGCCGAAGACAAAGGCAACGCCGACACCATACGCAGCATGGAGGTGCAGGGGTTGGCGATACCCTCGTTCGTTAAATCGCAGGGTGCGGCTGCTTCCAGCCGCGAACTGCGACGCAGAAGCCGCTCGCGTCATCCACATTTCAACGTGGCACGGGCGCGCGGGTTCGATGCCCCCTCGACCCTGACCGCGATGGATATCGAAGGTATCGACGTGGCCGTGATGTACGGCACGCGCGGACGGCAGATTTTGTGTCACGATAATCTCTCGCCCGATTACGCCGCTGCACTGGCGCGCGCCTACAACAACTGGGCCTACGATTATTGCAAGACGGATCCGCAGCGTCTGAAATTCGCCGCGCAGTTGGCGATGCACGACGTCGGCGCGGCGGTGACAGAGGCGCGCCGCTGCGTCACTGAACTCGGCGCGGTGGCGGTCATCGGCACGCCCAATCCGGTCAACGGCCAGCATCTGCATGACGACGCGTGCGAACCGCTGTGGGCCGAGATTGAGCGGCTCAACGTGCCGGTAGGTTTTCACCCGACCGGCAACAGCTCGTTGAAGGACGACGCCGGGCAGCGTTACGTCGGTCACGCCAATTTTCATCCGATTGCGCACGCGATTCGCAATCCGGTGGAACTGATGGGCGCCATCGCCAGCATGGCCACCGGCGGTATTCTCGAACGGCACCCCAAGCTACGCTGCGCGTTTCTCGAAGGCACCGCCGGCTGGCTGCACTGGTGGCTGTGGCGGCTGGACGACCACTGGGAGAAATTCGGCCCCGGCTGCGAACGCCCGCTAAGCATGCTGCCGAGCGAATACTTCAAGCGCCAGTGCTATATCGCGCTGGATGTCGACGAAGAACCGGCGGTTGATGTGATCAACAAAATGGGCGCGGAGTATTTTGTCGTGTCCAGCGATTATCCGCACGGCGACGGCGCATTCCCGGAATCGATCCAGCAGTTCCTCGGCTTGCAGCTCAACAACGAGCAACGGCGCAAGATTCTTTGGGACAACTGCGCGCGGCTGTATGGCATCGAAAAACCGGCGGGTGCATTGTCGCGCGAGCCGACGGCACTGGCGGCCACCGGATAACGCACGCGCTCCCTACAAGTAGCGCTTGAGAAATTCCGCCTGCGCCACGAAGGCTTCCGGGCCGTTGCCGGAATGCTCTCCAGGGTAAGCGTGTAATCGCTTATCCTTGACGGCAATCATGTCAAATAACGCCAACTGGCCGGAACGCTCGAATCGTTCATCGTCCCATTGCATGGTAAATAATACCGGCACGCGCACGTTCTGCGCGTGCTGCCGGAAATGCACATCAATGCCGCTGCGCACGACGCTGGATCCCGTCATCCCCGCCTTGCCCAGCACGGCCACGCGCACGCGGTTTTCGTTCGCGACGTAGGGCAGGCCGAACATGGTGCCCATGGATACGCCCCAGTAACCCACACGCCCGGCATCGATCTGCTCAAGGCCGCACAACGCATCGAGCGTGGCGCGCCAGTCGTCAATCATCGACTGAACAAGGTTCGGGCGTTGCCACATCAGTCGATAGTTCGAGCGTTCGGGGTCATCCGTCGGCCCGCGTTCACCATGCGCCGGCCCGTCGATCGCCGCAGCGCTCCAGCCATACTCACCAGCGAACAACCGGCCCAGCAGGGTCATGCGTTCGTTGCGCTTGTGTCCCGTGCCGCCGTGCCCCATCAACACCAGCGGCCTGCGCCCTGATGCCGCCGTGGGTTGCCACAACACGCCGGGAATGGCTTGTCAGCCGCGCTCGACGGTAAATCCGCGTTCACGTACGCCGGAGGCGGTTGTCGTTTCGTCAGTCCATTGCGGTTGTCTCATGCCGGTTTCCCTGGTGAATGTCCGATTGCTGTTACTCGATCTTAAACCCGCTTTCCGTCACCACTTTGGCCCAGCGATCTTTTTCAGCCGCCAGCCACTGACCCATTTCCTGCGGCATTTGCGGACGCGACAGGGTACCCTGCGAGGACAGTTTTTCCACCACGTCGGGCAACGCCCGTATGCGCCGCACTTCCGTGGTGACCTTGTTCGCCACATCCGCGGAGAGTTTTGCCGGGCCGAGTATGCCCTGCCACGAACCGGTGAAAAACCCTTGCCGAATGCAGTGAGTCATATTGCCTCCACGAAAGCGAGATCACATGCACGCAGTGTAGCTGCGCGGCACGCGGTGCTACTGGAGCAGCGGGCGCAACAGGCTCACAAGGGCCAATTGGGAATACTGGCGCAACCGGCCCAGGTGGCCCCACTGGAAACACCGGAGCGACTGGCCCCGGTGGCCCGATAGGCAACACCGGAAGCCAAGGCCCACAGGGGC
>CAMBGJ010000096.1 GCA_945865805.1 Bordetella parapertussis
GGGTTTGCATCAGCGCGCGCGCGATGCCCACGCGTTGCCGCTGTCCGCCCGAGAGCGCATCCGCGCGGGCGTGCACCTGGGCGGTCAGGCCCACGGTTTCCAGCAGCGCGTACGCCTCGTTGATGTCCTCTTGTGGAAAGCGCCGCAACCAGGCCTTGAACGGCGATACGTAGCCGAGCCGGCCCGAGAGCACGTTTTCCATCACGGAAAGGCGCTCGACCAGGTTGTATTCCTGAAACACCATGCCGATGCGACGCCGTGCCGCACGCAGCTCGCCACAACTTAACGTGACGAGATCGCGGCCCTCAAAAAGGATTTCGCCGCTGGTGGGTTCGACCAGCCGGTTGATGCAGCGGATCAGCGTGGATTTACCGGTACCCGACGGACCGATGATGGCGGTGATGCCGTCGGACAGAATGTCGAGCGTAATGCCATCCAGCACGGGCTTGCCGCGTACATAGGCCTTCACCAGCCGACGGATCGACAATGCGGCACTGCTGGTGCCGTCGGCAGCGGGCGTCAACGCGTTACTTCTTTTGCGCCGCGGCTTTGGCCGCCAGCGCCTCGGCTTCCTTTTTCTTCAAGTTGTCGAAAGCCGCGCTGTTAAATTTTTCGCCGCTGCCCTCGGCGACCTTGCGCACGATGGCCCAGTCTTTTTGATAGGTGATCGGGAAAAAGCGGTCGGCGCCGTCGAAGGCTTTTTGCATTTCGGCGGGGAAACGGTAGTCGTAAAAACACTTCACCATGGTGTCACGCAGTTTCGGCTCGAGATCGTGCGCGTGAGCGAATGAGGAGGTGGGGAAGGTTTCGCTGCGCCAGATGATGCGGAAATCGTCTTCCTTGATTTGCCCGCGTGCGGCCATGCGCTTGAACACGTCGGACGCGACGGGTGCGGCATCGTAGTCGCCCGTGGCGACACCGGTAATGGAGTTGTCGTGCTTGCCGGAATACAGCACTTTGTAATCCTGATCAGGTACGAGCCCTTGCGCGGGAAACAACGCGCGCGGCGCGAGATTGCCGGAATTGGACGACGGCTGCACGTGAGCGACTTTTTTTCCTTTCAGGTCGGCCATTTTCTGAAACGCGCTGCTTTTCTTCACGATCATGATGAGGTTGTAGCCCTGCAACTCTTTTTCGGTGCCCTTGACCGCGAACGGCACGGCGCCCGCCAGATTGACCGCGTAGTTGGTGGGGCCGGTGGAAAATCCGCCGACATGCAGACGGCCGGAACGCATGGCTTCGATTTCTGCGGCGTTGGATTGCACCTGGTAGAACACCACGCGTTTGCCGGTGCATTTGCCAAGGTAATCAGTGAACGGCTTGAAAATATTCTCGTACACCGCCGGGTCTTCAACCGGCGTGTAGGTAAACACCAGCGTGGACGGATTCTTGAATTGCTTGGCGTCCTTGGGCGCATCTGCCACCAGGTCTTTGTTCTCATCGCAGAACCGGGTGTCGAGATCGCCACGGTTGGCGCAGTCCGCTTGTGCATAGACTGCGGGGGCAGCAATAGCAAAGGCCAATACGGCGAACAAGCGGGCGAATTGGCGGTGCGCGTGGAATGACAAAAAAGTAAAGGATGCCGTTGTGTTCATGGGAAAACCTTGTGGAAGAATTGTCCTGACAGTGGATGGTTGCCTGAAGCGAGATTTCTGGCAAGTACTTTTAAATGGGGTATTTAACGGATATTTTGTTTCGCATTAGTTTTTATATTATTATGAAATTTTGTTAATCCGAATGTTGCACAAACAATCGGATCTCAAGCATTTGACGGAATGTGGAATTGAAATCACAGCATTTCAGAACGACAAGCGCAGTCTCCCCTACGCCCAGGCGAAACACGGGGTCATGGCGCAAGCTGTTGCAGTCATTGCCATCCTCGTATCCAGAGGCGATCTGATAGATGCGTTGTTTGAGGATGTCGTGCAGGGTATGGCGGATGTAGCCAGGATGCCGGGTGTCGTCGATGGCTGCGCACACGCGTTCGGTCAGACCGATCTGACGGTCAACGCCCTTGAGCAGCAGCGGCCCCAAGTCCGACGATAAGCCGCCGCCCGCAAAATCCGCGCGGATGGTGCAGCCCGGAATCGAAGCAAATCGCAGTTGTTCTGGCGTAGAATCCATGGTGGGCAAAGACCTGTTCGTGTTGACGAATGTGTTTCTCAATAACTCACATTGTACCAATCACTTACAGTGTTCTTTGCCCTTTTTATGCAAAATTCAGGCTACATAGGCTCTGGAACCAACAGCAACGGTGTATTGCAAATTCTGGATCGTGAAAAGCTGTTGAATGGGCCCAAGGCGCCAACGCCTGAAAACCTGCTTCATCCGCAGGTGTCGATCATGTATACCCAGCCCTATATGGGGGCACATACCACGTTGCCCATACTGGGCGTGGAAATCAAGGACTATGCGACCAACAAAGTGGCAAAGCGGGACCTGGTGGCGTTGACCAACGAGGCCATACGCAACGAATGCGACGAGGCGCGCCAGTTGGCCTATTTTGTGGATGTCACCAATGACAAAACGCCGTTTAATTTGTCGAACTATCAGGTGCCGGAAGCGCCGGGCGGTTTCTGCAAGCGCGGCGGAAGCTTCGGCGCGCACGCCTCGCACGAAAACCAGCCGCCGATGTACGCCGGGCGGGTGATGTTCTACGCGTGGTTTAACGCGGGCCTGCGCGCGGTGGACATGCGCGATCCGTTCAACCCGAAAGAGATCGGCTATTACATACCGGCTATCAACGACAACACCGACAAGCGCTGCGTCACCACGCCGCAGGGCGCGCAATGCAAAGTGGCGATCCAGACCAATAACGTGGATGTCGATGACCGCGGTTACATCTACATCGTTGATCGTGCGGACACCGGCATGCACATCCTGGAGCTAACGGGCAGTGCGCGCGAAGCAGCGAACTTCCCCAAGTAAGTATATGATTTATAAAGAGAAAAGGCGGAGTAATCCACCTTTCTTTTTTGTCGCCGCGAAAGTGGAATGCGGCGCATGAAACTGCCGATGCATCGTTTGCCGGATTGCGACATCGTGCTGCTGGTCGATGCCGAGACCGGCACGGCCACGCGCAACGGCGGTTTTCGCCTCGATGCCGGCGGCGTCGAGGCGCAGGTGCTGCAAGCATTGCGCCAGTTGGGTAAGCGCGTTGTGGTGGTGCCGTTTGATACCGATGTGCGGCAGAGCCTAAAAACATTACAGGCGCTCGCGCCACGCGTGATTTTCAATCTCACGGAATGGATCGATGGCGATCGCGCACGCGATCACGAAATTACTGATTTGCTCGACCGGCATGACTTTCATTATACCGGCACGGCGGGCGCGGGGCTGCGTCTGGCACGTGACAAGTCACGCGCGAAATCAGCAGTGGCACGGGCCGGTGTTGCCGTGCCGCGAGAAATTTCTCCGCAGGCACGGGGGCAGGGGAAGCTGCCGCATGCGGTGTTCGTCAAACCGCGCCACGGTGACGGCTCGGATGCCATCAGCGGCGCCGCACTCGTTCACACGCATGCTGCCCTGCGCGAACGCGTGCGGTCGCTGCGGCTGCGCAAGCTGGGCCCGGCGCTGTGCGAGGAATTCATCGAAGGCCGTGATCTGTTTGTGGCGCTGCTGGGCAACCGACCGCAGGTATTGCCGCCGCTGGAGCTGGTGGTCGGGCGGCAAGACAACGGCGCGCCGCGCTTTGCCACGCGGCTGTTGAAGCACGACGATGCCTACAAACGCCGCTGGCGCGTGAGTTACCGTGTAGCCGTGCTGTCGCGTGCGGTGCTGGCGGAAATCCGCCAAGCCAGCCGGCAGATTTTTCATGCGTTGAAACTGCGCGACTACGCGCGGCTCGATTTCCGGCTAACCGCCGACAACCGGCTTTATTTTATTGAAGCCAATCCCAACCCGGATTTGGGGCGGCACACTTTCGGGCGCGAGCGATGCTTCGCGGGGGTGGAATATACGGCGTTGATCGCGCGCATTGTGCGGGCTGCGCAGGCGCGCTAAGGCCGGATGGAGGACGGCATCGGCCTCCATGCCGGGCAATGAGAATGGGAAGCACAGTGAAGGCGGAATTTCAATCCGCCTTCACGTTTCACACAGCTACAGACCGGACAGTTTCATCAAGGGTGCCACCGCGCCCACTGCGCCATGGCCGCCGGCGAAGTTGTCGGCGTTTAGATTCCATTGCTTTAAGCCTTTCATCACGTCGAGTTCGCCCTGCCGCAGTTTGGCGAGCAGCGGATCGCGGCCTGGCGACCACAGGTCGGTGACAAAGCCGAGCTTTGCATCGGGAACAAAAGCGATCAGCGTGCCGGTGGAATGCTGGGTTTCGATGACATAAAACCCGACCTCGCGTTTCGTGTCTTTCAGCACGTGCTTGTCCTTGACCTCGATGATTTGCTCAGCGCGCGGGTTGTTGTGCAGCCGGTCGTTCAGTGCCGTACCCGGCGCGCCGAACATGCGCGCAAAATGCGCCTTGTTACCGGGGCCGACCACCACCGTTGCGCCTTCGGCGACATAGGTACGCGCACCACTGGTGTGATCCCAGTGGTGGTGCGTGAGCATCAGGTATTTGATGGGCTTGCCGGGATAACGCGCCTTGGATGCCTTGATCATCCATTCCGAAAACTGTTCATTGATCGGCGCATCCAGCACGACCAGATACTTGTCCATCTCAACCACCACGCTGTTGTGCGACACGCCACGCGACTGGCTGACGCCGGGCGCGATATCGACGAGTTCCGGCTCGGCACGCGCTGATACGTCCCAGCCCACGGTGTCTGAATCCATCAGGTTGCCCCAGTGGCCACGGCGCATCATCCATTGATGTGGGATGCCCGCAGTGGCGCGCGAGGCCTGCACTGCAATGGCGCGCGCGGTGATGGGAATTTCAAACAGGCTCGAGTTCAACGGCGGATTCGCGCTCACCTGATCGTATTTGATCGACAGCGTGTTGCGACCGTTCAGATGATACTCAAGGCTGTGTGCGACTTTGACACCCGCAACGTCACGCCAGTCGGCGAGCGTCATGTCGAAATTCGCATCGCCCTGAATCGGGTCGGCATCGCGCGTGCGGATTATCGTCGGCAGTTTGCTCGCCGGATCGAACATCACGACGAAGCTGAAGTTGCGCACGTCGTATTGCAGCGCCGGATAGTTTTTGCCGTTGACGTTGACCGGTGCCAGCGCACGCACCGCAGCGGGATTTGCCTTCATGTCGAGCACAAGGTGCGGCGAGCGGCGGGTAAGTTCGCGCAGAACGATCGCCGCGCGCGCGCCCGACATCGGATGCCCCGGCGGACTGCTGCGCTGGCTGATCGCCGTGCGCGCCTGCGAGTCAACGCCGGCGACGTAGCCGATTTCGTTCGTCATGATTTCGCTGTATTTCAGTTCCAGTGGCTTGGGCTGGATGCGCGTTACGCGCCGCTCCCAGTCGGTGCGCGAGTTGCCCGCGGCGAGATCGCGCTGCACGAAAAATTTCGCCTCGCCTGCCGGTCGTAGTTCTGCCTTGGCGCCGGGTTCGAACGACGACTCGTACTCGCGCTGCTGATCGGCGCCGCGTATCGCCATCGTTTTCAGCGATCCGAGCGCGGCTTCGCCGCCCATGGCGTTGATCGCGGCATTGACTAGGGCATGTCCCTGCGCACCGGCAAGGCTTGCCGCACCGAGCAATGCGCCAAGCAACAGCGCCCGAAAACAAGTGCCAACACGCGCTTCGATAGTCATACGTTCTCCTTGATGGATACTGTTGGACTGAAAGTGCCTGGCAGTGCTGAGCTATCTTCCCTTAAAAACGGGTTTGCGTTTCTCGCCAAACGCACGCACACCTTCGAGCCGGTCTTCGGTGACGACGGTGCGGTTATACGCCTCGATTTCAATCGCCAAGCCCGTGCGCAGATCCACATCCAGCCCGCGCCGTATCGCGGTTTTGGCCTGACGCAAAGACACCGGCGCGCTGGCGCACATCTGCCGCGCCGTTTCGAGTGCTGCGGGCAGCAGTGCCGCCGGTTCGCACACGCGGTTGACCATGCCCCATTCAAAGCCCTCTTGGGCGGTGAATGCGCGGCCGGTGAGGATTAATTCCTTGGCGCGGCGCTCGCCCACTGCGCGTGGCAGATTTTGCGTGCCGCCGCAGCCGGGCAATATGCCGAGCGTGGTTTCCGGCAGGGCGAAGCGCGCGCTGTCGGCGGCATAAATAAAGTCGCACGCCAGCGCCAACTCGCAGCCACCGCCGAAAGCCGAGCCATTGACCACCGCGATCACCGGCGCCGTGCAGTTCATGATCGCGTAGTAGGCTTCCTCGAAAATGGCGTGCTGCACACGCCATTGTTCATCGGTCATGCCGTTGCGCTCCTTGAGATCGCCACCGGCGCAAAACGCCTTGTCGCCGCTGCCGGTAATCAGCACGCAGCGCACATCCTGCGGATGAAACGCCAACGGCGCGAAGATTTCGCGTAGCTCGATGCCCATTTGCGTGTTGAGCGCGTTGCGTGTTTCGGGGCGGTGCAGCGTGACTTGCAACAGGCCATCGGCGGATTTTTCGATTTGCAGGGTTTGAGCAGACATCGGGAGGCCTTAAAAAATATCGTTATAAAACAGATGGTTACTAAGGGCGTCGCGTAACGAGCCCACGCGCTAATCGATGCGCGCGCCGGAAGACGCAATCACTTTGGCGTAGCGCGCGGTTTCGGACGCGATGTAGCGGGCGAATTCTTCGGGCGAGTTGAGCATCGGTTCAACGCCCGCAGCCGCAAGCCTGTCGCGCAACTCCGGCTGGGTCATGATTGTCGCGAGCTCCGTGTGCAGCCGTGTGATCACCGCCGCCGGTGTGCCGGCGCGTGTGAGGATGCCGTTCCATGAGCTCGCTTCCACCCCCGGTGCACCGCCTTCGGCGGTGGTCGGCAGTTGCGGCAACAGCGCCGAACGTTTGGCGTGGGCCACCGCCAAGGCCTTCAAGCGGTTGGATTTAACGTGCGGCAGCACCGGCGGGATGGTGCTGAACATGAATTGCGTTTGTCCGGCCAGAAGATCGGTGACCGATGGCCCTGCGCCCTTGTACGGCACGTGGGTGGTTTTGATTTTAGCCACGCTGTTTAACATCTCCGCGCCCAGATGATTGGCGCTGCCGTTGCCGGTGGAGGCGAACAGGATGTCACCGGGTCGGTTGCGCGCAAGTGTGATCAGCTCAGGCAGCGTGCTTGCTGGCAGCGACGGATGCGCGACGACGATCTGAGGCAGCACAGCCACCAGCGATATCGGCGCAAAATCCTTTACCGGATCGTAGGGCAACTTCTTCACCAGACTGCTATTGATGGCGTGCGTGGTGGCGGTGCCGAGTAGCAGCGTGTAGCCATCGGGTGTGGATTTGGCGGCGAGATCGGCACCGATCACTGTGCCACCGCCGGCGCGGTTGTCAACCAGCACCTGCTGATTGAGATTTTTAGACAGTCGCTCGGCGACTACGCGTGCCACCAGGTCAGCACCGCCGCCGGGGGGGAGGGGGACGATGAGGCGTAGCGGGCGGGCAGGGTAGATTTCAGTTTGCGAAAACGTGGGCGAAGGCAGGAAAAACAGAGTGAGTAGGGTGGGCAAAGCGCAGCGTGCCCACGAACCGTGCGCGTGGGCACGCTGCGCTTTGCCCACCCTACAGCGTGTTGACGCGGGTTGCTTCACGGAAACTGAATCTCGGCCGCCGTGGTAATGGTGGCAAACCGCGACACCATCTCCAGCGTGGCCTTATGTTGCTCGTCCGTCGCGGCGGCGCTGCAATCGTCGAGGATGGTGATGTCGTAGTCGCGGTCGTGGCCGTCCTTGGCCGCCGACAGTACCGCGCCGGTGGTGGATACGCCGCACAGCACCAACCGGGTGATTTTATTCGCACCGAGGATGGCATCCAGCGTGGTGGCGTAAAACGGGCTGACGCGATGTTTGATGATGTCGAAGTCTTGCGGCTTGGGTGCGAGCTTGGGATGCACTTCGGTACCCCAGGTGCCGAGCTTGAACAAGCCCGCGTTCTTTACGCCCATGAAAAGACCGCTGTTGGAAGCGACTTCACGGTAATCCGGCGAAAAGCCCACGCGCACGTAGCCGATCAACACGCTGGCGGCACGCGCCTTGGCGATGGCGGTCGCGGTGTTGTTGATGACATTGCGCCGCTCAAGGATGGGGCCATAGCCCTTTTTGCCGTTGGGGCCGTCTTCGTGGATCAGGTCGTTGATCATGTCGAGGACGAGGAACAGGGTGTTGGGCATGACTGCTCTCCAATCGAAAGGTCAAATACTTTTTGATGCAGATTCCGTAGGATGGGTGGAGCGTAGCGCAACCCATCACAACGCAAGGTTATGACCCATGTTTGTGATGGGTTACGGCCATCGGCCAGTACCCATGCTACGAAAGCTGTTTTTACCGCACCATCGGCAGTTCCAGATCACACACCGCGCCATTCAGCGGCACTTTGGTGGTCGGGTCTTTCGATGCCAGCATTACAGTGGCGAAGCCCGGCGACGACAGATCGCCGCGTTGGTTGATGCCTTTCATTTCGATATCGACCAGTGCGCAATGATCCTTGACGTATTTTTTCACCACTTTGCCGCTGATGAAGGTGGTGTCGCCCTGGCAGTTGAACAGGCGCGCTTCCATGCGCAGGCGTTTTAACACCGCGTCGTCGCCCATCCAGTTGGTGATCGCCGTGGCGAACCAGCAGGCGCGTTGCGGCAAATAATCGTACATGCCGGGCACGCCGACATCTTTGGCGAAGTCTTCGCGATGGTGGCCGATGCCGGTGTATTCGACGCCGCCGCCGGTTTTTTTGTTGCGGATGTAGTGCTTGGGGTGCTTGGCGGCGTGGCGCAGCAGCACGCCGTGCGCCGAGCCGCGGCCGGAAGCGATGACGAACGCCATGGTGTCCGAGGCCGACAACGGCCCGCGTGCGATTTCGTCGATGCTGTCGCCGACGTTGACATCTTCCCAGTGGCGGGTTTTTTGCCCCTGGATGCGCTCGATTTCGGTCATCACCATTTCGTCGATGCGATCGCGCTCCTGCGGCGTGTAGACGTGGGTTTTGATTTCCTTGTATTTACCCTTGTCGCGCGAGGCCTTGCGCTCGTGGCGCGCGGTGAGGCCCAGCGCTTTGCATAACACTTCATCGCGCTGGTTGATGTAGGTCGATTCAAGATACTGCATCGCCATTTTGCCGGAGAACTTGGATTGTTTTTCCTGCACGTCGATCACGCGGTTCCAGATGCTGATGCGGTCGCCGGGGCGCACGTTGCGAAAGTACTCGCAATCGATGGCCACACCAAAGCCGTGCACGCCGGGCAGGCCCCAATACGAACGGCCGGGCCAGTGATGCGTCCACGGAAAGCACGGATGCGCAATCAGCCCGCCGAAGCGTGTCCAGCGCGCGTATTCCTGATCGCGATACAGCGGATTCAAATCGCCGACGCCGTTGGAGAAAATGGTGATCGCATCCATGCTGGCGTCGCGCAGATACTGCTCAGGACGCAGCTTGGCGCCAATGAGTTCGCGCGCCGCCGACATGGAGGCTTCGTTGATCAAGCCCTCGGGCGCGTCTTCGGAGATATTCAGTTCGGTGGGTTTGTTCATGGTGATTCCTTTAAACGATTACAAGCGAAAACTTATTAACCACAGATGAACACTGATAAACACAGATAACGTCAACAACAAATATAAACATTAAAGGTTTTTATCTGTGTTCATCTGTGTTCATCTGTGTTTATCTGTGGTTAAAAATTGTTCTTTATCCCGCCGCCAGTGCCGCTTGTGCCTGCTTCACGAGATCGCTCAATCCCTGGCACACATACACGCCGCTTTTCGCCAGCATCTTGGTTTTTGCCGCATGGCTATCAGCCTTGCTACCGACGAGTGCCGCAGCGTGGCCCATTTTTTTGCCGGGCGGCGCGGTTTTGCCGACGATGAGTGCTGCTACCGGCTTCGCCCCTTTGGATCGGGCGTATTCGGCAACAGCCCTCTCTTCGATGCCGCCAATTTCACCCAGGTACAGCACGGCTTTCGTTTCCGGGTCATGGTGAAACAGCGCCAGCGCTTCGCCTGCCGTCAGGCCTTTCACCGGATCGCCGCCTATGCCAACAACCGTGGTCTGGCCGATGCCGGCGAGTGTGAGCCGCTTGCTGCCTTCGTACGACAGCGAGCCGCTGCGCGAGATCACGCCCATCGGCCCACGCATAAAACACAACGACGGCATGAAGCCCATCTTGGCTTTGCCCGGCGAGATGAGGCCCGGTGAGTTGGGGCCTGTCGTGCGCGCTCCATTAGCCATTGCCGCCGCGCGAATTTCGATCATGTCGCGCACCGGCATTTCATCGGCAGTGATCACCGCCAGTTTGCAGCCGGCCTCGATGGCTTCGATGGCGGCGGCGCGTACGAGTATCGGCGGCACGAACACCATGGCGGTATCGGCGCGCGTGGCAGCCACTGCGGCCATGGCGCTTTCAAACACAGGCACGCCATCCACATCAGAGCCGCCGCGTCCGGGCGATACGCCCGCGACGATGGTTGTGCCATAGCTGCCGGCGTCTTTCATGAAAAACTTGCCGTAGTTGCCGGTTGCACCCATGACGAGCACGCGGTTGGTTTGGTCCAGCAGGATGCTCATTTGGCACGCCTCGTGAGCTGAACAGCTTCCTTTGCCGCGGTCTCCAGCGTGGCGTGATTGTGTGCACCGAAGGTATCGAATATGGCCGCTACTTCTTCCACATAGGTGCCATCCAGACGGAACACCACGGGCTTTTGGCTCTTGCGTGCCGCCAGCGTTTCCTTGAGCGCGCGGGCGACCCGGTTCATTTGCGTGCCACCGCCGAAAATACTGACGAGAATAACCTTCACAGCCGGGTCGCCATCAAGCAGGGCAAACGCCGGTTTGTAACCGCGAGCCGAGGCTGGGCCGGGGCTGACATCCAGAAAGCAGCCGGGTTTGCCGCCGCAGTCACGGATCATGTCCATGGCACCCATGGTCATGCCGGCACCACCCGAAATCAAGCCGATATCGCCGTCGAGCTTCACATACATATGGCCCATGGCCATGCTTGCGCGCAAGAGCTTGTGCGCGCGCTTTAACTCGCCCTGACGTTGCGCCTCGATGTCGGCGTTACGATAGTGCGCCCACTCGTCGTAGACCACCTTGCCGTCGAGCGCTATCAGTTCGGTGAGCTCGGCGTCCGCGAGCTTGGCGAGCGGGTTGATTTCGATGGTGTGGCAATCGCGCGCGGCGGCGGTTTCCACCAGCCGCTGGGCGAGGGAGATCACGCGTTCACGAATGCGGTAGTCGCTTTCTACCGGCTCGAGTATCGCGCGCAGTTCATTCGCACGAAATTTCCATGCAGGGCCGATCGGGTAACGTGCGGGCGGCGGGCCGTCTTCGATATTGACGCCGCCCCTAGGTGAATACAGCACCACATAACCGCCGGCGGCGCTGTCGACAGTGACGGACAGATACAACTCACGCTCTATGGCGAGCCACGGATCGGCGAGCAACAGTTCGGGTTTTTCGCCGTTGAATTCGGTGGCAAACAGTTTTTTCGCGGCAGCCTTCAATTGCGCGACGTTATTGGCGCGGATGACGCCGCCCTGTTTGCCGCGCCCGCCGCTGCGTACTTGAGCCTTCACCGCCACCGGGTACGCGCGCACCTTTGGCGTGCGCGTGCCGGGCTTGATCAACGAACCATCCGGCACGGCTACCCCCACCGCGCGCAACAGCGCCTTGGCCTCGTGTTCAAGAATCATCATGGGCGAACCGCCTCCCGTGAATGTTGAGTGGTTGTAATTTTGCTTGCCTGCGATTGTGTGGGCTCGCTGAATGCGAGTCCAGCATGCGTGACGAACGTGTGCGTAAACCGTGGATAATATCAAACACGCCACGAAAACGCCTGTTGAAAATTCGCTCGCCGCCTTGCCACAAAACTTCTGGAGTATGCAATGACTCGTCCCACCGTACTGTTGACCAACCCCATCGGCCGTGAAGGCATCCAGATACTCGAGCGGGTGGCGCACGTTGTGATCGCGCCAGATGTGCGCCACGAAACGCTGCTGGAACACGCACGTGACGCCGACGCGTTGCTGGTGCGTGCCTATCTGCCGCCGAACATATTCGACGTGGCGCGGCGCTTGCGTGGCGTGGTGCGTTACGCGGTGGGTCTCGACATGATTCCGATGGAAGCCGCTACCGAGAAGGCGATACCCGTGGCCAATATGCCCGGTGTGAATTCCGAGGCCGTGGCCGAATACGCTATCAGCGGGCTGCTGCTGATGGCGCGGCGCCAGCATCGCATGAATCACGTGCTGCGCACGGTGGATTGGAACACCAGCCGCGCGCTGGGTGAACAAGGCATTGAGCTGGCGGGCCGCACTGTCGGGATTGTTGGCCTGGGTAATATCGGCAGCCGCCTGGCGGAAATCTGCCATGCGGGCTTTCGCATGCGCGTGCTGGGCAATCAGCGGCGGCTGGATGCGCTGCCGACGTTTGTCACCGGCGTGGATATCGACACGTTGTGCCGCGAGAGTGATTTTATCGCGCTGTGTTGTCCACTGACCGGGGCCACGCGCAACCTGATCAGTGCTGAACGCATCGCCTTGATGAAACCGGGTGCGGGCATCGTTAACGTGTCACGCGGGCCGGTGGTGGATGAGATGGCACTGGCCTCAGCCTTGCGAGATGATCGGCTATGCGGCGCGGTGGTCGATGTGTATCACGAGCAACCGCTTAAGCGCGATCATCCGTTCCTGACGCTCGACAATATGGTGCTGACCGCGCACGTGGGCGGCAACACCCAGGAAAGCAATCGGCGCTTGAGCGAGGGCTCAGCCGGGGAGGTGGTGCGGCTACTGAACGATCAGAAGCCGGTGAATTTTGTGAATCCAGAAGTGTGGGAAAAGCATCTGCAGCGGATCAAGACGTTTCCCGCGCAATAAGCGTAGCCGCAGCTTTGGCGTAATCTATCCGCGTGCCTTGAGCAACGGCTCAGTGAGCGACGACAGCGAAACCCGCTGTTTGCCATCCGCGTCAAAGTTTTCCGGCGCGAGCCACTTCGTGAACGCTGCGTCTATGGCCGGCCAGTCGCCATCGGTAATGCCGTACCACGCGGTATCGCGGCTGCGGTTCTTGTACACCACGGCCTGACGGAACACGCCCTCGTATGAAAAACCATAACGTCGCGCCGCCGCGCGCGAAGGGGCGTTGAAGGTGTCGCATTTCCATTCGTAACGGCGGTAGCCGAGGCTAAACGCGTGACGCATCACCAGGTACATGGCTTCGCTGGCCACCGGCGTGCGTTGCATCGGCGGCGAGAACTTGAGGCTGCCGATTTCGACCACGCCGTTGGCGGCATCGATGCGCATATAGGCCGCGACGCCAACGGCTTTTTGCGTACGCAGGTCGATGAGGGCGTGAAACAGGGGGTCGCCGCCGGGACTGACTTTTTCCACCCACTGCTCATACTCGGCGAAGTCCGCAAACGGGCCGGCGGTGAGATAAGTCCAGCCGCCGCCGGTGGTATCCAGCGCGTTGGCGGCAAACAAATCCGCTGCGTGCCGTGCGTGCAAGGGTTCAACGCGGCAATAGCGGCCAGGTAGCGTGGCGTGCGTGATGCGCGGTGGCGGCTGCCATTGCGGCAACGGCGGCCCGATGGCTTGGCCAAGGGTATTGTGGTGTGTGGTTTGAGTCATAAAAAGATGTTTTAAAACAATGGGTTACGAACAATCATTCGTGGCTACTTCACGCGCCGCAGTTCTGCCGTGGCACCTTCGTATTCGAGCAGATTCTTCGGGCAACTTTGCAGCACTTCCTTAAGCAGCGTTTGCGCTCTAGCGCGTTCGCCCTTGACCAGGTGCGCATGCGCGACATAAAAACTGGCTTCGCAGCGCACTTCGCGTTGGCGGGCGGCCTCCGGTGCCTTGGCACCGATGTTGACGGAATTGATATCGGTGCGGCCCATGAAAAGCGCGATCACGGGCGCAGGCCATCCCGCGCGCAGACCGCGCGTTTCACGTTCCAGCAAGTCCTCGGCATCGCCATGGCCGTTTCGCTTGCGCGCGAGGAAGAGCCACAGGGCCGTGTAGGCATTAGGCTGCGCCTTGAACGCAGTCTCCAGATCGCCAGCGGCGCGACCGAACTCCGACATATAAAACAGCGTGCGTCCGCGCGCGAAATGCACGCCTTCGGACTTGGCATCGAGCTGCAAGGTCTTGTCGAAATCGGCAAGCGCGCGTGGGTAATCGCCCTTCACCGTGAGTTCGACGCCACGGGCGTGATACACCACCGGGTCATCGTCTCGCGCTTTCGCCGCCGCGTCGAAATCCGCAATGGCGCGATCGACTTCACCTTTGTTGGAATACGCCGTGCCGCGATAATAATTGGCATGGCGCACTTTCGCGTCGAGCTTCAGCGCCGCGCTGTGGTCGGCGATGGCTCGGTCGTAGTCGCCCTTGTCGCTCCACGCCTGGCCACGTTGCACGTACCAGACCGCCAGCATGTCGCTGTTGGCCTTGCGCGTCTCAATGGCGGTGGTGCAGTGCTTGATCGCGAGATCGGGATTGTTGGTGGTGTTACGGCAAAGGTCGGCTTCGGTGGCGGGTTGTGCGAGCGCAAGGCTACCGGCGATGCACAAACTCAGCGCGGCAATGGTTTTTATCATGCGTGGTTTCCTCCGGGGTGTTGATCGGCCCACCATTTCTTAAGCCAGCCGCTGTTGCCGCCGAGCGCGACGATTTCCAGCAGGCCATCAGGAAGCGGCGGATATTCGCGGCGGATGTCGCGGGTGTGATTGATAAAAAAACCGTTGCGAAAATCGACTTCGAGTTTGTCGCCCGTGTCGCAAAATTCCAGCACGTTGACGCAATCGCTCATCACGCGCATGCCGCAGCCGATGGCGGCGCGGTAGCCGAGAAACGGCATCGATTCGCATACCAGCCCGAGGCCCAGCGCCTGCATCGCGATGTAGCCGTTCATCTTGGGCCCCATGCCGAAATTACGCCCGGCGACGATGATATCGCCTGGCTGGCAGCGCGTGTGAAAGCCGGGATCGGTTTCTTCAAACAAATGCGGAATGATGTCCGCCGGATCAAAATGCCGACCGATGATAATGCGGTTGGGCACCACGCCGCCGGGGTGCGGCACATCGTGGCCGAGCTTGTAGCAACGGCCTTTGAGGATCCATTCAATATTGTCGGTGGTGTTCATGACGCCAGATTTATCTTACCTTGTGCGTGAGCCGCGTGATACCCGAGCGGCGGACAAACTCACTGAAAGTGCCGCTGCGACCGATCGCGAATTGCCGGCGGGCAGATTGCGCTAGCGACTTTATGGGCGGCGAATGCTATCACGCAGGCACGATGCTCATCGACGGTGTTCGGCGCAAATACAGGGCAATTGCATCAAATAGCCACCATCCCAAGTAATTGCTCACGATAAGAATCGCTGGTTGATGCGACCAAGCGTCGCGTCTTGATTCCGCCCTTGCGGGACTTATCCAGACGCAGAATATTGAGCACCATGCGACGCACGGCGGC
>CAMBGJ010000097.1 GCA_945865805.1 Bordetella parapertussis
CATACCGCAGCGCGCGGCGTAGGCTTGGCCGAGTAGTAAATCGCGGTTGCCGTGCATGAAATACAGGCGCACGTTTTTGTTGTTCAGCCCGGACAGAGCCTCTGCCACTGCCGCGTTCAGTGGGTCTTCAATATCGTCGTCGCCGGCCCAGTATTCGAATAGGTCGCCCAGGATATACAGCGCTTCCGCCTGGAGCGCTGTTTCCTCAATAAAATCGAAGAAGTGCTGATTGATCTGCGGCCGCTCGGCGGTCAGATGCAGATCGGAGATGAACAACGTGTGGGGCATGCCGGTAAGGTGCGCTGCCCCTGCCGCGCTTCCACGCAGGGTGCGCGCAGGGACAGCGCGTTGTTTTATGCGTCAGTCAGACGATCGTCGCTTTGTTGATCATCACGTCGTCCACCGGCACGTCCTGATGAAAACCGCTGTTGCTGGTTCTAACCTTGCCGATTTTGTCGACCACGTCCATGCCGGCGGTGACTTTGCCGAACACGCAATAGCCCCAGCCTTGCGCCGTTTGTGCGGTGTGGTTGAGAAAATCGTTGTTGCTGGTGTTGATGAAAAACTGTGCGCTGGCCGAATGCGGATCGGAGGTGCGCGCCATGGCCACCGTGTAGTGGTCGTTTTTCAGCCCGTTGGTGGCTTCGTTTTCGACGGTTGCGCGGGTATCTTTTTGTTTCATGCCGGGCGCGAAGCCGCCGCCCTGAATCATGAATCCGTCGATCACGCGGTGAAATACGGTGTTGTCGTAGTGGCCGTCTTTCACGTACTGCTCAAAGTTGGCGGCGGTCTTGGGGGCTTTGTCGGCGTTCAGTTCGATGGTAATGTCGCCGTGGCTGGTTTGCAGTTTGATCATGGGAGGCTTTCGGTTAGTTGGCTTTGGGTGCTGCGGGTTTGGATTTTGCGTCGCCCTTGGCATCCGCTTTCGCTTCAAGCAAGGTGACGCGTTCTATGGTGATGGTTTGCACCGGCACATTCTGGTGACCGCCCTTGGTAGCGACGGCCACATTGCGTATTTTGTTGACCACGTCCAGCCCGCCGGTCACACGACCGAATACCGTGTAGCCGACTTCCTGCGCGCCGGGGCCGCGGAAATTCAGCATCTGGTTGTCCACCACGTTGATGAAAAATTGCGAGGTGGCGGTGTTGGGCTCCGCTGTGCGTGCCATGGCGATGGTGCCGACCTGATTGGTGAGGCCGTTGCCGCCTTCGTGCTTGATGGGATCGCGGGTTTTTTTCTGCTGCATGTCAGCCGTGAAGCCGCCACCCTGCACCATGAAGTCGGCGATCACGCGATGAAAAATCGTGCCGTTGTAGAAACCATCCTTGACGTATTGCAGGAAGTTTTTGACGGTTTCGGGTGCGTTCTCCGGTTGCAGTTCGAGAGTGATCACGCCCACGCTGGTGCGCATTTCGACACGCGGGTTTTGCGCCTGCGCGCTTAACGAGATCAACGAAAGTGCCAAGGTTATCGCGGGGAGAATTAAACGTAACATATTGATTCCATTAATAAAAATTATTTGAGTTGTTTGAAATTTTTTGAAATACCGACCCCAAGAATAATTAACGCAGGGCGCGTGCTTGGGCGTACACGGTTTATTTTGCCGGTGGTTTGGGTTTGGGTGTTGGCGCTGGCGTCGGCACGGGCGCTGCGGGGGCAACGCCGCTGGCCGACGGTGCGCGCGAGGGAATCATGTCGTTCACCGCTTTGAGTTTAGCGGAAACGACTTTGTTCGTGGCGTCGAGCTTGAGCGCGTTTTCATACGATTGCGCAGCCAGTCGCGCGTGGATATCGCCGAGGTTTTCGTGCGCCGCAGGAAACGCCGGATTGGCACGCACCGCCGATTCCAGCATCGCGCGTGCCTTATCGAATTCGCCTCGGTCGGCGTGGATCACCGCGAGATTGTTATAAGGTTCGGGCAGCTCGGGAAAATCCTGCGACAGCTCGATATAGATTTTCACCGCCTCGTCGACTTTGCGTTGCTGCGTAAAAATCATGGCGCGCAGAAAACGCCCGCGGGCATCCTTCGGGCGGGTTTTGAGCCATGCATCGATGCGTTCCATCGCGGCATCATGTTTGCCGGTGCGATACAGAATCGCCGCTTCCTGAAAATCATTATTGGGCTGCGTGGGCGCCAGTACTGTGGATTGTGCTTGCGCCGGTGTCGTTTGCAGCAACATCAGTGTGATGCAGGCGGCCATGCCAGCTGCGCTCGCCAGGTGCGCGATCACGCGCAACCGCGTGCACCACGACAGCGCTTGTCCAGGGAAATTTACCGCGAGGGGCATGTTATAATTTTGGCTGAATATCAGGGATATCAAGGACTTAGCGCTACACAGCACCACCAGGCCACCACCAAGCGTCAACTTGGCATCCATTCATCAGCGCGTTCCGCGAGGAATTTGGCGCAGTCCGCATTCTACCAGAACAGTCCCGCTTCAGCCCCCGTTGCTGGCAAACGCAAGAGCCGTATCCATGCTCAAAATATATAACACGCTCACTCGCAGTAAACAGGAATTCGTTCCGCTCACGCCCGGCAAGGTGAACATGTACGTGTGCGGCATCACCGTGTACGATTACCTGCACCTCGGCCACGCGCGCATGATGGTGGCGTTCGACGTGGTGCAGCGCTGGCTGCGCGCGAGCGGTTACGATGTTACCCACGTGCGCAACATCACCGACATCGAAGACAAAATCATCAAGCGCGCGCACGAGAACAACGAGCCGCCCGAGGCGTTGACCGCGCGCTTTATCAAGGCGATGGACGACGACGCAGCCGCGCTGGGGATCGAAAAACCCGATCACGAGCCGCGCGCCACGCAATACGTGCAGGGCATGATCGACATGATCGAAGTGCTGCGCCAGCGCGGGCTGGCGTATCAAGCCTCCGATGGTGATGTGAATTACGCGGTGCGCAAGTTCGAAGGCTACGGCAAGCTCTCCGGCAAATCGCTCGATGATTTGCGCGCGGGCGAGCGCGTGCAGGTCGATATGGCGAAAGACGATCCATTGGATTTTGTGCTGTGGAAGCGCTCCAAGGAGGGCGAGCCGTCATGGGATTCGCCGTGGGGCAAAGGCCGCCCCGGCTGGCATATCGAATGCTCGGTGATGTCGAATTCGTTGCTCGGCAAACATTTTGACATCCACGGCGGCGGGCAGGATTTACAGTTCCCGCACCACGAAAATGAAATCGCACAATCCGAAGGCGCACACCAATGCACCTTCGTGAACACCTGGATGCACAATGGCTTTGTGCGCGTGGACGATGAAAAAATGTCCAAGTCGCTGGGCAATTTTTTCACCGTGCGCGAGATACTGGCGAAATACGATCCCGAGGTGGTGCGCTTTTTTATCATCCGCGCGCAGTATCGCAGCCCGTTGAATTACTCCGATCATCATCTGGATGATGCGAAGCAGGGGCTGACGCGGCTGTATACGGCGTTGAAGGATTTTGATGTGGTTGCTGGTGATATCGACTGGAGCAACCCGCACGCGGCCAAGTTTCGCCAGGCGATGGATGATGATTTCAATACCCCGGAAGCGGTGGCGGTATTGTTTGAATTAGTCAATGAAATCAATAGGTTAAAGTCGATTGAGACGGCGCAGTTGTTGAAGTCGCTGGCGGCGATTCTTGGGCTGTTGCAACGAAGCGCGCAGGAATTTTTGCAGAATACGGTCGTAATAATGACGACACCGGGCGATGCTGTTGCTGGCGGTGTGACAGCGCATATTGTTAATTACACACCTGAGGTCATAGATCGATTGATCGATGATCGTGTCGCAGCGCGTAAAGCGAAGAACTTCGCCGAATCTGACCGTATCCGCAAGGAATTGCTCGACGTAGGTATCGTGCTTGAAGATGGACCAAAAGGTACAACTTGGCGGCGTAGTTAATTCAATTTAGCGGCAAAACTTAAATTCGTCATTCCTGCGCAGGCGGGAATCCATACGATGGCGCAAGTGGTAACTGTGTTATGGGTTCCCGCTTGCGCGGGAACGACAGTGTTGGTGTTTTAGACTCGCCGTTCTGACATACCAAGGCTGAGCAAGCATGCCACTATCCCTGCAAAGCGCCATCGGCCTGTTCGCGCTACTCGCCCTCGCCTGGGCGATCAGCGAAAATCGCCGTGCCGTGCCCTGGCGCATCACCATCTCCGGTGTGATTCTGATGGTGGTGATGGCGGCGTTGCTGCTGAAAGTGCCGCTGTTCAAACAGTTTTTCTTTTCCCTCAACGAAGGCCTTGCCGCGTTGGAAAAATCCACGCTGGCTGGTACGTCGTTCGTGTTTGGTTATCTGGGTGGCGGCAAAGCGCCGTTTGCCGAGCAGCCACAAACCTCCAGTTTCATACTCGCCTTTCGCGCGCTGCCGCTGATTTTGGTGGTGAGTGCGCTGTCGTCGCTGCTGTTCTACTGGCGCGTGCTGCCGCTGATCGTGCGTGGCATTTCCACCTTTCTCGAAAAGACCATGGGCGTGGGCGGGGCAGTGGGTTTGTCCACGGCGGCGAATGTGTTTGTCGGTATGGTGGAGGCACCGTTGATTATTCGCCCTTACTTGCAGCAGATGAGTCGTGGCGAATTGTTCATTGTGATGACCGGCGGCATGGCGGGTATCGCGGGCACGATGATGGTGCTTTACGCCAGCATCCTCGGCCCGGTGGTGCCGGAAGCGATGGGGCACATCCTCTCGGCGTCGCTGATCACCGCGCCATCGGCGATCGTGATCGCTGCGCTGATGGTGCCGCCCGCCGGAGCGGCGACCGCAGGCAAGCTTGATGCCGCACAGGAAGCCAAAAGTTCGATGGATGCCATCGCGCGCGGCACGGTTGATGGACTGGCGCTGTTGCTGAATATTGTCGCCATGCTGATCGTGCTGATCGCGCTGGTGACGCTGGCGAATCTGGCGCTGGGCTTGCTGCCCGACGCGGGCGGCAGCGCGATCACGCTGCAACGCGTGCTCGGCGCGCTCATGGCACCGCTGGTTTGGCTGATGGGTATTCCGTGGGCAGAGGCCTCGCTGGCCGGGGCGTTGATGGGCAGTAAAACCATACTCAACGAATTAATCGCCTATGGCGAAATGGCGCGCCTGCCGGTGGAAGCGCTGTCCGAGCGCAGCCGCGTCATTATGACTTACGCGCTGTGCGGCTTCGCGAATTTTGGCAGCCTCGGCATCATGATTGGCGGACTGGCGACGATGGCGCCGTCACGCCGCGATGAAATCGTGTCGCTCGGCATGCGCTCGATAGTGTCAGGAACGCTGGCTACGATGACGGCAGGTGCCGTGGTAGGCATGTTTATATAAGTATCTGTTTTAAAAGGACTTTTTATGATCGCTAGTTGGTACGAAAAAAATGGCCCAGCCGCCGATGTGATGAAGGTCGGCGAGCTACCCGATATCGAACCGGCAGCCGGCGAAGTTCGCGTGCGGCTGCATGCGTCGGCGGTCAACCCGTCCGATGTAAAGGCGCGTGGCGGCAGCCGCCCGATACGCTGGCCGAAATTAATTCCCAATAGCGATGGTGCTGGCGTGATCGACAAAGTGGGCGCGGGCGTGCAACGAAAACCCGGCGAACGCGTGTGGGTGTTCAACGGCCAATGGGATCGCGCATTTGGCACCAGCGCGCAAATGATCACGCTGCCCGCCGCGTTGGCGGTGCCGCTGCCGGATCATGTGACGTTCGAGCAGGGCGCGTGCCTGGGCATACCCGTGATGACCGCGCATCGCGCGCTGTTTTCCGATGGCGGCATCTACGGCAAAACCGTGCTGGTGACCGGCGGCGCAGGCGTGGTCGGGCACTATGCGATTCAACTGGCGAAGTGGGGCGGGGCGCATGTGATCACCACGGTGAGTTCTGCTGCCAAAGCCGCGCATGCACGCGCCGCGGGCGCGGATGTGGTGATCAACTATCGCGTTGACGACGTGGCGGCACCCATCAAAGCTGAACGTGGCGGTGTCGATCGCATCGTCGAAGTCGATTTCGGCAAGAACCTGCCGGTGAGCGCGCAGGTGCTGAACGACGGCGGCGTGATCGCCTGCTACGCCTCGACCAGCATACCGCGCCCGGCGTATCCGTACCCCGAGCTGTTGTGGCGTAACCCATTGCTTCGGCAGGTTTTCGTTTACACCATGGCGGATGCCGCCAAAGCGCAGGCGCATGCCGATATCGCACGCTGGCTAAGCGAAACCCCAGCTATTTTTGCGATTGCGCACCACTACAAGTTGAGCGACGTGACCGCGGCGCATCAGGCGGTAGAGCGGGGCGAGAAAATTGGCCACGTGATTCTGGATACGCAGTAGAGCGTTTCGACTTGCCCCGAAATGCGACTGGCGTTGCCGCCAAAGGCTGCGATAAACTGGCGTATAGTGGAAAGTGAATGATTTGCCGCCCTTCGGAATACGACGACTGACAGAGAGAGGTTCAATTTATGGATACCGTAGAAAAAGTGGCCAGCGAGAAAGGGGCCGTGCAGTCCGAGGCAGCACTTGCCGGACAATGGCTCAAGCAGCTTGACGCGGCGTTGCAAAGCGGGAATCAGGCGTCGGTTGAATCGCTTTTTGCGACCGATGGTCACTGGCGCGATTTGTTGGCGTTTACCTGGTCGATCACGCCGAGCGAGGGTGCCACGAATATTGCCGCGTTGATGGTGAGCAAACAGGCCGCTACTCAGGCGCATGGATTTGCCATCGCGGAGGGCCGCACACCGCCGCGCCGCGTGTCGCGTGCCGGTTACGATGTCATCGAGACCATTTTTCAGTTCGAGACGAAGGTCGGGCGTGGCTTTGGCGTGTTAAGGCAACTGGCGAATGATTCGGCCAAAGCGTTTCAGTTCATGACCAGTTTGCACGAACTGAAAGGCTTCGAGGAAACCATCGGCAAACGCTGCCCGACCGGCGAGGCGTTCTCGCGTAACTTCGGCGGCACCAACTGGAAGGAGCAGCGCGAGGCGATTCAGGCCTACACCGATCGCGAGCCGACGGTGCTCGTCGTCGGTGGCGGGCAGGGCGGCTTGTCGCTCGCCGCCACGCTGGTGCGCATCGGCGTTGATACGCTGGTGGTGGATAAATACCCGCGCGTCGGCGATTGCTGGCGCCAGCGCTATCACTCACTGGCGCTGCACAACGACACCAAACTCAATCACTTGCCGTACATGCCGTTCCCGTCGTCGTGGCCCACGTATTTGCCCAAGGACATGGTGGGCGACTGGTTCGAGTCCTACGCGTGGGCGATGGAAATCAATTACTGGACCAGCGCGGAATTCGTGCGCGGCGATTACAACGAAGCCGCCGGCCAGTGGAACGCGGTGGTTCGTCGCGGCGACGGCACGGAACGCACCCTGCACCCACGGCACCTGGTGTTTGCCAACGGTCTCGTGGGTGAGCCGCATATCCCCGAGTTGCCGGGCCTCAAGGATTTCAAGGGCGAGGCGATGCACACCACCGCGTTCACCAACGGCGCCGACTGGCGTGGCAAGCAGGGGTTGGTTATCGGCACCGGCACCAGCGGCCACGATGTCGCGCAGGATTTACACGCCAACGGCGTCGAGACCACCATCGTGCAGCGCGGCCCGACCATGGTGCTGAGCATCGACCCGTCGGCGAAGTTGACCTATGGCATTTACAACGGCATTCCCATCGAAGATGGTGATCTGCTCGCTGGCACCAACACCAAGCCGATGGTGAAAAAAAATCTGCAAACCATTACCAAGCGCATGCTGGAAAACGACAAAACGATCATCGACGGCCTGATCGGGCGCGGCTTCAAGTTCACCGATGGCGAAGACGGCGCTGGCCACCAGTGGATGGTGCGCACGCGTTACGGCGGCTACTACCTCGACGGCGGCTGCTCGCAACTCATCATCGACGGCGATATTGGCCTGCTGCATTACGAACTCATCGAGCGCTTCGTCGAAAATGGCGTGTTGCTCAAGGATGGCTCGGTCAAGGCTGCGGATCTTGTGGTGCTGGCGACGGGCTTTTTGCCGCAGGAAGTGGTGGTCAAAAAGCTCCTCGGCGATGCGATTGGCAGCAAAGTCGGCCAGGTCTGGGGCTTCGGCCCGGATGGCGAGATGAGTAATATGTGGAAGCGCACGGCGCAACGCGGCCTGTGGTTTGCGGGCGGCGGTTTTAACAACTGCCGCCAGTACTCGCGCTATGTGGCAATGCAGATCAAGGCGATTGAGGAAGGGCTTTTGCAGTGGCAGTAGATGCCGCCACCGCCTCAAAGCGGACTTAGGATTGCTTGGAGCGCTGGAAACTGGAGGTTAGAGCGTATGCGCGAAGATGTATTCGAATTTCCAGCGTTGGAACGGCTGATCTATGGCAAACCGGCTGCGGCGGCACTGGCTGCCGAGGTCGAGCGCATCGGTGCGAAGCGCGTATTCCTCGTTGTCAGCGGCACCATGAATCGTACTACCGACGAGGTGGAGAAGGTGCGCGCAGCACTCGGCAGCCGCTACGCGGGTACGTACGACAGCATCCCGCCTTTCACGCCGCGTTCGGCGGTACTGGAAGCGGCCCGGCTTGCACGATCCGTCGGCACCGATCTGCTGGTGACCTTCGGCGGCGGCTCGGTGACCGAGGGCGGCAAAATGGTGCGGCTGTGTTTACAGCACAACATCACCGATGTCGACGGCTTCGATCGCTTTCGTCTGATCACCCATCCGGATGGCACGCGCAGCACGCCCAAGTACGACGGTGCCAGTATCGCTCAGATTGCGATACCGACCACGCTATCGGCGGGCGAACTCACCACTGGTGGCGGTGCCACTGACGAGCGCGTCAAGCGCAAGTTCAGTCACGGCAACCCGCAGGCCATTCCGCGCACCGTCATTTTCGATCCGGCACCGACCGTGCACACGCCGCTGTGGGTGTGGCTATCGACCGGCGTGCGTGCCGTCGATCACGCAGTCGAGGGCTTGTGTTCGCCACGCTCCAATCCGGTTAGCGACGGCATGTACCAGCACGCGTTAATGCTGTTGGGCGGGTCGCTACTCAAGACCAAACGCGACCCCGCCGATCTGGACGCGCGGCTTGAGAGTTTTTATGGCATCTGGCTCGCCATTGCCGGACGCCACGGTGGCGTCGAAATGGGCGCGAGCCACGCCATCGGTCACGCGCTCGGCGGCTCGTGCGGTGTTCCTCACGGCTATACCTCGTGCGTGATGCTGCCCCATGTGCTGCGCTACAACCGCGGTGTCAACGCCGCACGTCAGCAGTTGGTGGCTGCGGCGCTTGGTCATCCGGGCGAGGATGCAGCCGACGTGCTGGATCAATTTATCGGCGAACTGGGATTGCCACGCTGCCTGTCGGAAGTCGGCATCGGTGCGGCACAGTTCGTGACCATCGCAACCACCGCCATGCACGACCGCGCGCTGCATGCGAACCCGGTCAAGATCACTTCGCCCGAGCAGGTGCTGAAGATACTGGAAGCGGCTGCTTGATTGCTGTTGCGCGTCGCGGCGATTCAATCGAAGCAGCGTTGATCCACCCGCAATAAGGAAGACATTGTCCTCGGCGCTTGAGCAGGAGATCAGGGAACTTGTGCAAGCGGGCGGGCGCATTACGTTTGCCCGGTTCATGCAAGCCTGTTTGTACTCGCCGCATGGAGGCTTTTACGCAGCGCGGCACCAGAGAATAGGCGCGCACTTTGGTACGTCTCCCACCAGTCACCCGGTTTTCGGTACGCTGATTGCGCGTCAGTTGGAGCAGATGTGGCAACGACTCGGCGCGCCCCCGGTATTTCATGTGATCGAAGTGGGTGCCGGCGATGGCGCGCTGGCACGATCCATCGCGCGGGCGTGCCGGAATTTGTCTGCTGGATTGACTCAGGCACTGCGCTACGTCGCCGCAGATTACGAACCTCGCTTGACGCCAGCGTCTGCTCATCGGGTTGACAGCAACAATAACCTTCCCGCAAGCGAGTCAGACGCAAGCCTGGGAATCCAGCCGGTAAAAACGGCAGGACTGCGGGCATTCCGCAATGTTACCGGCTGTATTCTGAGTAACGAGCTAATCGATAACTTCCCGGTGCACCGAATCGCCATTCAGGATGGCAAGGTCAAGGAAATCTTCGTTACCATTGTTGGCAGTGGTTTCACCGAAATACTCGACGAGCCATCCACACCACGTATAGCGGAGCGGCTCGCGAGTCTTGATTTGTCGTTGGCGGAAGGGTATCGCGGCGAGGTCAATCTTGCCATGTAGGATTGGACGCGCGACGTTTCGCGCACACTGGATCGCGGCTTTGTTCTGACCATCGACTATGGCCAGCATGCCGCCGGTCTATACGCACCGGAAAATAACCAGGGTACGATGGTTTGTTTCCATCAGCACGCCGTGCGCGACGATCCCTATCAGGACATCGGGCAACAGGACATTACCTGCCACGTCGATTTCACCACGCTAATGCGGCTGGGCGAGCAGCACGGACTGGCGACGCTGGGCAACATCCCACAGCGCGATTTCCTGATGAATCTTGGTTTCTCCGCGTGCGTCGATGGGCTGGATACGCAAGGCCTGTCGGCCGCGCGCACGGCATTAAGCCGCATCGCGATGATGTCTCTGGTCGATCCTGAGCAGTACGGCGACCTTAAGGTGCTCGCACAAGCGAAAGGAATCGCGTTGGACGGCGATCTGCTGGGATTTCCCCGCCGGTAAACTCAGTTCGGCGACTTGCTGAACGTTATGAAACCGCAATTGTCAGGTGTGTTACAGCCCGCGACAGCAGTTTCCGCACGGATCTTCACTTGCCGTGCACCCGCCGTGCCGCGCAATTGCTCGATACTGTCCGAGAACAGGCAGGCGCGGGTGCGGCCCGTGCCGTTGTTCCCGCCACTCGACATGAAGGGGTGCGGGCCTTCAACCCGAATGTCTTCGGCGTAGAAGTCGTGTGCCTCGCCCCACTTGACGCCGTGCCACTGGAAGCCTTCGAGGAACTGCTGGGTAAAGGTGAGGTAGCCGTCGTACGGATTGAAGATGTCGATCTCTTTGATATTGAGACCGGAGCCTTGCTCCATTTTGCGCGCCATGCTGGCGCACGCTTCCTGGTGTTCTTCCAGCGTTGCCATGCTGCTGCGGCCACGGCCACCATTCTGTGCGTGGTTGAGCACGTAGACGGGCTTTTGCTGCAGGTCTTTGGCGCGATCCGCCGTGGTGAAAATAAAGGCGGCACAGGTATTCACCGGCCGGTCGCAATCATGGATCACCAGCGGTTCCTCGATCACGCGGGCGGTCAGGTAATCCTCGCGCGTGATCAGATAGGGCTCATACAGCGCGTAATAGCTCCACGGGGTGCGCAAGCCGTTTCTGCGCAGATTAATGCACAGCGGTGCCAGACCATCGTGCGACTTGCCGTATTTTTTGCAGTACTGTTGAAACACCACCAGGTTGTTGAACATCGCGCCGCTCTGATAACCCCACGGCAGGGTAAATGCGTTTGGCCCCGGTGCTTCATTGCGATTGTTCTGCGGATTGTTGTGCCCGTAGCGGCCTTCAAGATTCACCATCGGATACCACACCAGGGCAGTCTTGCATTTGCCGTCACCCACAGCTTGGGCCGCCAAGCCCATCATCGGGCCGATATAAGGCGCATCGGATTTGAAATACTTGACGTTTCTGAGACCCAGCTCTTTGTGTATCCATTCCGCCGAACACTTGGTGAGGCCGTCCTCAGTGTCGTAGGGCGGCGGGAAAAACGGCCGTGGCGCCCAGTTCTGTTCGGCGCGGGTGTCTGCGCTGGTGATCAGCCCATCGATGTCGTCCGGCGACAGGCCGGCATCCGCGATGGCTTTCAGGCACGCTTCCTTGGTCAAGCCGCCGCAACTGCGGTCCATCGTCACGCCGTCCCAACGCCGGTCCATGTGCGACTGCCCCCAGCCCACGACAGCGACTTTGCCGCGGTGCTCCCACAGCCCCATTCCTTCGCGATTTCTCATCCAGTTCGTTTCAGCCATCTTAGCCCCCTAATACCTGTGTGACCTTAGTGGAGTTCACCGTTTCCGCGTGTGCTGCTGACTCAGGTAGCGACACGCCACTCGGGGAGCATCTGGCCCGTGTTCGTTTTCTCGAATATCAAATCCACGGGCGCCCCTACGGGTACCTTGCCCGGCGGCGTGCCCGGCAGGTTGGACAGAAAGTTGATGCCCGGATCTTCATCCAGGGTAATCACGGCAAAGTTGATGGGCTGCGCGGAACGGAAACCGCGGATGCGCGAATCGCGGATGACAAAGTAGACATCGATATGCCCTTTGCCTTTCACCTCTTTCCACACCAGCTTGTCGGCAGCGCCGCACTTGTCGCATTTTTGCGTCGGCGGGTAGTGCAGCCGCTGACAAGCGGTGCAGTTCTGCAAGATCAGCCGCCCCGCATTACAGGCCTCCCAAAAGGGCTTCGTCTGTTCATTGGGAACCGGTGCAGGTCTTTCCAAACCTGGAATCGTTGACATGGTCATCCCCTTTCCTGGCAACTGGTCTACCGCGCGTTAATCATAACGGCATGCGATATTATGTGTATGGTGCCATGGCTCGTCAAGGACTTTGGTCGATGGTTGCCGTTGGGTGCGGTTAAAGATGGGTGTCCCTATAGGCCAGCCGAGGTGGCACAAGTAACCGGGAGCGCTTGGGATTCCATTGGGTAAACCGTGTCAGGATATCCGCGTGGCGGTGGACTGGGCGATACCTGGTAGACACATTGACGACAACCCGTTCAGCGACCGATATTCACGGGAGCACCTCCAGGAAACGCGGGCAATTTGAACAAGGTAGGTGATCGAATGGACGCAATGACCGGCATGTTGACCGACTACGCGCTAAGCACGAGCTACGCGCGCTTGCCGCCTTCCCTGGTGCATGAAACCAAACGCCATCTGATTGACACGCTGGCATGCGCGCTCGGCGCGTACGACGAACCGTTCTGCGCCAAGCTGCGCACATTCGCTGCGCGCTATCGCGGAGAGCCGGCAGCGACGATATGGGGAGGCGCGCAGCCGGTGAGCGCGGAAATGGCGGCGTTCGCCAACGGGGTGATGCTGCGTTATCTTGATTTGAACGACATGTACCGCGTGAAATGCGGCGGCCATCCGAGCGACATCATTGCTGGCATCGTCGCGGCGGGCGAGGCAGTGCAGGCGTCCGGCGCCGATGTCATCGACGCGATCAATGTCGGCTACGAGATCTACTGCGGATTCTGCGAGACGATCGACTTCAATACGCTGGGCTGGGATCAGCCAGTTTACGGTGTGGTTGCGACTGCGGCCGCCTGCGGCAAGCTCTTCGGCCTCGACCGCGAAGCGATGGGCAACGCGCTGGCGCTCGCCCTGGTGCCCAATATGACGATGATCCAGACGCGCACCGGCGAGCTGTCAGGATGGAAGGGTTGCGCGGGTGCGAACGCGTGCCGCAACGGGCTATTTGCGGCGTTGCTCGCGCGCGATGGTTTTGATGGTCCGACAGCGGCCTTCGAAGGCAAGTCGGGATTGTTCGACATCGTGGGGCGTTTCGCCTGGCCGGGGTTCGGTGGAGCAACGCAACCTTACCGCTTGCCGTTAAGCCATATGAAGCGTTTCCCCGTCTGCTATCACGGCCAGGGTGCGGCGCAGATCGGTGCGGCGTTCCATCGCGAGATCGACTTCAGGCGCGTGCGAGGCATACACATCGAGACCTACCGCGTTGCCGTCGAGATGATGTGCAACGACCCAACGCGCTGGGCGCCGGGCTCTCGCGAGACTGCGGATCACAGCTTGCCCTATGTCGCTGCAACAGCGCTGGTTGATGGGGATGTGACCTCGGCTTCGTTCGTCGATGAACGGCTGCGCGATGCCCGTATCGCCAAGCTCATGGCTGTGACCACCGTCAAGGAAGACCCGCGGTTGACCGCGAAGCATCCCGAGTGCGCGCCAACGCGGGTGCGGATTACGCTCGATGATGGCGCTGAGCATGTGAAGGAAGTCGATTACGCGGCTGGCCATGCACAAAGCCCGCTGTCCGATCAAGAGGTCGAGGCGAAGTTTCGCGGAATGTTCGCGTTGCACGGGAGCCGCGCGCATTGCGATGAGCTGCTGGCGGCGCTTTGGGCCTTCGAGCGCGCGGACGATGTCGTCGAGATCGTGAAGCTTTGCGCACGCGCCGGTTAGCGCCTGGGCAATCGTTTCGTTTCGCCCGAGTAACTGTTCCTTCCCTCGGAAGGCAAAGGGACAGTTTGCGGGGTTGTACAGCTCGTCGCTTAGACATCAGTTTGAATCGCACCCTGCGTTTGACGCGTATCATGGAAGCAATGTCACCGCCGCCAAATTTAGAGAGAGGGCTCCCGCCATGTCCAGCAGTCTGTCACCCGTACCGACCCAGGCTAAAGACTATAACCGCATCTGTGTCTCGCCGATTGCTGGCGCGCTGGGCGCGGAGATCAGCGGCGTTGATATCAGCCGCCCTATCGACGACGCGACCTTCGCTGAGATTCGACGTGCCTGGGCGGAGCACCTCGTCATCTTTTTCCGCGGCCAATCGCTCGATGACGACGCCCTGATCGCCTTCGGTCGCCACTTCGCGCCGCTGTTCCGTCATCCCAATCTGCTGACCGAAGGACCCTATCCCGACATCGTGCGTATCCACCGCATGCCAGGCGACAAGCAGATCGTCGGCGAGGATTGGCATGCCGACACCACGTGCATGGCGGAACCGCCCAGCGGCGCTGTGCTCTATGGCGTGGACGTGCCGCCGTACGGCGGCGACACGCTGTTCGCCAATGGCTATCTTGCGTATGAGGCGCTATCCGATGGCATGAAGGCGCTGTTGTCGCGCCTGACGGCTGTTCACAGCGACATCACCGTGGCAGGGCCGCAAGCCGCCCGCAACAAGCATCGCACGAACAAGGTGCGCGAGGATTCGGCGTGGCGCGAGACGGTCTCCGAGCATCCGGTCGTGCGCACACATCCCGAAACTGGCCGCAAGACGTTGTTCGTCAACAAGTCCTACACACAGCGTTTTTCCGGGATGACCGACGAAGAGAGCGCGCCGTTGCTTGGGTTCCTCCTGCAACACGCGGCACGCCCCGAATTCACCTGCCGCTTCCGCTGGGAAACCGGCTCGGTTGCGGTTTGGGACAACCGCTGCTCCCTGCATATCGCCGTCAACGACGTGTGGAAGTTTCCGCGCATCATGCACCGCGTGCAGATGTGCGGCGACCAGCCGGTATAAAGCGGATCACGCTGCCGCCCAGCCGGGGCTCTTCGTAAGTATTTGTTTTATTGAGAATTACATATCCGCGTGACACCTAAACCCGCTTCCCTCATCCCAACCCTTCTGCTCCGCTTTCAGTGTTCCCTGATCCCGGAGGGAGAAGGGCTTTTCACCCCTCGCCCTTCGGGCTGATCATTACCCACAAATTTCCCTTTGAAAACGAGAGGTTATGAAAGGGAAGGGATTGTACTTTTGCACGAGCGATGCTACTGTAATGGCGAATTGATTTGATGACGATATTACTTGAGCAAGCCAGCCACCACACAAGACTGG
>CAMBGJ010000098.1 GCA_945865805.1 Bordetella parapertussis
TCCCGAGCGCTGGAGTGGCGCCACCAGAAACTGGCAGCCAATCCGAATTGTTTACCTGAATCCGGTTCAGCACCATGCTACTGAACAAAACCTTCGAAAGGATCAACCAGAAAAACCAAAAAAAGCAGCTTGACCACAACCATTCAGGCCACAACTAGCTTGAAAAATTCCGGTCCACAGAAAAAACGTTGTGATAACACCCAAGATAAAATCCGACAATCCGAAACTGTATTGTCGAGTCGATTTCCAAATAGAGTTACTCATGGGATCTCGCGCAGGTAAGTGAGCTTCGAGAAGTCCGCCCAAAGTCAACGGACGGATCAAGCAAACGCTATCGGATTCACTACTTCTTTCGCCGCCTCGCCGTTCGAACTCGGCGAGTATCGCCGCGCGAAACACGCATTGCGGATTTCATGTAAGCAATTGATTTTATCGACTTTTATTTGCGGCTATAACGCTCAACCAGCCTTCGCACCCTGTATCGCCGTGCGCGCCTTGCTCTGCAAATACCCGCCAAACGCCAGCAGACCCGAGTTCGACAAAAACACCGTCTTGAATCCGAACGCGGTGCCGACGCTGCCGAAGAAAATCGGGATCACCACGTGCGTCACGCTGCGTAGCGTTTTATACAAGCCAATCGCCTCGGCAATGCGGCCCGAGGGCGCCAGCACATAGAGCAGCGACATGATCATCGGCTGCGCACAACCCACGCCCAGTCCGAGCAGAAACGCGATCACCGCCAGCGCGTACGCGTTGACAAAAAACGGCAGCAACAGATACGCGGTTGCCGATATAAAAATGGCGGCGGTGAGGATGGTTGCCTCGGTCAGTTTTTTCGCCAGAAACGGTATCGCCGCGCGGATTACAAAGGCCGCCAGCGCCACCATGCCCAGCACCGCGCCGATGGCCGAAGCCGACAGCCCCACCGCGTGGCCGTATACGGGCATGTAAAACTGAAACAGGTCCTGTGCTGAACCGATGATCGCACCGGCGATGAAGGTAGCGCGCAACGCCGGAATGCGCCACAGATCGAACACGCTTTTGTTGGTCTCGCCCTTGCCTTGATCATCCTGCGGCTTGGCCACTGTCGGCCAGATGCGCGGCTTCCACCACAACAGCGGAATCGGCAACGCCACCAACAACGCCAGCACCCAGAACACGCGTTGATTGCCGATGGTGTCGATCAGAATGCCGGACATCAGTGGCCCGAGAAAGTTGGCGATGGACCAGCCCATGGTAATCAGCGCGTAGTTGCGCGCGCGGTGCTGCGGGCCGCCCACGCCGCCGACGGCCGCTTCCAGCGGTATGCTGAAGATCAGATGCCCCAGCCCGTTCAGAAACGCCAATACGCACAGCATCGCGATGCCGGGTGCGGCCACTGGTATCAACAGCGCCACCATCATCATCACCGAGCCGAGAATCATCGGCAGATGCGGCGACACGCGGTCGGAAACGCGGCCAATCACGATCGACAAAAACATCGGGCTCAGCGAATACAGCGCAACCAGCACGCCCACGGTGAACTGATTCGCACCCAACTCCAGCGCGTACAGCGACACCGCGACGCGGCTGCCGCCGAAACCGATTTGACTGATGGTGGAGATTAAAACGACGAGGTAGATCGACATCTAACGAGGCGCATTGCTGATTTGCGTAAGCTGTGGCTGTGATACTACATGGGGCTGATTGACCCGCGCCTGTCGTTCCCGCGCAGGCGTGAACCCATACCACAGTGCCATATGACATAGAAATGGGCTTATGAATTCCCGCCCGCGCGGGAATGACAAGGTTACTACTTGCACTGTGTTACAAAATTTCCTAAGAAACTCCTTCCCCTTCAGGGGGAAGGCGGGGATGGGGGTGGGGTGGACGCAGCCGCCCCCCATCCCCACCCTAGCCCTCCCCTTGAAGGGGAGGGAATTTTCTTTGTAACACAGTGCAACTACTGCATGCCTTGTGAACACTGCGGCAATCAAAGGCATGAGTGCGATACAGTCAGAGCGCCCTACTATCTACTTCACCTCCACCAACTCCAACGCCTCGCGGCTCGGCCCTTCAATCATCACCGCGCGCGTATCGCCCAACTTGTAAATCCCCTCCAGAAACGTCACGCCCTCGCCCTTCAACTTGGCGACCCACGCGTCAAGGTCTGCAACGCCAAACGCCAGATGATCGTAGCGCTGGCCGCGCGAACCCGCCAGCGGCGCATCACTTTGCGGCGCGTACCACTGCACCGCCACATCACCAAACATCACGCCCGCGCGCGGCGTGCGGAACATGCCTTCCTGCGTCAGCGACGGCCAGGTGCGGTCGGGGCCGCGCTGCACCTGACAGGTGTCCTCCGTTAACGGATCGGTATTGCCCCAGCCTGGCATCGGCGGCGCGTTCAAGTGTTTTTGATACCAGAGCTGCGCGCAAAACGGCTGCTCCTGCCACATATGCACGTGGTTAAACCGCTCGGCCGGATGATCGCCGATGTATTCCACCAGGGTGCCGTCGGGCGCCGCCATGTAGGCAAAGCCGCCGCCACCGTTCGGCTGAAGGTTTTTCGCCTTGGCCTCGGCAATTTGCGGCTTGGTCAGCCCGAGCACATTGCCGACGTTCGGCCAGGTGTCGCTGTTGACATAGACGTAGCCGCCGCTGTCCTCGGTGTAGAGCGGCATCAATGTGACCTCCGTGCTCGCCTTGTACTCGGCGAGTTTCTTGCGCACGTCGGTGACATGCCAGCCGTAATGCCAGATCGCGCTTTGCGGTAGTACCGGCGGCGCTTTATCCACCTTGTCGAACAAGAGCATGACATTGTTCGGTGTACGCAGCGCCGACATGCCGTTCCAGACGATTTTCGACGTGCTGGCGAATTGCCGTGTGTAAAAACCGATGGCCGCCTCGGGATCGGGCGAATTCAGATGCACATGATGAAAGGCTGGGGTAGGCAGCATGGAAAATATCCTCGGGTAAAACGCCGGTAAAAAAACAGACGCGTGAATTCACGACGTGGCATTGTGTCAGAATCTGTCTGGTTGCGGCACGCATTCCGCATCACGCTACACCACGCGCTTGCGTTTATTCCAGGGAGGCCGGTATGTTGAAATGTCGTTTGCGCGCTTGCACCATGGCTGTAATCACCGGTGCGCTGGCAGCATTGGGCGCCTACACGGCTGCCGCGCAATCGCCCCAATATCCCACCCGCCCGATCCGCGCGGTGATACCGTTTCCCGGCGGCGGCGGGCCGATGAATGTGATGGGTCGCGTGGTGCAGCTGATGAACGCGCCCCTCGGCCAGCCCATCGTGCTCGATAACCGGCCCGGCGCGGATGGCGCCATCGGCGCCGATCTGGTGATCAAGTCCGCCGCCGACGGCCACACGCTGTTCGTCGCCAGCAACAGCGCCATGTCGGGACTGCCACATCTGCGCAAAAAGCCGCCGTACGATCCGCTCACCGCCTTTGCCCCGGTGGGCTTTGTGGGCCGCATTACCTTTTTGCTGATCGCGAACCCTACGCTGCCGGTGAAATCGGTGAACGAACTCATCGAACACGTGCGTGCCTCACCCGGCAAAATCAATTACGCCAGCGGCAACGTCAGCGGCATCGTGATGATGGCGTCTTTCGCCAAAACGCACGGGCTGAACATGCTGCACGTGCCGTACAAAGGCGACATTGCCGCCGCCAGCGACTTTGGCGCGGGCCGCGTGCAATTGATGTTTGCTTCGACCAGCTTTCTCGGCCTGATCCGCGAAGGCCGACTGCGCGCGCTGGCCGTAACGCTGCCCAAGCGCAGCCCGCTGCTGCCCGACACCCCCACCATGGAAGAAGCCGGTGCCGCGCCCATCGCGCTGCAAGTGTGGGCGGGTCTGTTTGCGCCGGCGCGCACGCCTGCCGACATCGTCGCGCGTCTTAACCGTGAGCTTAACGCTGTGCTGCGCGGCGCCGATGCCCGCATGCTGTACGACCGCGAAGGCATCGTGTCACAGGAAATGACCCCGGCCGCACTCGGGGTTCACGTCAAAACCCAACTCGACACCTGGGGCCGCGCCATTCGCGAAGCAGGCATACCCCAGGAGTAGCAACGCAAAAACAATCAGCGCGACGGCCCGACAATCGAAGCGCCGCCATCCAGGCAAATGCTCTGCCCAGTCATAAATTTCGACTGATCCGAGAGCAAAAAGCGCGCAAGTTGGCCGGTATCCCAGCCGGTGCCTTCGCGTTTCATCAGCGAGGCCTCGGCACGCTTTTGCCGCCGTTCCGGCGTGAGATTGCGGTTGATGTTGGGCGTGAATACCGGGCCGAGAATAATGCAGTTGGCGCGTATTCTTTGCGCGCCGTGATCGGCGGCCAGTGTTGATGTCAGCGCGATCACCGCGCCCTTGGTCACCGAATACACGGTGGATTTCTGCGGACGGATGCTGCGCAGCGAACCGATGTTGACGATGGAACCACCACCGTTTTTCGCCATCACGGGTATCGCGTATTTGCACATCATCATCATGCTATCGACGTTGAGCGCAAACATGTCGCGCCATTCGGCGACGCTCATTTCGGTGACATCGCCCGGCGCGCTGCGGCCGACGTTGTTATCCAGGCAATCGAGGCGGCCATATTTCGCCACGGTGGCCTCGACGGCAGCACGGCAATGCGCCTCCTGCGTCACGTCGGCGACATGGGCGAACGCTTCGCCGCCTTCTTTTTTGATGATGTCCACCGTGTGTTGTGCGAGATCCTGCGTACGGCCCACCACGCAAACCTTCGCGCCCGCGCGCGCCAGCAAAATCGCGGCGGCGCGGCCATTGGTCACGCCTTCTTCCAGGCCTTGCCCGACGGGGCCGCCCGCGCCCGATACGATGGCTACCTTGCCGATCAGGCCGTAGTCGTTTGTGATGGTTTCATATGCCATGTGCTGCTCCTCTCTGGTGAATGCGGTTGGTGGACGGGTTTCGCGGCGGGCGAGGTGATCGACTACAAATTATCATCACACGCCCGCACGTTGTTCCTCGATTATAGGGTTTAACCTTGCACAAGTTGTCACACGCTTGCGCCATACTGCACGTCATAAGACACCTACGGCCCCCGCCCATCGAGAATTCCCCATGAACGCACCCTGGCGCACGCGCCTTGCCGATCCGCTGTTTGGCGTGATTTGCGCACTCGGCATCGCACAGATCACGGCGTGGGGCACCAGCTACTATTGCCTGGGCGTGCTCGCGGCGTCGATCATCGCAGAGACCGGTTGGAGCCGCAGCCTGGTGTTCTCCGGCTTCACCGCCGGGCTGCTGGCCATTGGCGTGGTGTCGCCGTGGGCGGGACGGCTGATCGACCAGTATGGCGCGCGCACCGTGATGACCATCGGCACCGTGCTGGTGTCGGCGGGCCTCTACGCGTTATCCACCGTACGCGGCGAAGCGGCGTATCTGGCGATATGGGCGTTTCTCGGCGTGGGCATGCGGCTGGTGTTGTACGACGCGGCGTTTGCCGCGATGGTGCAGGTGGCACCGACGCGCGGACGGCTGGCGATTTCCTACCTGACGCTGTTCGGCGCGTTTGCCTCGACGGTGTTCTGGGTGATCGGCCATTACCTCAACGAGGCCTATGGCTGGCGGCAAACGCTGGTGATTTTCGCCGCCATCCAGTTGCTGGTGTGCCTGCCGCTGAACTGGTTCGGTCTCGCCTGGCGCGACGCGGAAGATCGTGCCGCCACGCCCGCTGAAAAAGCCCGCGCCGCGCGCGACGGCCCGACGCTCACCGGCGGCGTGCGCCGCATGGCGCTCATGCTGTTCGCCCTGGTGATGTCGCTCAACGGTTTTATCTTCGGCGTGGTATCGGTACATCTGGTGCCGCTGCTCGAAGCGGCGGGACTCACTGCGGCGGCAGCGGTGTGGGTGGCATCGCTGAAAGGCTTTGCGCAATTTGCCGGTCGCGTGGTGGAAATATTCTTCGGCAGTCATTTGCGTGCCATCACCGTGGGCCGCATCGCCATCGGCGTGTTGCCGCTGTCGTTCGTGGTGCTGCTGCTCGCGGGCGGCAACCTGTTCGCCATTCTCGTTTTCACGCTGGTGATGGGTGCCGCGCAGGGCGTGATCACCATCGTGCGCGGCGCGGTGCCGCTGGCACTGTTCGGCGCCGAAGGTTACAGCACGGTGCTGGGGCTGATCGCAACGCCAGTGGTGGTGGTCAATGCCACCGCGCCGACGATATTCGCGTTGATCGTCGACCATTGGGGCTGGCGCGCGGGTGAGCTCGTGCTGCTGGTCACCTGCGCGGCCTCGTGGATCGCCATGGAACTGATGTCGCGCTGGTATGAACGTGCGCGCCGCCTGTAGTACGAACGCTTACATACGAACGCTCACTCCGCCTTCAAGCCCGCCGCCGCCACGGCCGCGGCAATCTTGGCGATATCCTCTTTGATGAACGCGGCGTATTGCTCGGCGCTGCTGGTTTGCGCCTCGAAGCCGATTTTGCTGATCGCGTCGCGGGTTTCCGGTGTGTTCACCACCTTGACGATGCTGGCATTGAGCCGTGCGACGATCTCGCGTGGCGTGCCGGCTGGTGCGCTCAGACCCAAGGCGCCGGAATATTCGTAGCCGGGCAGCGCGGCTTCGGCGACCGTCGGCACATCCTTGATCACCGGCACACGTTGCGCGCTGGTGACGGCCAACGCGCGCACGCGTTGCTGCGCCATCAGCGGCAGCGCCGCCGGTACGCTGGGAAAGCTTAAATCGATCTGCCCCGAGGCCACCGCCACCACCGCCTCCGCCGAGCCTTTGTAGGCCACGTACGTCATATTAAGTTTGGCGCGATGATTGAACAGCAGCGCCGCCAGATGATTGACGCTGCCCACGCCAGGCGAGCCGACATTGAGTTTGCCGGGCTGCGCACGCGCCAACGCGATCAGCGCTTTGACATCGCGCGCGGGCACCGACGGATGCACCAGCAGCACGAACGGCCCGGCGGCAAGCATCGAGATATGCGCAAAGCCGTTTTCCAGATCGTACGGCAGCGCTTTTTTACGCAGCGCCGATTGCGACGTGGTGGAGGCCGCGATCAGCAGCAAGGTGTAGCCATCCGGCGGCGAGCTCGCCACGCGTTCGGCGGCAATGGCGGTCGCAGCGCCCGGCCGGTGTTCGATCACGAACGGCTGGCCCAACAGCTCAGCGAGTTTGCTGCCGACCAGCCGCGCGATGACATCGGTGGAGCCGCCCGGTGCAAAACCCGTGACGATACGCACCGGCTTGACGGGGTAGGTTTGGGCGAGAGCTACGAGGGGCGCGAGCGTGCACACCACTACGCCAACGAAATCCCTAACGCGAAACGACACGGCGCACAACATCGTTACCTCCTCAAAGGCTATTCCGCCTTAATCCCCGCCAACTGCATCAGCTTCGTTGTCTGCTCGATCTCGCGCGCGATCAATGCCGCGAATTCGGCCGGTGTGCCGGTCTGCGGCACCATCGCCTGTTTGTCCATCGCCTCGCGCACGTCGGGCATTTGCACGGCTTTCACGAGTGCCGCATTCAGGCGATCAACAATCGCGCGGGGTGTGGCCGCCGGCACGCTAACACCATACCAGACGCCGTAGTTAAAGCCCGGCACGACGGTTTCATCGATGGTGGGTGTGTTGGGTAGCGACGCTGCGCGCTTTAGCGTGGTGACCGCCAGCGCGCGCACTTTGCCTGTTTCCACCAACGGCAACATGCCCGCCACGGACGGCAGTGACGCTGTGGTTTGCCCGGCGGCCAACGCCACCACCGCTTCACCCGCGCCTTTGTAGGGCACGTGCAGGTATTTGAACTGCAGTCGCGCCGCCAGCAATTCCATGGCCAGATGGTTGGCGCTGCCCACGTCCGGCGTGGCGACCGAGAGCTTGCCCTGCTGCTCGCGCGCGTAGGCAACAAAATCCTTCATGCTTTTCACCGGCAGCGAGGGGTTCACCAGCAGCGCCAACGGGCCGGTGGCCAATTGCGTCACGGGAGCGAGATCGCGCTTTAAGTCATACGGCAGACTTTTGCGAAACGCCGATTGCACCGCAGTCGAGATCGGAATCAATAACAAGGTGTAGCCATCAGGTGCCGCTGTCACCACGCGCTCGGCCGCGATCGAGGTGGCCGCGCCGGGACGGTTTTCGACGACCACCGGCTGACCGAATTGCTCGGTCAGCTTCTGCGCCATCAGGCGCGCGATGAAATCCACCGCGCCGCCCGGCACAAAACCGACAACGATGCGCAACGGTTTGTTGGGGTAAGTATGTCCTGCGCCTGTCGAAGCGGCCTGCTGCGCATGCGCGCCCCCGCTTGCCATGGCCAGCGCCACAACCGCCACAAATACTGATAAACGTAAATATTTGATTTTATTCACTTTTTATCTGTCAGACCCAATTCACCCAAAAACCGCTTGAGCGTGGCGTTGTCGTTTTCCATGAACTGGCGCAACTCGCGCGCCCCCATAAAATCCGCCACCCAGAAATTTTTCTCCAGGTCGCGCTTCCATTCGTCGGCTTCGGTCATGCGCTTTAACGTGCGCTCCCAGTACGCCACCTGCGCATCCGGCATGCCCTTGGGCCCCATCACGCCGCGCCAGTGCGCCACCACCACGTCGTAGCCCAGCTCGCGCCAGGTGGGCACGTCCGCCAGCGCGCCAGTCAAACGCCGCGGCGACGAAGCCACCAGCAAACGCACCTGCTTCGACGCCGACAGTTGCGAGGCCAGCGCGCCGGTCACCGGCACCACGTCAACATGCCCTCCCATCATCGCCGCCAGCGACGCCGACCCCGCGTTGAACACCACGTTCCTCAGCAATTTGATGTCGATGCCTTCGGCACGCAACGGGGCGGCCACCGACTGATGAATCGGATTACCCAGGCTGGTGGCGATGCCGAAACTCACGTTCGCCGGATTTTTTTTCACCCGCTCGACGAGATCCTTGCCATTCAGAATCGGTGAATCCGGCTTGACGGTGATCAGCATGTACTCGGTATACAACAGCGCCACCGGCGTAAATTCGGTATAACTCGGCCCGCGCCCGGCAATGTGATTGGAGAGCAGCGCTTTCGACGAAATGATCAATGTGTGCCCATCAGCAGGCCGTGAGTTAACATAGCTGTAAGCCACCACGCCGCCGCCGCCGCCGCCGACCTTGTTGCCGATGACCACGGGCACATCCACTTGCTTCTTGTCTTGCACAATGCCCTGGATCACCCGCGCAGTGCGGTCAGGGCCGTTGCCGGCCACCGTGTTAACGACGATCTCGACGGTTTTTTCGGGTTTCCAGTCGGCGGCGTGCAAGTAGCCTGGCAGAAAACAACTCCCAACCATCCACAGCACTGTCATTCCCGCGAAGGCGGGAATCCATACGTGGGTTCGAGTGGCACAAGTGTTATGGATTCCCGCTTTCGCGGGAATGACCGTTGTGGAACTAACGAGTCCTGGGCTTTGACAGAGGTTATTCATACGTAACAAGCCCCCGCAATCCGCGGCCATTTGGCAAACAGTGATTCTTCCACTTCAAACCCCAACCCCGGCGCTGCCGACGGCTCGATAGTCCCATCGGCCACCCGCGTCGGCACCAGCGCGTGATGCGCTTCGCCAGTGCCCACAATGCCGTCTTCGGTTTTCACCCGCACGATCACGGTGTCTTTCATGATCGGCTGTCCCGCGCTGCGCCGGGGTGCGTTTTCGCGCTTGAACGAGCGCGCGCAGGCTTTGATTTCGATGATGGACATCGTTGATATAAGTATTTGTTTTATAATGTTTATTTAAAATACAGCGTATCTTTCTCAATGCCCCGCCAGAACACAGCGCTCGGCGGCAAACCCTGGTCGCACAACCATCACGCAGTGATTATGGGCCTGCCATTCCGCGCGGCGCAATATGTAATATTCTGGACTATCGGAGAACGCGCCGCCGCCGCGTGTAAAATCCCTGCAAGCGCGCCGGCGCGGTTCTGCTTAACCCGCGCCCGCTATCCGAACTGTTCCGCCTGATACACCCACGCACACTCACTCTGGAGACCCGCATGAACGCACCGTTAACTTCCTCGCCCAAAATCGAATGCTCCCCCGAAGAATGGGAAGCGCGCGTCGATCTCGCCTGCGCTTACCGCGCGGTGTCAAAAATGGGCTGGCATCACAGCATTATTTACAACCACATCTCCACGCGCGTGCCGGGCTCGCAATCACACTTTCTGATTAACCCCTTCGGCCTGATGTATCACGAGATCACCGCGTCCAACCTGCTCAAAGTGGATATCGACGGCAACAAGCTGAACCCCTCGCCGCATCCCGTGCTGATGGCGGGCTTTGTGGTGCATCGCTCGATCCACGTGGCGCGCGAAGACGCGCACGCCGTCATCCACACGCACTCGAAGGCCGGCGTCGCGGTGGCCTGCCAGAAGCAAGGGTTGTTGCCGATCAACCTCGGCGCGATGAATCTGCACGACAAAATCGCCTACTACGATGTGCAGGGTGTGACCAACGACACCGAGGAAAGCGACCAGATCGCCAAGGCGCTGGGCAATAAAAACGTGGCGATCCTGCGCAATCACGGCCTGTTAACCTGCGGCCCGACGATGGGCCACGCGTTTCACCTGATGCGCCGTATCGAAAGCGCGTGCGAAACGCAGGTGATGGCACAAGCCGGCGGCGCAGAACTGATTTTCCCGCCGATGGACGTGGTGCGCAAAACCGCCACGCAGACCACGCAGATCGTGCAAAAGCAGAGCATCGACACCTCTGACGGCCCGGCGATGCTGTGGGCCGCCGTGCGCCGCTGGATGGCGCAGATTGATCCGAGCTATATGGAATAACGCCAGACCCCGGCGTTACAAAAAAATGCGGCTGCCGGGTAACCGGCAGCCGCATTTTTTGTTTCTGCAGCCAACTGATATGAGCGCTGTTACCTGTCTTCCTGGTGCCCGACGCGATGACGATTCGCGGGCCTTACGCGCCCCATTTTCCAAAGGTCTTCCCCGGCGACCACAACTTCGGCGAGCCACGATCGTACTGCGGCGCGTAAGGCATGCTGTCGCCCTCGATGCCCAGCGTCACCGCCGCGTGCTGTCCCCAGCGCGGGTTGAACAGCAGTGCGCGAGCCAGTGAAATGAAATCCGCGCGACCCGAGGCGAGCACTTCTTCCGCCTGATGCGGATCAGTGATCAAGCCCACCGCGCCCGTGGTGATGCCAGTCTCCTGCTTCACGCGCTGCGCAAACGGCACCTGATAGCCGGGGCCAATCGGCACCTTGGCATCCAGCACCACGCCGCCGCCCGATACCGTGACAAACGCCGCACCGGCTTTTTTCAATTCACCCGCGTAAACCACGGCATAATCCGGCGTCCAGCCGCCCTCGGCGAAATCGCTGCCAGAAATTTTTGCGCCCATGAATTTATCCGCTGGCCAAACTTCGCGCATGGCGCGAAACACTTCCAGCGGCCAGCGCATGCGGTTTTGCAAACTGCCGCCGTATTCGTCGGTGCGTTTGTTCGACAGCGGCGACAAAAATTCCGAAAACAGATAACCGTGCGTGGAATGCACCTCGATAAAATCCAGCCCCACGCGCGCCGCACGCTTTGTGGCATCTACCCACGCCTGTTTGGCGCGCGCCATTTCTTCGTGCGTCAGCGAATGCGGCACCGGCCATTCCGCGGCCAATGCCACCGCTGACGGCGCATCGCACTGCCAAGCCCCTTCGTTGGATTTCAACGGCCCGCGCCCGTTCCATGGACGGTGCGACGACGCCTTGCGCCCTGCGTGCGCCAGTTGAATACCCGTAACAATCGGCGAGACGCTACGCACAAACTTCATCACGCGCGCCAGCGCTTCCTCGTTGGCATCGCTATAAAGCCCCACGCATTGCGGCGTAATGCGGCCTTCCGGTACTACGCCAGCGGCTTCGATCACCAGCATCGACGCACCCGACAACGCCATATTGCCCAGATGCATGATGTGCCAGTCGGTCATCGAGCCATCGACCGCGCTGTATTGGCACATGGGGGCAACGGTGATGCGGTTAGGCAAAGTGACATTGCCGATTTGCAGGGGAGAAAACAATTTACTCATAAATTATCCTTTAGAATCAAATACTTAATTACATCACGCTAAATCATTCAACAAGCCCGTGATTCATACCCATCGACTGCGCTCAGGACTGGCTGCGCGCAGCGAAGTCAAAGCCGGTCTTGAGCATAGTCGAAGGGGTGAACACGCATTTTACTCGCCGTTCGTGGGGTGATGGGCGTTGGCCAAGGCGGCCATAGCAGCCATAGCAGCCAACGCGGAAGCATACAAATAAAACGTGGCGACTAAATCTTCAGGGCTTACGGTTGCTCGCGTGTTGCGTCGAATACCGTTTTACCCTCGCGACCCGTATGAACACGAGGCGCGCCAGCCGCTTTCCTTGCGGAGCTTACAGGTGACACCCCGCCTGGATTTTCGATAAACTACGACGCGCGACAACTCTCAAGCGGTGCACAATCATGCCGATCACAAATATCGAAGACGTCCGTATCGAAGCATTTGAAACCGGCCGCACCTACCAGACCCTGGTGGGCGACAAGGAGGGTTCCACACCGGTTCGCATCGGCATCCAGACGTCTCCGCCCGGTTATTCCACCGGCACCCACTCGCACCCGTACATGGAAATCATTATGGTGATCGACGGCACGGGTGTCGCGTGGATCGAAGGCGAGAGCGACGAGATGGCCATCGGCCCAGGTACCACCATTGTCGCGCCGCCAAACAAAAAACATGGATTTCGCAATACCGGGCAAACGCCAATGCGATCTTACGGCGTGCATGCGTCACCGGTACGTATCACGCATCGCGATGGATAGCACGCGGGTGGGCAAAGCGTAGCGTGCCCACGCACATCACAACATCAAAGATCGCCGACGGTGGGCACGCTACGCTTTGCCCACCCTTGCTCGCTTTTTTAGCAAACTTTCATGCAAGTCATCGCCTCCGTTACTGCCGCTGTGTTCGCTTTACTGGCGCTACCCGCCGCCGCGCAAACTTGGCCGAACAAGCCCATACGCGTGATCATTCCGTATCCGGCGGGCGGCACTTCCGACATCCTCGCGCGCATGATCGGCCCCGAACTCACCAAGGCGTGGGGGCCGCAGGTGATTGTCGATAACCGCGTCGGCGCGAACGGCGCCATCGCCATGGACATTACCGCGCGCTCGCCCGCCGATGGCAACACCACGGTGCTGAACGACCTGGGCAACGTGGCGATCAGCCCCGCGATGTACAGCAAACTGCCCTTCGACATCATTCGTGACTTTACCCCGCTGGCGATGATTTCGTACTCCGCGCACGTGCTGGCCGCGCACCCGAGTGTGCCGGTTAAAAACGTGCAGGAACTGATCGCGCTCGCCAAGGCCAATCCCGGGAAATTCAACGTGCCCGTGGGCCTCGGCTCGGCAGTGCATGTGGCGGCACTGTCGCTCGAACAACGCACCGGCGCCAAATGGGTGTATGTGCCAACCAAGGGCGGCCAAGCCTCCATCATGACAGTGGCCACCGGCGAAGGCGACTTGTTGTTCATGGGCATGCTGCAAACCATGCCGCACGTGCGCGCGGGGCGCCTGAAGTTGATCGCGGTGTCGAGCGAAAAGCGCGATCCCAATCTGCCCAGCGTGCCGACCGTGCAGGAAACCCCGGGCCTCGATGGTTTTGTCACCGGCTCGTATCAGGGCATCCTCGGCCCGGCGAAAATGCCTGCCGAGGTCGTCAACAAATTCAACGCCGAAGTCAACCGCGTGCTCAGCCTGCCGGACTTCAAGGAAAAACTCGCCGCACACGGCACCGTGCCGTTGCCGATGAGCCCGCAGGATATGGGCAAATGGCTGGTGACGGAACGCGATCGCTGGGGCAAAGTTGTCAAGGCCAGCGGGTTTAAGATAGATTAAAAATATCAATAAAAACAACTAGTTACAATCGCAGAGTACGGCAATCATGCACGACATGCGTATTGGCGTGACAGCCAATGCAACCGCGTGCTTGGCGGGCTGTATCTACGCGCTGACCAGCGCGGTTACTGCCATCGCCGCAGAACCCTACCCCGCAAAACCCGTGCGCGTGGTCGCCCCCTTTGCGCCTGGCGGCGGCACCGATACCGTGGCACGCGTGGTGGCGCAGCAGTTCGCCGAGCAACTGGGCAAATCGTTCATCGTCGATAACCGCACCGGCGCCAGCGGCATGATCGCCTATGAAATCGTCGCCAAGGCCGCGCCCGACGGGCACACGCTGCTGCTCACCAACTCGGCTTTCGCCAGTCTGCCGGGACTGATGAAATCGTTGCCCTATGATCCGCTGAAAAGTTTTACGCCGGTATCGGAAATCCTGCGCGCGCCCAATGTGCTGGTGGTGCATCCGTCGACGAACGTGACTACAGTGAAGGATTTCGTTGCCGCCGCGCGCGCGAATCCCGGCAAATTCAACTACGGCTCCGGCGGCGCGGGCAGCGCGCTGCATCTTTACGGCGAGCTCTTCAAGATCGCCGCCAAGGTCGAGCTTACGCATGTGCCGTACAAGGGCGGCGGCGACAACATGGCAGCGCTGCTCAGTGGGCAAATCCACATGAACATCACGCAATATCAGGCCAACGTGATCGCACTGATCAAGGCTGGCCGGCTGCGCGCGCTGGCAGTCACCACCGACGGCAAGCGTTCTCCTGCACTGCCCGAGGTGCCGTCGATGAGCGAAGCCGGTGTCGCTGGGATGACGATTTATTCGTGGGCGGGCTTGCTGGCGCCGGCGGCCGTGCCGAAAGCCATAATGGAAAAACTGCACAACGAAGTCACCAAGATGCTGGCCGTGCCGGTGGTGCAGGAACGCTTTGCCGCACAAGACGCCGAGTTGATCGGCAGCCGCCCGGAAGCGTTTTCGCAACAGCTGCAAAGCGAAATTAAACGCTGGGCTGGTGTCATTCGCAACGCGGGCATCACGATAAATTAATCAATAAAATCAATTAGTTATAATAATAACGCTAGTCGGCCTTGATCTTTTCTGGCGTCAGCGGCGACTGCCGCAGGCGCATGCCGGTGACGTCAAATATCGCGTGGGCGATGGCCGCCGACAGGCCTGACCGTAGCCTCACCGCCGCAAAACAGCGGCTGTTTCGGGTAATCGAGCAGCGGGGTGTCGATGGTTTTCGGCGCGTCCTTGATGCCGAAAATGGGGTAAGTATTTCATGGTGTCGCCTTAAACGAAATTTTACAATCAATAAAATACAAGTGGTTTGCTTCGCGCGGGTGTGATTCAAACTGATGTGGAGGTAAGCTAGCAGCCTGTCGGACTTAGCCGACAATTGTTTGTTGAATTTGTCATCGAAGCCAGAGAGTAAACGTTCTTTGATATGGGCATAGGATACACAGGCGAGGCGAACGAATGACACGATTTGTGACGGTGAATCGAGACACGGCGTATTT
>CAMBGJ010000099.1 GCA_945865805.1 Bordetella parapertussis
CGTGTTGACGAATGTGTTTCTCAATAACTCACATTGTACCAATCACTTACAGTGTTCTTTGCCCTTTTTATGCAAAATTCAGGTTAGAACTCCTTCCACTCGCCGTCATCGGACGGCACGCCGCCTGCGCCGGTCGCCGCCAGCGACGCCGGACGCACATCGGGCCGCGCAGCCACTTCTTTTTGTGCGGGCGCGGCTTTGACAGCCGCTGCGGCCGCTGACGCCTTGGCGGCTTGCGCTGCTGCCGCGGGCACGCGGCCCGGATCGCGCCGACGATTCAACCGCGACGCGTCATCCTCGTTCAGCTTGAACACCCCGGACATCTGCGTGAGCAACTGCGCCTGCGTACGCATGGATTCAGCAGCTGCGCTGGCCTGCTCCACCACGGCGGCGTTTTGTTGCACCACGTGATCCATCTGGTTGATCGCCTGATTCACCTGCTCAATGCCGCCGGATTGATCATTCGACGCAGTGGTGATCTAATCGATGATCGCCGTGACACGCGCTACGGAATCCACGATCTCACTCATGGTTTTGCCCGCCGTCTCCACCAGGCGCGTGCCCGCATCCACGCGCTCGACGGAACTGCCGATCAGCGCCTTGATTTCCTTCGCCGCATCGGCCGAGCGCTGCGCGAGACTGCGCACCTCAGACGCCACCACCGCGAAGCCACGCCCCTGCTCGCCCGCGCGCGCGGCTTCCACCGCCGCATTCAGCGCCAGGATATTGGTCTGGAACGCAATGCTGTCGATAACGGAAATAATGTCGGAAATCTTGCGCGAGCTTTCCTGAATCTGGTTCATGGTGGTAATCACTTCGCTGACCACCTGCCCGCGTTGCGCCGCCACGGTATTCGCGCTCTTCGACAATGCATTGGCCTTGCGCGCGCTCTCGGTGTTTTCACGCACGGCTGAGGTCAACTGCTTCATGCTCGATGCGGTTTGTTCCAGCGTCGAGGCTTGTTCCTCGGTACGTTGCGACAGATTGGCATTGCCCGAAGCCACCTCCGATGCGGAGGTGTGTATCGCATCCGCGCTAACGCGGATATCGCTCACTATGCGCGTGAGGTTTTCGATCATCGCCTTCAACGCCGTCAGCAGGTTGCCCATTTCGCCGCTGCCGTCGGTCTGTATACGTGCCGTCAGATCACCGCCCGCCACTTGCCGCGCCGCTGCCACGGCCTGTTGCAGCGTCCCCATGATCGCGCCTAACGTCAACCACATTAGCACCAACAACATCACAGCAGCGATAACCGCCAGCACAACTGTCGCCACGCGCGCACTGCCGCTCAAATTTAGAGCGCCGATCACACCCATGGCCAAAATCATCAGTACCAGCAGCGACGCACCCAGCGCCAAACGGTTTTTCATCGACATATGCGCGCTCCTTGGTTAGGGGTGAATGTTACGAGCAACGCTCGCATGGTTCGCCAAAACACAGAGATGGTTTGCGGAATTCACCGCCACTATGCAGGCAGCACTTTACGCAACACCCCCAGCAGCGCCTCCGGGTCGAAGGGCTTGACGATCCAGCCGGTCGCGCCCGCTGCGCGGCCCTTGGATTTCATCTCGGGCTGCGACTCCGTGGTCAACAGGATGATGGGCACGAATTTATACGCCGCGAGCTTGCGCAGCTCGGCCACCAGTTCGATGCCCGAACGTCCCGGCATATTGACGTCCGAGATCACCAGATCGTAGCGATTCGATTGCGCGGTCAGCAGCGCTTCATCGGCATTGCCCGCCTCGGTCACGACATGTCCCGCCGATGTCAGCGTGAAATTGACCATCTGACGCATCGTCATGGAGTCGTCAACAATTAGAATATTAGACACAACACTCTCCTAAAATAACTCTACATCCACGGTTTTAGTTTTACCGGGAACCAAATCTGCACGAACTTTAACCGGTGTTTCCGTGACGGCGTCCGCCGGGGGCGTGATGCCCGCCGCGCGGGTTTTTGCCGCGACTTCCGAAATGCTCGCCACCGCCGTGGCCAGCAACGGCGACTTGATGTGTTCCAGCTTCTGGTGCGTGATGTCCTGATACTGCATGGCGACAATAATCTGGTTGATATCCGCGCGCACTTCCTTGCCCAGCGTGGTGATTTTTTCCAGCGTGCCGGTGACTTCGCGCGCCTTTTCCATGGTCGCGATATTTAACTGCGACACATCCACCTTGGCCTGCACCGCGGCCATGCGCACGTTGTCGCTCGATTTACTCAATTCCTCGTATGTCTTGCCCATCACCTCGCGGATCAGTTCGAGGCCATCGCGCATGCGGCGCGTGAGTTCATGCGCCGAGGTGCTGGTCTCGCGGATGCGATCAGCGATCTCGATAAACCAGCGCGTATCGGTGGATTGATCGCGATTGGCCGCCACGGTGGAGTCCAGCGCCAGCTTGCGGATTCGTGCCGCCATGTTGCGCAACTCATCGAGCATTTCGTCAATCGCCAGCGAATGCTCGCGCACCATGTCCTGATGGCGCGACATTTCCTCGGAGGCTTTGGAAAAATCCATCATGCGCCCGGTCACGGTATCGAGCTGCTTTTCGTAGGCCTTGATGAAATCCGGCAACGACAGCCAGGTCGAGCCGCCCGCCCCGTCGGAATTGCTTTTTAGCAGGCGCACCGCGTCATCCATCTGCTGGCCGGTTTTATTCATCACCACGCGAAAGCTGCGACCGATGCTTGCAGCGGCTTCCTCGGATTGCGTGGTGACCTCATCAAGCATGGCACGCACCTGCTGCAGATTGCTGCTGGCCGCGTATGACGAACCCAGCCACAAACTCAGCATCTCGCGCAGCGCCGACGCGGAATCGGATGCGCCGCCAGCCTGGCGCTGTTCAGCGTTACGCATCACCGCATCGCGTTCACGCAGATTGTCAGTGAGACTCTTGATCTGCCAATAAATCAGATACACGGAGATCGCCGACAACACCAACGACACCACCGCCACTCACATCGGCATCGCCCAGATGCCCCACACCCACGGCACCAACACCGCCGCGCCGCAGATCAACAATATTTTGGCTGGGCTTTCTGCCTTGCCGTCGTCGAGCATGATATGCATGCATCAGTCTCCCAGCACGACGTCGAGCGCCAGCAGTGAAATGAGCTCGCGCAAGCGTTGCGATGCGCGCACGATGCGCACGGATTTGCCTTCTTCGCGTGCACGCACCACCACCACCGCGAGCAACTGCGCCAGCGCGGTGTCGGGCCGCGTCACGGCCTCGGCATCCAGCTCCAACTGCGGATTGGCGGCATCCAGCGCGGCGCGCACGCCGACCCACAGCTCGCTGATATCGCGTATGCCGGCGTCGGCGGTGAGAGTGTAAGTAGTGGTGGCCACGATTATTCTTCTTGCTTCAGTGCGAGCGAAATCACGAATGGCACGAATGGCACGACTGAAACGGGCTGATCGTGAGCAGTTGCTAAGTGCATGGTGGATTATAAACGCCATGCTCCCGGTTACGGCATGAAATACCGCACGGTCGGGCAACAAAATAGCACTGTCGGCAACAAAAAAATAATTGTTTTAAAACAGATACTTATGAAATTGCCGCAGGCCAGGCGTTTAGCCTGTGCGCATCTCGCCCATGTTGCGCGCGAGTTGCCCGTCCTTGCGCTTTAGCGCTCGGGTCACGGCCTTGGTCGCGCCGAAGGTCGGAATAATCGCCGAATGCTTGCCCGCACCGCCTATCACCGCGATCAGCAGTTGATCGGCGTTGTGGATCATCGGCACTGGCGCATCCAGTCCGGCGTTCTTGAACGCCGAGGCAAATGCGACCCGGAAGCGCCGTTCGATGTTTTCCGAGGAAAAAGTACCCAGCGGCAGTTTCGCGTGTTCGGTGATGAACTTCTTCGCGTCTTTTTTGCTGATGCCGTCATTGGCGATGGTCGCGGCATGCTCCGGGCCCATCACGATCAACGGCTGCGCATCGGGGTAAAACACGTCGTTCATGCCGGTGGAAATCAAGGTCCCGGCGACGGTTTTCAAAATGCCCACGCCGGAGATGCTTTCGTGATCGTTGACATTGTGCGGACACTCGCTGCCGACCACAGTCACGCAGGTCGCTTCTTTCGGAAAACCGCGCTCGACATGCAGCGGTTCCCACGGATTGCCCTCCTCGTTTTCCGCCACACAGTATGAATATTTATTCGGCCCGCCGAAGGTGGCCATATCGCCCAGCCCCGGAATCGCGCCACCAATATTCAATAAAATCAAACGGATAGCGCGGCCTATGGTGGCGTTGCTGTGAGTGCCGGGGCCGAATGCGTTGTGGCCGCTGTTCATGTTCAACTCTTTCGCACCGGGGCCGTTGACGATCACCAGCGGCGCGCACATATGCGTGGTCGCCTGAATGCCATACAGATTAAACGCCTCGTCGCACATCGCCTCCACCGCCAGCACAATCAGCGGAAAATATTCCGGCTTGCAACCCGCCATCACCGCGTTGGCCGCCAGCCGCAACGGCGTGGCTTCGCCATAACGCGGCGCGACCTTGGCCACCGGCTCGTTCCACGGCCGGTCGCAGTATTCGAGCATCGCCGCCACGCGCGCCTCGGTCGGCGGAATCAGCGGCAGGCCGTCGCCCCAGCCCTTTTCCATATATAACTCGTTGATCGCGAAAAAATCATCCTTCGCCTCCAGACTGGCGTCCGGCGCCGTTAACAGTTGCGACAGATCACTCACTTGGTGTGCTCCTTGATCAGCTTCACAAATTCCGGAATCGCCACCTCGGCGCGCCCCTCAACCTTTTCCAACGAAATGCCGCCCAGCGGATGCGGAATCACAATCAGCGGCAAATCCGCCACGCCAAACACGCGCGACTGCGCCTTACCCAGCTTCAAAAACGGATCGGTGCAAATCACCGCCGTCACCAGACCGCGCTTACGCAACTCTGTCATGTCGTGGACACTCCACGACGTGCAGGAGCCTCAATCAGCCATAGCGCTAATCACGCAATCGGCTTTCTCCGTCAGTTCGTCCAGCACATTTTTCGTGGCGGGTATCGAAGGCGAGGGCTTCCGCAGCGACACCACCGACGCGACTTTCATCTGCGCCTTCACACCTTCGATAATGAATTTCAGCAGGTGATCGGCATTCCCCTTGCTGTTGTCCAGCACGCCGAGGCGTATGCCGTCCACCTTCAAATCGCGCTGGCGGCCAGCGGCCGCGGCGGCCGGCGGCGGCGCTTCGGGGATGACCAGTCTTACCATTGCACTCATCGTCGCGCTCCTCGTTGTAGACTTGGTGTTACACCGCCACGCCCTGCTCGCTCTTGTCGAAATCCAGCTCGACCTTGGCATCATTCGGGTCGAAAAAGAATAACTGCCACGTGCCGTAGTCCGGCAAACGGCGCAGTTCGTACTCGATGCCGCTCGCCTTGAGTTTGTTCACCATACCGGGCAGATCGCGGCCGGTGAACGCCATGTGATCAATCACGCCCTTGACCAGCACGTCTTTTGGTTTGCCGGCAATGACATGCAGGATCGGCTCCTTGCCATCACGCGCATACAGCCACGCGCCAGGAAAGGTAAACGGCGGACGCGCGCCGGGATGCAGATCAAGATATTCGGCGTAGAAACCAAGCGTCTTGTCGAGGTTATCGGTGAGGATGGTGAAATGGTTCATCGCTGTTGCTGGCATGACGGCTCCTTTATTGGTAAAAAATGTCTACTGTGAATATGTCGATTTCCCGCACCCTACCGCATCTGCAAATTAATCACCCCGGCCCCGCCCATCTTCACCAGGGTTTCTGCCGCTGCCGCGCCAAAGCGCTTGGCAAAGCGCTCGGCGACATTTTCGCGCGGCGTGTAATCGATGATGTCTTCGGCTTTGATCACGTCGCGCGCGACTTGCTCGGCGCTACCGAGGGCGTCGGCCAAGCCCAGCTCGATGCTTTTTTGCCCCACCCACACCAGGCCTGAGAACATTTCCGGGGTTTCTTTCAAGCGCTTGCCGCGGCCCTTGCGCACGACATCGATGAATTGCTCGTGAATCTCTGTAAGCATTTGTTTTGCATGGCCTTTTTGCTCATCGTTGAGCGGTGAAAATGGGTCAAGGAAACCCTTGTTTTCGCCCGCCGCCAGGAGCCGACGTTCAACGCCGAGCTTTTCCATGGTGCCGGTGAAACCAAACCCGTTCATCAGCACGCCGATAGAGCCGATCATGCTGGCCTTGTTAACAAAGATTTTGTCCGCCGCCACCGCCACGTAGTAGCCGCCCGAGGCGCATACGTCCTCCACCACGGCGTACAGCGGCGTGTCGGGGTATTTGGTGCGCAGGCGCTTGATTTCATCGTTGATATAACCCGATTGCACCGGGCTGCCGCCGGGGCTGTTGATGCGCAAAATGATGCCCTGCGTGCGTTTGTCCTTAAAGGCTTCGGTGAGGCCCTGAATCACCAGATCGGCGCTCGCCGCCGAGCCCGATGCGATGACGCCGTTCAATTCCACCAGCGCGGTGTGTTTGCCGGTGCCCGTGCTGCTATCTTTTCTGCCGAACCAGCCCATGGCAATCGCCAGCACGACGAACATATAGCCAAAAATCAGGAACTTGAAAAAGATGCCCCAGCGGCGCGCGCGGCGTTGTTCATCGACTGCCGTCAGCGCCACCTTTTCGAGCACGCTGCGTTCCCAGCCGGAATTATTTTCAGACATTTTGCACTTCCTTCGTGAGTAATACTTGCCCGTCGCGCTCTTCAACCGCTACCGGCATCAACCACCTGCCCGTGCATGGCCCCGCCACGCACTCACCCGTGTGCGGCAGGTACATCGCGCCGTGTGTGGAACAGATCAAGTATAGCTTGGAACAGTCGAAAAACGCGCCGTCCGTCCAGTCCATTTCCACCGGCACGTGCGCGCAGCGATTGATGTACGCGTAGACCGCGCCATCAAAGCGCACCACAAAAGCGGGCGCATCGCCAGCCGCCGTTTGCACCTTGAAACGCACGCCCATGCCGCCGTTTTCGAGCGCGCTGCTGTCGCAGATTACGCTTGCTATGCGTGCGTTTTCAGCCATTGCGGCAGCTCCGAAAACGTATCCAGGCACGCCACCGGCGCGTGCTTTAACAGGTTCTCTCGCGGATGCGCGCCGTACGCAACACCCAGACGCGCCACGTCGGCGGCCACCGCCATTTCCATGTCGTGCGAGGTATCGCCGATCATCAGCGCGCGGTCGCGATCAACGTTAAGTTCATCCAGCAGCCACAACAACATACCCGGATGCGGCTTGGAAAACCCTTCGTCGCCGCAACGCGTGGCGTGAAAAATTGCCTTCAGGCCCGTGACCTCCAGCGCGCGATCCAGGCCGCGGCGGCTTTTGCCGGTAGCCACCGCCAGCGTGAAGCCCAGATCGTGCAGCGCGCGCAGCATTTCCGGCACACCGCTGAACAGCACGGTATCACGATCCTGCCGCGTGAAATGGTGACGGTAACGTTCGAGCAGGGCTGGGTAACCCGTCTGCGGAAAATCCGGCAACACGTATTTCAACGCGTCGGTCAAACCCAGGCCGATCACATAACGCGCGCGTTCTTCGCTTGGCACCGGCTGCTCCAAATCGGCACAGGCGGCACGCAACGACGACGTAATCGCCGCTGCGGAATCCATCAGCGTGCCGTCCCAGTCGAATACCAGCAGGTCAAATTGTTTGGGCATGTGCTTGTTTAAGATAATCGAGAAACGCCTGCAACTCCGTCGGCAACGGCGCTTCAAAACGCAACACCTCACCGCTGTCGGGATGCGCAATGGCGGCTCGCAACGCATGTAAGAACATGCGTCTAAGTATTTGTTTTTTAAGCACTTTATTCAACGCAAAATCACCATATTTATCGTCGCCCGCGATGGGAAATTCCAGGTGCGCCAGATGCACGCGTATCTGATGTGTGCGGCCGGTCTTTAATTCTGCCTCAAGCAGGCTAAACGGTGGCGTGGCGTGCGGCCACGATTCCCGTAAGCGGAAGATCGTATGCGCCGCCTGCCCGTCATCGTGCACCGACACCCGCCGTTCGCCATTGGCCAGCAGATGTTTTTGCAGCGGCACTTTCACCGCGCGCTTGGCATCACGCCAGTGGCCGCGCACCAGCGCGAGGTAGATTTTTTGCACGCGACCTTCGCGCAGTTGTTCGTGCAGCGCGACCAGCGCGGAGCGCTTTTTGGCGAACATCAATACACCGGAGGTATCACGATCGAGCCGGTGCACCAGTTCAAGAAATTTCGCTTCGGGCCGCGCTTCGCGCAATTGTTCAATCGCGCCGAGGCTGATGCCACTGCCGCCATGCACCGCCAACCCCGACGGCTTGTTGATCACCAGCAGAGCGGCGTCTTCGTAAAGTAGGTCGAATTTCACCCGCGCGCCTGATTTTGGTGCGCCGGCAGCCGCTGGCGCTGCAGTACGAATCGGCGGCACCCGCACCTTGTCACCGCTCTGAACGCGGTAATCCGGCCCGATGCGGCCTTTATTCACCCGCACTTCGCCACTACGTAGAATCCGGTATACGTGGCTCTTGGGCACCCCTTTAAGCCATCGGATCAAGTAGTTGTCGATGCGCTGGCCTTCTTCCTCAACCCCGATATCCAGCCAGTTGACGGTTTCTTTACTTAACTGCTTCATTTGATTATACTATTTCGCAGTGCAGCATCCGGGTTTACCCCCGTGTTCGATGCGGACTCGACGGAAACCACGCTGTCATGGCGTGGTCCGTTATCGAGGCGCAGGTTTACAGGGTCCAGGCTTCCACAGTGCGAAGCCACCACTTGTTTCATTGGCCTGTAACAAACGGATCAATCGGGATGATGCCAGTAGTAGAACCACCTGATCCACCGAAGTACCAATTACCACCAATTACCGTAGCAACATCCCCCGGCCCTGCCGTACCGCGTGTATGTGTAAGGTACACCGCACGCCACCGCAGACCCGGAACAGCGGTTAAAGTCGCTCACCGCCAAGTAGCGATAGTAGTCGATAGTTGTAATTCGCGCTCAAAACACCGTTTGAATATTACGGACACGCCTCCCTCCTTAATCGGGATAGCGGGTCCGCAACAGGCAAAACCAAAAACTTCGAATCAGCCTTGCACAGTATGATGAATACCGCCACAGACTGAAGTTGATTAAACCCGCCGCGTGCAAATGCGGTGGGTAACGGCTTTGCCCATCCCGTGGTGCATGGAGCGCGGGAGAAAAAGAAAATGAAACGCATGTTGTTTAACGCGACGCAGACCGAAGAGCTGCGCGTCGCTATAGTCGATGGTCAAAAGCTGGTGGACCTCGACATTGAATCCTCATCCAAAGAACAAAAAAAGAGCAATATCTATAAGGGTATTATTACCCGCGTCGAGCCCAGTCTCGAAGCCGCCTTTATCGATTACGGTGCCGAACGCCACGGCTTTTTGCCGTTCAAGGAAGTCACCCGCGCCTACTTTAAACCCGGCGTCGATGTGGGCAAGGCCACCATCAAAGAGGCGCTGCGCGAAGGCCAAGAAATCATCGTCCAGGTGGATAAAGACGAGCGTGGCAACAAGGGTGCGGCGTTAACCACCTTTGTCAGCCTTGCCGGTCGCTACCTGGTGCTGATGCCCAACAACCCGCGCGGCGGTGGCGTCTCGCGCCGCATCGAGGGCGAAGACCGCAGCGAGCTGCGCGACGTGATCGACCAGCTCGAAATCCCCAACGGCATGAGCGTCATCGCGCGCACCGCCGCCATCGGCCGCGAAGCCGAGGAATTGAAATGGGATTTGAACTATCTGCTCAAGTTGTGGGAAGCCATCGACGGTGCGGCCAAGCCGCAACACGAAGAACAAAAAGATGCCGAAGGCAACGTCACTGGCAAGGGTAAGCGCAGCAACCCTGCGCCTTTCCTGATTTATCTGGAAAGCAACCTCGTGGTACGCGCAATTCGCGATTATTTCCACGACGAAATCGGCGAAATCCTCATCGATACCGCTGAAATCCATGAACAAGCCCAGCACTTCATGTCCGTGGTGATGCCGACCAAGGTCAACCTGGTCAAGCATTATCGTGACGACGTGCCGCTGTTTTCGCGCTTCCAGATCGAGCATCAGATCGAGACCGCGCATTCGCGCTCGGTCAACCTGCCTTCCGGCGGCGCGATCGTGATCGACCATACCGAAGCGCTGGTGTCGGTGGACGTGAACTCCGCACGCGCCACGCGCGGCCACGACATCGAGGAAACCGCCTACCGCACCAACCTCGAAGCGGCCGAAGAAGTGGCACGCCAGTTGCGTCTACGCGACCTGGGCGGCCTGGTGGTGATCGACTTCATCGACATGGAAAACCAGCGCAACCAGCGCGAAGTCGAAAACAAGCTGCGTGATTCGCTGCGCTACGACCGTGCGCGCGTGCAACTGGGCAAGATTTCACGCTTCGGCCTGATGGAGCTATCGCGCCAGCGTCTGCGCCCGAGCCTGGGTGAATCCAGCCACGAGCCCTGCCCGCGTTGCCACGGCACTGGCCACATACGCGGCACCGAATCCACCGCGTTGCACATCCTGCGCATCCTGCAGGAAGAGTCGATGAAAGAAAACACCGGTGCCGTGCACGCGCAAGTGCCGGTGGACGTGGCGACCTTCCTGCTGAACGAAAAACGTCTTGATATTCAACAACTCGAGACACGCCAGCAGGTCACCATCGCGGTCATCCCGAACACCCATCTGGACACGCCGAACTACACCATCAACCGCCTGCGTCACGACGATCTGAATCAAAGCGATCCGCTGCCGCCAAGCTACGAAATGATGAATGTGCCGGAAGCGCCGGAGAAATCGTCCGACGCTGCCGAGGCCGCCGCGCCGCGTCCCGAAGCCGCCGTCAAAGGCATACTGCCGCCCGAGCGGCCGCCTGCGGCCGCACCGATCCCGGAGGCCGCCGCGCCTGCTGCTGCCGCGCCCGTCGCGGCCGCAACCAGCGAGCAGCCGTCGATCATCGGTAAAATATTTGGCTGGTTCCGCAAGAAACCGGTTGAAACTGCAGCGGCCACTGCTGCCGTGGCTGCTGCCGCCACTGCCGCCGCTTCGTCCAGCAGCGAAAAACGTGACGACGGTCGCCGCGACCGTACCTCGCGCTCTGGCGGCCCGCGTCGTGATCGAGACGGCGGACGCGATGGCGCACGTGAGGGCGGACGTAATCGCCACCGCAGCGAACGTGGTGAGCGTAGCGAGCGCGGCGAACGTCCCGAAGGCGAGCGCAATGATCGCAACGGTCGTCCGCGCAACAACGACCGACCCGAGCGTGGCGAGCGTAGCCAGCAACGTCAACAACAACCGCGCCGCGAAGGCGATGAAGCACAACCGTCATCCGCCATCCCGTTGGCGGCAACCGATGCTACAGCCGCAACAGCCTTGTCCGCCGTGCCCGCGCAAGAGCAGGCCGGTGCAGGCGGCAACGGCGAAGGCCGTGGTCGTGGCCGTCGCCGCGGACGTGGCCGAGGTGGTGAGCGCGGCGAACGTGGTGAGCAAGCAGGGCAATCGCAGGAAGGCGATAACCTGTCGCAAGCCGCAGATGGCGTAGCAGGTGAGTCAACGCCACGCGAACCGCGTCTTGAGCCGCAGGTCGAAGGCCGCCGTTATCGTTATCCGCGCACGCCGTTTGTACCGCGTCCGCGCACCGGTTTTGGCGAATCGCTGGATGCCGCCGCCGAAGCAGGCACCAGTCCCACAGCCGTCACCCCCGAAACGCCGGCCGTTCCGATGCCGCCCATGGCGCAAGCGGCAACACCGCTACAGACTGTGTTGGAAGCTGCGCCTGCACCAGTAGCAGTCGCCGCTGCGGTAGCGCTTGCGGTACCGGCCGTAGCAGTGGCACCTACAGCAGTGGCACCAGCAGCAGTGGCAACGCCCGAACCGGCACCTGCTACCGTAGCACCCGCCGCTGTTGCTGTGGTTCCTGCGGCTATGCCACCTGTCGTAACCCCGGCAGCAGCGCCGTCACAGCCCAGCGCACCGCACATCGTGCCGCCGCAACCGCTCAAACTGGATTGGTCGAGCGGACTGACGCAAATTGAAACCGCGCCGGATAAAACACAGCCTGATCAACAAACGGCTGCGGCACTAGCGGACGCACCGCGACCGCGCCGCACGCGTCCGGTGTTGCCGCCAGTGGCCAGCGAACCACTGATGCAGGTGGAAACCGGGCGGCCCACACAGCCGCCTCAGCCCTAGAACGATAGAAGCTACAGCGAGTACCGCTCGCGGATGTGGCGCAGTAAACCCTGCGCCGCATCCTCCACCATATCGAGCACCTGTTCGAAACCTGGCGTGCCGCCGTTATACGGATCGGGCACGCCTTGGGCTTCACCTTGTTCGCCGTAACGCATGAATAGCGCAAGCTTAGCCGCGTGTGCCGGTGGACAATCGCGCGCGAGCAGCTCAAGGTTGTCCGCATCCATCGCCAGCACATAGTCGAAGCGCTCATAGTCCGCCGCTGCGACCTGACGTGCACGCAATGCACTCAGATCGAATCCACGCCTTTCCGCGTGCCGCTGGGAGCGTAGGTCGGGTGCGTTGCCGATGTGATAGGCGTGCGTGCCGGCGGAATCGGCGGTGATATGCCGCGACAAACCCGCCGCCGCCACGTAATACCTGAACACCGCTTCGGCGGTCGGCGAACGGCAGATGTTGCCCATGCACACGAACAAGACATTTATTTTTATCATATAAAACAGATACTTAGCTCAAACCCTCGATTAACCGGCTTGCCAGCGCACCGGCTGCGGAAAAATGTCGCCACGTTTGACCTGCTCGACCAGTTCGCGCTTGAGTATTTTTCCGCTGGCGGTTAGCGGCAACGCCGCCAGCGCGATGGTGTACTCGGGCATGTCATATTTCGACAAGCCGCACGCGGCCAGATGCGCCAGCAGATCAAGCGGCTCGACCTGCAGCCCATCGTTGAGCACCACCGCCAGACACACTTTCTCGCCGAGCCGCGTGTCGGCCACCGCAAACGCGGCGGCCTTCTGCACCGCCGGATGGCTGCGCGCATGATCCTCAATTTTCGTCGGATGAATATTGCGGCCGCCGCGAATAATGATGTCCTTCTTGCGGCCCACCACGCGCAGCCTGCCTGCGGCATCCAGACTGCCCAGATCGCCACTCATGAACCAGCCGTGGCTGTTAAACGCGTCTTCCGTCGCCGTCTGATCGTCAAAGTAGCCGAGCATCAGGCACGCACCTCGGCTGCCGATTTCACCCACCTCGCCCACCGCGCGTTCTTCATCCACGTTATCGGGATGCCAGATTTTTACCTCGTAGCCGGGGCACGCTGCGCCGCAGGTTTCCTCGATGGTTTGCGCATCGTCGTTCGGTAGCGTGTATTGATGCGCGCCGTTTTCCGTCATGCCGTAGACGTTTTGCGGCAGGATGTTCATCGCGCGCAACTCACGCACCGTCTCGCGCGGAATCGCCGACCCACCCATGTAGAAAATTTTCACTTCACCGAGTTTCGCGCCGAGTACACCGCCGCCGCGCCGACGTAATTCCGCGAGCAGATCAATCGCATGCGTGGGTACACCCATCACGTAATTCGCACCGGTTTCGACGATCCAATCCAGCGGCTTCAAGCCCGGCGGTATATCGTTAACCACCAATTCAAAACCCGACACCAGCGATTGCGCCATGGCGATGGTGCCAATGGCGTGCGTCAACGGACTCATGCTGAACAACACAATATCTTCGTGATGCCGCCAGTCGCGCGCCATCGCCCGCGCGTTGGCGAGCAGCGTGTTGTCGGAATGCATCACGCCCTTGGGCTCGCCGGTGGTGCCGGAGGTAAACGCCAGCAGAACGATTTTGTCGGCGTCACTCACCGCTGGCGGCAACGACGGTGCGCCGCCTGCGCAACGCGGCGTGCCTGCCTCGGCCACCGGCGGCACGCGATAAACGCGCCGTATTGACGGCACCTGGTTCGCCGCATCAAACACGTCGCCCACCTTGCTGCGCGCGGCATCGGCACCGAAGCCCTGCTGTGCAATCAAGATACGGCTTTGTATGCGCTCAAGCAGCCCGCACACTTCGGCCACGGTATAGGTTTGATGCAACGATGGATTACACACATAACCCATGCGTGAACACGCCAGCGTCACCGCGATGGTTTCCGCCCGATTCGGCAGCCACACGGATACGCGGTCGCCGGGCGACAATCCCGCCTGGTGCAAATCCAGCGCCACCACATCCACCCAATCCGCCAGCTCACGCCAGGTAAGCCGACGCGCGCTATCGCGCAAGGCGTAGCGGTTTGGCCGCGTCTCGGCATGCTGACGCAGCAGCCCGTACAAAGTATCGTCGCGCCAGTGGCCAGCGGCATAAAACGCGTTCGCCTGCCGTGGATTGTGGCGGGTCAACAACGGGAACATGACGGGTCTGTTATCCGCTTAACCGCGTCACGCCGCCGCGCGCAACTGCGGGGTAAGGGTTTTATAAAAGCGCAGGCTGGCATTCGCCTGCGGTGCCAACGCCGCATACTCAGCGGCGGAAAGCACCGTCACACCCCGGCTTGGCACCGTGCAATCCAGCCCCACGCAGGCCAGCATTTGCAGCGCTTTCGGAAACTTCGCGATGTCACCCGGTGTGCCATCGACCACCAGCAGATATTCGTGTGGCTGTACATCCGGCATCTGCGCCAAGCCGTCGAACAGATTACGATCCCAGTTGATCATCAACGGCACCCACGCTCCCGGCGAACCGCGTCCGCCGCGCTGCCGATAAGGCGCGCTCTCAAACACGCTGCCGGAAGTCACGCTGTAGGCCGCCAGATAAGGCGCGCGGCACGGTGCGGTGCTTACGAAGCGCTGCGCGGTGGAAAAACCTGGCACCGACAGCAGCACATCCAGATGCGTGGAGTACCACTCATTCCATTCCGCTTCGCGTTCGGGCTGGGAAAAGGCGAGTTCGACACAGTAGATCATCGGCGTATCCGTGGTTGTCCGCCGCCGATTCTAACAACAGCGCACAAAGGCGCAAAGGCCACGCCGCGAATCCAATCCGCAAACAAAAAGGGCGTCAGGCAAATGTGTATGCCTAACGCCCCGTGCGGTGTTGGTAGGCGCGATTGGACTCGAACCAACGACCCCCACCATGTCAAGGTGGTGCTCTAACCAGCTGAGCTACGCGCCTGTAAAGCATGCATTTTACCGGATTCAACGCGGCAACGCCAACGCCACAGTGGTTTCCCCACGGCTAAATCGTTCTCCGAATAATACCAAGCGTAACCAAAGAGTTATTACTTAATGCTGGACACCGCCGACTTTTCCCGGTATAAATCGCGGAATGGAAGCGGCTGAATTTACCAGAGAAGTTCTATCGGAACTCCAAGTACGCCC
>CAMBGJ010000100.1 GCA_945865805.1 Bordetella parapertussis
CTTGTCGTTCTGAAATGCTGTGATTTCAATTCCACATTCCGTCAAATGCTTGAGATCCGATTGTTTGTGCAACATTCGGGCTAAGACCCTGAACGTCAGCATGAGCGCGAAATTGCCTAGCTGCTGGAGGAAAGCGAGCTGATCCATATGTGGCGGCTAACTTGTTTTAATCACCAAAATCGCCGGTTAACAACCCGACGTGACGGATAACATCCCAACTGAAGTTCGAATATATTTCTACAAAAACAAACAGTTGAAAGATTTTCACCATTTTCGACACGGATAAAACAGTTACGAAAATCACCAGCCGAAACCCTAATGCGCCTTATCCCAATTCCCCCCCTCACCCAATTCCACCAACAACGGCACCGCCAGCTTCGCCACGCCATTCATCAAGCCCGGCAACTCCCGCCGAACCAAATCGCGTTCAGCCAACGGCACTTCCAGCACCAATTCGTCATGCACCTGCATGATGAGTTTGGTGGCGAGTTTTTCGCGGGTGAGCCATTGATCGACGGCCATCATCGCCATTTTGATGAGATCGGCGGCGGTGCCTTGCATGGGTGCGTTGATGGCGGCGCGCTCAGCCCCCTGGCGGCGGGCCTGATTTGAGCTTTTGATTTCAGGCAGCCACAGGCGGCGCCCGAAAACGGTTTCGACGTAGCCCTGGTTGCGCGCCTGCTCGCGGGTGTCTTTCATGTAGGCATCGACGCCGGGGTAGCGCGCGAAGTAACGCTCCATGTATTGCTGCGCGGCGCTGCGTTCGAGACCCAGTTGTCTTGCAAGACCGAAGGCGGACATGCCGTAGATCAGGCCGAAGTTGATCACCTTGGCGTAGCGGCGCTGCTCGCCATCGACCTCTGCCGGGGTGCCGCCAAAAATCTCGGCGGCCGTGGCGCGGTGGATGTCTTCGCCAGCCGCGAACGCCTTGAGCAGACTTTCATCTCGCGAGATGTGCGCCATGATGCGCAGTTCGATCTGCGAATAGTCGGCGGACATGATGAAGCAATCCGGCGGTGCGATGAACGCTTCACGGATGCGGCGGCCCTCGGCGGTGCGGATCGGAATATTTTGCAGATTCGGATCGTTGCTCGACAAGCGCCCGGTGATGGCAATTGCCTGCCCGTAGTTGGTGTGCACGCGCCCGGTGCCAGGGTTGATCATGCTGGGCAGTTTGTCGCTATACGTTGATTTCAGTTTCGCCAGACCGCGATATTCGAGGATGAGCTTGGGCAGCGGATGATCGAGCGCCAGTTGCTCCAGCGAATCTTCGTCGGTAGACGGCTGGCCGGTGGGCGTTTTTTTCACCGGCTTTAAGCCCTGCTTGTTGAAGAGAATTTCCTGTATCTGCTTGGGCGAACTCAGGTTAAACGGTTGCCCGGCTTGTTCGTGCGCCTTTGCTTCAGCGGCAATCATTTTTGCGCCGAACTCGGCGGATAGTTCCGCCAGCAGTTTCACGTCGAGCAACACGCCGTTACGCTCGATCGATTGCAGCACCGGCATCACCGGCATTTCGATATCGCGATACACGTGCAGCAGCTTTTCATCGGCGGCGACTTGCGGGTAGAGCGTTTGATGCAGGCGCAGCGTGATGTCGGCATCCTCCGCCGCATAGTCGGTGGCACGTTCTATCGACACCTGCTCAAAGCCGATGCGCCCCGCACCCTTGCCAGTGACCTCATTATAAGTAATTGTTTTTATTGATAAATGTCTTTGCGCCAAATCGTCCATGTCGTGCGGCTTGTGACTTTCGAGCACGTAGGATTGCAGCAGCGTGTCGTGCACGGCACCACGCAAATTGACGCCGTGGTTGGCAAACACATGCGTGTCGTATTTGATGTGCTGGCCGAGCTTCCCCGCGTTTTCGTCTTCGAGCCACGGCTTTAATTTCGCCAGCACGTGATCAAGCGGTAGTTGATCGCCCGCGCCGGGATATTGATGACCCACGGGGATATAGGCCGCCGTGCCCGCTTCCACGCACAGCGAAATGCCGACCAGCCGCGCCTTGAACGGATCGAGGCTGGTGGTTTCGGTATCCACCGCCGTGAGTTCTGCCGCGCGAATTTTGCCCAGCCATGCGTCGAGTTGGGCTTCGGTGCTGACGGTTTCGTAGTGCTTTTCCGTGGGCGCGGCCGGTACGGCAACTGCGGCAGCTTCACGCACCACGGGGACGTCGACTTGATCCTCAGGCCTCGAACCTGAATCCTGCAACTCTTTGCGCCAGGATTTGAAATCAAAGCGCTCGAACAGCGCATCGAGCTTGGACAAATCCTGCGGCTGCAAACCCAACGCATCGAGCTTGACCGGCAGCGGCACGTCGCATTTGATGGTGAGCAGCCCGCGCGCGGTGGGCAGCCAATCCAGCGTCTTGCGTAAATTTTCACCGACCACGCCAGCAATCTCGCCCGCGTGCGCCACCACGTTATCCAGCGTGCCGTATTGGGTGAGCCATTTCACCGCCGTCTTCGGTCCGACCTTCGCCACGCCGGGCACGTTGTCCACCGCATCACCGACCAGCGTGAGGTAATCGATGATGCGCTCAGGCCGGACGCCGAATTTTTTTTCCACGCCGGCTTCGTCGAGCAATTCGTTGGTCATGGTGTTGACCAGCGTGATGTGTTTGGTCACCAGTTGCGTGATGTCCTTGTCGCCGGTGGAAATCACCACCTGCATGCCCGCCTGCTCGGCGTCGCGCGCGAGCGTGCCGATCACGTCGTCGGCCTCAACCCCATCGACGATCAGTATCGGCCAACCCATCGCGGCGATGGCTTCGTGCAGCGGCGCGATCTGCTGCGCCAGATCATCGGGCATCGACGGGCGATTCGCCTTGTATTCGGGATACACATCGTCGCGGAAGGTTTTGCCCTTGGCGTCGAACACGCACGCCGACAGCGCCGAGGGATAATCTTTGTGCAGCCGCCGCAGCATGTTGAGCACGCCGTAAATCGCGCCGGTCGGTTCGCCGCGTTTGTTGCGCAGATCGGGCATGGCGTGAAACGCGCGATACAGATACGACGAGCCATCAACCAGCAACAGGGTGTTCATAGTCAACTTGATTTCCAGAGTAGCATCCGCAGTTTATGGATGTCGGTGCCGCTGTTGCGCGCTTTCAAAAAGCCCGCGAAAAGCACATAATTCAGCGTGAAAAGAGAACACCGAGAATACATTATGCGTGCCCTAATCTCTACCCTGCCTATCCTCTCCACCCTGCCCACCCTTGCCGCCACCGGCCTGCTGATCGTCGCCGCGATCGCCAGCGTGCTGCCCGCCGCCGCGCAAACGCGCGAACGCCCGCCCAATCTGCAACCGGTGCCGGAGCCGCCCCCGCCGCCCAAGGGCTTCGAGCTCGACAGCGCACTGGAGCCGCATGTCACCACGGTCAGGCGCGGCGAAGAAACGGTGGAGGAATACCGTCTCGGTGGTCGTCTTTACATGATGAAAGTCACGCCCGTCGGCGGCAGCGCGCCGTATTACCTGGTCGATCACACCGGCAACGGTTCGTTCGCGCGGCAGAACTCGCACGACACCGGGCTGCGTCCGCCGATGTGGGTGATCCACAGCTTTTAACGCGGCGTGTCTTTGCTGTGCTCGCCGCAAAGTTAAAGCCTTCGCACTGTCATTCCCGCGCACGCGGGAAGCCCTAACACAGTGCCATAGGGCACACCGCATGGATTCTCGCGTTCGCGGGAATGACAGTATGGGTATTTTCGCCGTCTGTACGCCGGACGCTAAACACGGTACGCTTGCACGATGTCAGTCTTCACCACCGTCACCGCGAGCCAGCTTGAAAGCTGGCTGACCCACTACGATCTCGGCACGCTAATCGAGCTCAAAGGCATCGCCGCCGGCATCGAAAACACCAATTACTTCGTCACCACCACGCGCGGGCGCTACGTGCTGACGCTGTTCGAGAAACTCACCGCGCGCGAGTTGCCGTTTTATCTGAATCTGATGGCGCATCTGGCGCGGGCGGGCGTGCTGTGCCCAGCCCCCATTGCCAATCGCGTCGGCGACTATCTCGGCGAACTCAACGGCAAGCCGGCGAGTTTGGTCACGCGGCTCGACGGCAAAGACCTCACCCACCCCACGGTGGGCGATTGCGCCAAAGTCGGCGCGGTGCTGGCGCAGATACACGTCACGGGACAACGCTATGGCGCGCAGATGGAAAACCCGCGCGGCGCGAACTGGTGGCGCGCGGCGATGCCCGCCATCCTGCCGCATCTCGATGCGGACGACGCCGCACTGTTGCGCGCGGAAGTCGCCTGGCAGGACACGCGGCGCACCAGCAACCTGCCGCAGGGCGCGATCCACGCCGATTTGTTCCGCGATAACATATTGTTTTATAAGGATATTGTGTCAGGCGTCATCGACTTTTATTTTGCCTGCACCGGCACCTTGCTCTACGACGTGGCGATCACGGTGAACGACTGGTGCCTGCAAGATGACTATCGTCTTGATCCCGCGCGCAGCGCCGCATTGCTCGCGGGCTACCACGCGGCGCGGCCGTTTTCCGCCGCCGAACGCGAGGCGTGGCCAGCGCTGTTGCGTGCGGGGGCGCTGCGCTTCTGGGTGTCGCGCCTGTATGACTACCATTTGCCGCGTGCGGGCGAGCTCACGCACGCCAAGGATCCGCGGCATTTTCAGCGGCTGCTGCGCGCGCATATCTCGCACGAACACGAGCTACCGCCATTGCTGCCGGCAGCGCAGTGCCTATAATGTTGCCTGCACTCTAAATTCGGGAAAATTTCATGGTGCAATCTCGGCCGGTTGCGGCGTATCGGGGCGTGCGGTGGATAGGCGAAGGCTTTGCGCTGTTCAAAAAAAGCGCGGCCATGTGGCTGATGATCACGGCGACCTTGTTCGCCGCGTTCAAAATCATTCTGCTGATTCCGTTCATCGGCGTTATTGCCATCCTGGCGATGCCCATCGTGCTGGTGGGCTTGATGGAAGGCTGCCGCGCGGTGGACATGGGGCAGCCGTTAAAACCAACCTATCTGCTCAGCGGCTTTGTCCGTAACACCGCAGCGCTGGCCGTGCTGGGCGCGATTTACCTTATCGGTAACTTATTGATTTTATTGATTATTGTAAAAATCGGCGGCGAGTCTCTAATGCAGGTGCTGAAATTCACCGCCGAACAAAAGGCCACGCCGGAGAACGTCCATCACATCCGCGAAGCGATTTCGCAGGCAACGCTGTCGGTGCTGGTGGGTTGGGCGCTGTCGATGCCGCTGTTGATGGCCTGCTGGTTCAGCCCGCTGCTGGTCTACCTGCACGACATGAAACCGCTGCCAGCCATGCTGTTTAGCCTCAAGGCCTGCCTGCAAAACCTGCTGCCGTTTTTGTTATACGGCTTGGTCGGGTTTCTGGCGCTGATGGTGGTCACGCCGGTGAGTCTCGCCACGCGCATACTCGATCTGGGCATGTGGCTGCTGGCACCGGTGGTGATTCCGTCGATCTACGCCAGCTACAAGGATATTTTTGTCGCGGTGGAGGCCCCGCCCGCCGCCGACACCCCAACGTAGCAATGTCCTGGCGTCGGCGGCAGCCTACGCCGGTGCCAGATGGGCGTATTCCAGCATCAGCCACTTCAGGCCGTTGCTGCGAAAATTCACCTGCACGCGCGCCTCCGGCCCGCGCCCTTCGGCACTGACGATCACACCGGCACCGAATTTTGCGTGCACCACGCTCTGCCCTATGCGCCAGGGCATTGAGGATTGAGCGCTGCTCGCGGTGCTGCCGCGAACGCTGGTGTCCTGATACCGTGGCCGCGCGTTGATACGCCGTAGCAGCGCTTCGGGGAGTTCATTAAAAAAGCGCGACGGCACGTTGTAGCGCGTCTGCCCGTGCAACATGCGGCTTTGCGCCAGCGACAGATACAACCGCCGCCGCGCGCGCGTGAGCGCCACATACATCAAGCGGCGCTCTTCCTCGACGCCGCCATCGTTTGCCGTATCCTTAATGCTGTTATCGTGCGGGAACAGCCCCTCCTCCATGCCGCTGATGAACACCGCGTGAAACTCCAGCCCCTTGGCCGAATGCACTGTCATCATCTGCAAGGCTTCGGCACCCGGCAACGCCTGATGCTCGCCCGACTCCAGCGCGGCATGCGCGAGAAAGGACGACAGCACGTCGGCTTCATCGGGTGTATGGGCTTCGTACGCCGCGCCGCTTTGCATGGCGACATTGGCATCCGGCGGCGCTTCCGGTACATCACCGACGACCCACACATCGGCCTCCGTCACAAAAGCGGCGGCGGCATTCACCAGTTCGCCCAGATTTTCCAGCCGGTCGGCGCCTTCTTTTTCATTCTGATAATGCGTGGTGAGGCCGCTCGCCTCGATCATGTGTTCGATGATTCCCGGCAGCGGCAGGCCTTGCGTGGCGGCGCGCATTTGCTCGATCAGCCGCACAAAAGCGCCGATGCTCGACGCCGCCTTGCCCGACAGAGTATTGGCGCATGCCGCCGCCCACAGGCTGATGCCACGCTGTTGCGCCAGCGACTGCACCTGCTCCAGACTGCGTGCACCGATGCCGCGCGTGGGGAAATTCACCACGCGTAAAAAAGCGCCGTCATCATCCTGCTGCGCCATCAAGCGCAGATAGGCGAGCGCGTGCTTGATTTCCTGCCGCTCAAAAAACCGCAGGCCGCCATACACGCGATACGGCACCGAGGCATTGAAGAGGGCATGCTCGATCACTCGCGATTGCGCGTTCGATCGATACAGCACCGCGATATCGCCCAGCCGCACGCCATCGTTACGCAGCGCTTTGACTTCCTCGACGATGAAGGCAGCTTCTTCCAGATCGCTGGCGGCTTCATACACGCGCAGCGGTTCGCCCTTACCCTCCGAGGTCCACAGATTTTTGCCCAGGCGCCGCCGGTTGTGCTCAATCAAAGCATTGGCCGCATCCAGAATGTTGCCGTGCGAACGGTAATTCTGTTCGAGCTTGATCACTTTTTCGACCGCGAAATCGCGCTCGAAGTGATGCATGTTTTCCGTGGTGGCGCCGCGAAAGCCGTAGATGCTTTGATCGTCGTCGCCCACCGCGAACATGCAGCTTTCCGTGCCGGATAGCTGCTTCAACCAGCGGTATTGCAGCCGATTGGTGTCCTGAAACTCGTCCACCAGCAGGTGCCTGAATCGATTCTGATAATGCTCGCGCAGCGGATCGTTGCGGGTGAGCATTTCAAACGAACGCAGCAGCAGCTCGGCAAAATCCACCACGCCTTCGCGCTGGCATTGCGACTCGTAGGCGGCGTAAATCTCATTGGTACGGCGCGAAAATTCGTCGTGCACGTCCACATCCTTCGCGCGCTTGCCTTCCTCCTTGGCGGCGTTGATGAACCACTGCACCTGCCGCGGGGGAAAACGCTCGTCGTCGACATTCATCTGCTTCAGCAGGCGTTTGATCAACGCCAGTTGATCCTGGCTATCGAGGATCTGAAACAGTTGCGGTAGCCCGGCCTCGCGGTAATGCGTGCGCAGCATGCGATTGCACAGGCCGTGAAAGGTGCCCACCCACATACCGCGGGTGTTGATCGGCAACATGGCGGAAATGCGCGTGAGCATTTCCTTGGCCGCTTTATTGGTGAAGGTGACGCCCAGCAAGCCGTGCGGGCTGATCTGCCCGGTTTGTATCAGCCAAACGATGCGCGTGGTGAGCACGCGGGTTTTACCGCTGCCCGCGCCGGCCAAAATGAGCGCGCTTTGATGCGGCAGCGTCACCGCTTCAAGCTGGGGTGGGTTCAGACCATCGAGAAAGGCAGGTGTCATCAAGTATCACAGGGAAATTGGCGCTGATTATACGTGATCGTACCCTTCGTCCTCTGACAGCAGCAGGTATAATCACTGTCACTTTATACGACTCAGCGACTCAGAAAACCCCCGCGCCATGCAGCAAAAATACAATCCTTCAGTCATCGAGCGCGACGCGCAAGCGCATTGGGAATCCACCCAGGCGTTCCGCGCCGTTGAAGTCGCCGACAAGCCCAAATATTACTGCCTGTCGATGTTTCCGTACCCGTCGGGCAAGCTGCACATGGGCCACGTGCGCAACTACACCATCGGCGACGTGCTCACGCGTTATCACCGCATGAAGGGCTACAACGTGATGCAGCCGATGGGCTGGGATGCCTTCGGCCTGCCCGCCGAAAACGCGGCCATGGCCAACGGCGTGCCACCGGCACAGTGGACCTACGACAACATCGCCTACATGAAAAAGCAGTTGCAGTCGTTGGGCTTCGGCATCGACTGGAGCCGCGAACTCGCCACCTGCAAACCGGATTACTACCGCTGGAACCAGTGGCTGTTTTTGCGCATGCTGGAAAAAGGCATCGCCTACAAAAAGACGCAGGTGGTGAACTGGGATCCGGTCGATCAAACCGTGCTCGCCAACGAGCAAGTGATCGACGGACGCGGCTGGCGCACGGGTGCCGTGGTGGAAAAGCGCGAGATTCCCGGCTACTACCTCGCCATCACCAAATTTGCCAATGAGTTGTTGAGTTCGCTCGACAAGCTGCCGGATTGGCCCGAGCGTGTGCGTACCATGCAGGCGAATTGGATCGGCAAATCGTATGGTGTGCGGTTTGCGTTTCCTTACGAACTTCCCCCCTCACCCCCCGGGGGAGGGGCCGGGGGTGAGGGAAACAGCCGTGCTGGCGGTGACTCAACAACCCCCCTCACCCCTAACCCCTCTGCTCCGCTTCCAGTGTGCCCTGGTCCCGGAGGGCGAGGGGGACAAAACACAGGTACGCGTGGCCTCCTATGGGTCTTCACCACCCGCGCCGACACCATCATGGGCGTCACTTTCGTCGCCGTCGCCGCTGAACACCCGCTCGCCACCCACGCCGCGAAAAGCAACGCGAAGCTCGCTGCCTTCATCGACGAATGCAAGCGTGGCAGCGTGATGGAAGCCGATATGGCGACCATGGATAAAAAGGGTATGCCCACCGGTATTTTTGTCGAGCATCCGCTCACCGGCGAAAAAACCGAAGTGTGGGTCGGCAATTACGTGTTGATGAGTTACGGCGAAGGCGCGGTGATGGCGGTGCCCGCGCATGATGAGCGCGATTTCCATTTCGCCAAGCAGTATGGACTGCCAATCAAACCCGTCATCGATGTCGAAGGCAAACCCTTCAGCACCGACGCGTGGCAGGAATGGTACGCCGACAAAGAACACGGGGTTTGCAAAAACTCCAATAAATACAATAACTTAGCGCATACCGCCGCCGTGGACGCGATAGCCGCCGACCTGGCTGCCAAGGGCCTCGGCGAAAAGCAAACGCTCTACCGTCTGCGCGATTGGGGCGTGTCGCGCCAGCGTTATTGGGGCACGCCGATTCCGCTCATCCACTGCGCCGCCTGTGGTGATGTTCCGGTGCCCGATAAAGATTTGCCGGTGGTGCTGCCCGAAGATTGCGTGCCCGATGGCTCGGGTAATCCGCTCGCCAAGCGCGCCGATTTCGTCAACGTGGCGTGCCCGAAATGCGGCCAGCCGGCGAAGCGCGAAACCGACACCATGGACACCTTCGTCGATTCGTCGTGGTACTACACGCACTTCGCCTGCACCGACCGCGCCGGTGGCATGGCCGACAAAAATGTGAATTACTGGCTGCCGGTGGATCAATACATCGGCGGCATTGAACACGCGATTTTGCATCTGCTGTATTCGCGCTTCTGGACCAAGGTGATGCGTGATCTGGGTCTCGTCAAAATGGACGAACCGTTCTCGCGGCTGCTCACGCAGGGCATGGTGTTGAACGAGATATTTTTTCGTAAGCCCGCACCCCTTCCCTCACCCCTAGCCCCTCTCCCGATGGGCGAGGGGAACGTCGAGCGCCCTGCTGATGCGGGGCTTGCAAGTGGTAGCGGACGCATCACGTATTACAACCCGATGGATGTCGAAATCCAGACCGACGACAAAGGCAACCGCACCGGTGCAGTGCTGCGCAGCGACGGGCAGCCGGTGGAATCCAGCGGCATCGGCACCATGTCGAAATCCAAGAACAACGGTGTTGATCCGCAGGCGTTAATGGAAGAATACGGTGCCGACATCGCGCGCTTTTTCATGATGTTCACCTCGCCGCCGGAGCAAACGCTCGAGTGGTCGGACAGCGGCGTTGATGGGTCAGCGCGCTTTTTGCGGCGCTTGTGGACCTTCGGTTACGATTTCGCACAGAACAGCACGCCGCTGACGATCAAGCTCGACGGCGCGAAAATCCCCGCCGATCTTGCCGACAACCGGCGTGAAATTCACGCGGTGTTAAAGCAGGCCAACTACGACATCGCGCGCCATCAGTTCAACACCGTCGCTTCCGCCGGCATGAAAATGTTGAACGCCCTTGAGGCTGCGCAGAAAAACAATGCCGATGCCGCGGTGAAGCAGGCGGTGGTGCGCGAAGGTTTATCGCTGCTGCTGCGTTTGCTGTCGCCGATGACGCCGCACATCACGCACCAGCTCTGGCGTGACATCGGCTACGGCGAAGATATCCTCCACGCGCCGTGGCCCGAGCCCGACGCCGCCGCGCTGACGCAGGACGAAATCGAACTGGTGGTGCAGATCAACGGCAAAAAACGCGGCAGTGTGCGTGTGCCGCGCGAGGCCGACGCCAAGGCGGTCGAAGCGATCACGCTCGCCGATGCGCAAATCGAGCAAGCGCTGGGCGGCAAGCCGGTGAAAAAAGTGGTGGTGGTGGCGGGCCGGCTGGTGAATGTGGTTGTATAAAATAATCAATAAAAACAACTAGTTACACCAAACCCTGCGCCGCGCCGCCACGTCACATAGAATAGCTGCCATGAACCGCACGCTACAGTTGTTATCTCTCGCCACGCTGGCGCTGCTGCTCAACGGCTGCGGCTTCCAGTTGCGCGGCACTGCCAATCTGCCCTACGACACGTTGCACGTGGCGGCACCGAACTCGTCTGCAGTCGCCAACGAAATCCGCCGTTCGATCACCGCCGGCAGCAAAACGCGCATCATCGACAACCCCAAGGAAGCGGCGGCCACGCTGCATCTGGTCACCGAAACGCGTGAAAAAATCATTCTGTCACTGTCCGGTGGTGGGCGCGTGCGCGAGTTTCAACTGCGCTACCGCATGACCTATCGCCTGACGGATAAAGACAATCGCGATCTGCGCCCGATGACGCAGATTCAATTGCACCGCGATCTGTCGTACAACGATGCCGACACGCTGTCGAAGGAATCCGAGGAAGCGCTGCTTTACCGCGACATGCAATCCGATGCGGTGAGCCAGTTGTTGCGGCAGTTGCAGGCCGTGCCGCAAACCACGGCGGCGCGGTAGTCATTCCCTCCGGTGCGCATTTCCACTGAGCAACTGGCGCAGCAACTCGCCCGCGAGTTAAGGCCGCTCTACACCGTGTTCGGCGACGAGCCCTTGCTCTCGCTCGAAGCCACCGACCGCATCCGCGCCAAGGCACGTGCCGATGGCTATGCTGAGCGCGAAGTGCTGACCGCCGAATCTGGCTTCAAATGGTCGCAACTGGCGATGGCAGCCAGTTCACAATCGCTGTTCGCCTCACTCAAGCTGCTGGAAATCCGCATCCCTAACGGCAAGCCCGGCGTCGAAGGCGCGGCAGCGCTGCAGGCGTTTTGCGCCCACCTGCCGCCGGATACCGTGACGCTGATTTATCTGCCCGAACTCGACTGGCGCGCGCAAAAAGCCGCGTGGTTTGAAGCGCTGGATCGCAGCGGCATCACGGTGGAATCAAAGGCTGTCTCGCGCAAGGCGCTGCCGCAATGGTTGGCCGCACGGTTGAACGCACAGGGGCAAACGGCGGATACCGAAGCGCTGGCCTTCATCAGCGACAAAGTCGAAGGCAATCTGATGGCGGCGTTTCAGGAAGTGCAAAAACTCGCATTGCTGTTTCCGCCCGGCGCGATCAGCTTCGAGCAGATACGCGAAGCCGTGCTGGATGTCGCGCGCTACGACGTATTCAACCTCGGCGAAACCCTGCTCGAAGGCGACGCCGTGCGCCTCACCCGCATGCTCGAAGGCCTGCAAGGTGAAGGTGCCGCGCCGCCGATGGCGCTGTGGGCGGTGGCCGAGGAAATTCGCGCCATCGGCCGCGTGCTGGATGCCGCAACGTCCGGCCGCCCGCTCACGCAGGTGATGCGCGACGCCCGCGTATGGGGCGCGGCCCATCAAAATCTGATGCAACAAAATGTGCGCCGCTTCACAGCAGCCCAGGTCACACAGGGCCTGCGCCATGCCGCCGCCATCGACCGCATGGTCAAGGGGCTGGCCAAGGGCGATGTTTGGGATGAATTGTTGCGGCTGATGTTGCGGTTTACACGCAAGCCCTTGGGCAAGTCTGCGGCATAGCAGGTCGCACAATAGGGCCGCGCACTTAGCGCACAGGCATATACGCGTACATTTTCTCGCTGTGCGGATTTCTGCGTAAAGCCTCGGCCTTCGCCTGCTCCGCCTTTTGTTTCTCACCGGACTGGGTCAACGCTTCGGCCAGTATCCAGTAGGCTTCGGCGCTGTCCCAGCCCTTGGTGAGTTGCGCCTCGATCAGCGGCACGGCGCGGTCGGCTTTGCCATTCAGCATCCACGCTTTGGCCAATGCAATGGCGGATTCGCCGTAGGAGCGCGTAGCGAAATTTTGCTGCGCCAGCGTGAGGGCCATTTTCGCATCGGCGGCATCCTGCAAAAAGTGATCCAGCGCGTGGCCCGCGGCCGCTTCGGGGAACGCCGCGAGGCGTTTTTCGTAAATCGCTCGTGCTTGCTGCGTCAGTTTTTTTGCCGCATCGGCGCGGCCCGCCTCGCGTTCGATGGCTGCCAGCGCGTCCATGAATTCGGGGTTGCCGGTGCGGGCGACAATGTCTTCGTACAGCTTGCGCGCTTCCTGTGTTTTGCCGGTGAGGTGCAACACCTCGGCGATGTGTTCGTCGATCAGCCACCAGCCGTCAAGCGCGTCCGACGCCAGCCGGTAGAGGGCCAGCGCTTCGTCCAGCCTGCCCCTATCCAGCGCGATCAGGCCGCGCTGCAACTTAAGCCACGCCAGCATCACCGGCGCACCGGCGTGATAGCGCTTCTCGGCGGCTTCAATGAGTGCTGCGGCCTCGCCCGGCGACCCCAGCCATTTCTTCATCAGGCCCAGCCGCACATAGCTCGTGGATGTGCCAACGCCATTGACCAGCGCGCGATAGGCGTCTTCCGCCTCGCGGTAACGGCCGGTGTAGAGCGCAATGTCCGCGCGCAGGGCCGCCACTTCAACGGCTTCGGCGTTCGCCGGGCAGGCATCCAGCGCGGCGCTCGCTGCCTTGATGCGATGGAGGGTGTAATGCAGGCGCGCCTGTGTGAGGCAGGCAGACGCGGCAGCCTTGCCAGGCAAGCCTGCCAACAGCGCCTCGGCTTTGGCATAATCGCCGTAGTTGCCCGTCAGCCGTGCGCGCTCTTGATACAGCGAGACAACTTGCAGCGGCAGCAGCGTGTCGCCCGGCTGTTTGCCGATGAGCGTTAAGCCGTGTTCGATGCCGGCGTTGAGCTTTTCGGCTTCGGCTGCATAGCTTGGCTTTACCGGCGCGGCGGCGGTTTTACCCGCAGGCGGCGCAGGTGCTTTTACCGGGCCGCACGCGGGCAGCAGAAAAACCAGGCAAAAAAAAACCCGGCCCAGGGCAAAATACGCGTAGGGCCGGATCACCTGTTAAAACCCATCAAGGCTGTGCCGGGCGCAGATGCGGAAACGTCGCCGGTAAGGGCGTGCCTGCTTCGTCACGAGTCGGGTTAATCACGCCGACCAGGGTGTTGATGGTATGCGGCGGCGCGGCACCGGAAATTCGGAGCAACGCTGCGGCCAGCAAACGGTCAACCACCGGGTCGTCGAACCCGCGGCCATTCGGCCAGCCGGACGCGGCGTTCAAGTCATAGGTTATTACGTCGGGCAGCACCACGGGTGCGACCACCGCGACACAGGCCGAAATATCCACGTCGGCGTTGGTCACGGGCGGCGTCACCGTTTCGGTCGAACACGGCGTAAGTCCCAGCGTGCGCAGTTGCGGGCCGACTTCGAAGTGGATGTTTCGCAGCGAATTTGACTGCGGCCCCACCGTGAACAGCCCGGCAAAGTCGCGCGCGTCGTTAACCGGATCGCCGCGGTTCAAGGCATCGCGCTGGTTGTTGAACGGGTTTGCGGCATTGCCCGGATTGAGCAGCGCGTTGGTTGGCCCGAGTGGCGTGATGGCCGGGTCGCGCTATAGCAGCGCGGTGGCAATGGCGGGTTGCCCGGTGCGGTCTACGCGCACAAAGCGATCCTTGGTCGCGGTGGAGAAACCAAAGGTGGGAACGAAAGTGTCTCCGTCATTACAGCCCACGAGGCCGATCACAGTCGCTACGGCGGCACTTGCCAGTACAACAGTGTAAGTAGTTTTCATGTGATCACCCCGCCAGCCGGCCAGTTGTCGCCCACACGCGCACCTTGGGCCGCACGCCATTGACGGCTGGCGCAAGAACGTCGTTGCTCATCTCAAAAACGATGGCCGATACATTGCGAAACGCGAACGAATCGCGGCGCGCCTGGTTGCCGGTGAGCCGGAACGAGCCGATCAGATCGCCGCTTTGCCCCGCGCCGTTAAAGGACGTGACGAGCGCTGCATACCCTTCGGCGTCAAAAAAGAAGGGGTCGTTGCGCAAGCCGGCAAAGGCTCGCATGCCGGTGGTGGAAGCAAATACCTGCTCGACCGCACCGGCAAAAGTGCCGCCCGCGCCAGGCACGTTTTCAAGCTGCATGCCGCAGGCGCCGAGCTGGTTCCTCGCCAACCGCACCAGCACCTCGACGTCGGGCACGTTATCGAAATTGCCCGCTGCGTCCGCACGGTCGATATGCAGCGTATACAACACATTGGGGTCGCAGTAGAACGAGCCATCGATGCGCGAACGTGGCGCGGCGCGACCGCCGAACGTAATCGCGGCCACGGTCTTGGTGGTCGGCGCTTCCGGCGAGGGAAAAATAAACACGTCCGCGAGGTCGGCCGCCGGATCCGCATTGGCCCCCGGCGATTCGGCGTGGTCGGCAGACATAACAGCGGCGCTTACCGCCAGCGCGCCCGCAGCCGCCAGCAACAGCGGTGTGCGCCGTAGCTTGAGTAAATCTAACATTTGGGCACCTCTAAAAATAGCTTAATTTCGAGGCACATTGTACCCGAATGTTGCATAAACAATCCGCTCTCAAGCGTTTGACATCATGTGGAATTGAAATCGCTGCATTTGAGAACGACAAGCGCAGTCTACCTTACCCATTAAGTCGGAAGGCGGCGGCGGGTTGGGCAGTGATTGGGAAGGATGGGGGGTCTA
>CAMBGJ010000101.1 GCA_945865805.1 Bordetella parapertussis
CATCCTTCCCAATCACCGCTCAACCCCGCTGCCGCCTTCCGACTTAATGGGTAGGGGAGACTGCGCTTGTCGTTCTGAAATGCTGTGATTTCAATTCCACATTCCGTCAAATGCTTGAGATCCGATTGTTTGTGCAACATTCGGGTTAGGCGGTATCATCCGCAGCAGGAACAATCGCTCAGTCACTCATAACTTAGTTGGACAAACTGACTGAAATACAGCCTGGACAATGTCGAACCGGCCATGCAACGTGCCCCCTATTATTCTTTGATGCTTCTGCTGGGCGCTCTCAGCGTGCTGAGCGTGCTGAGCGCCTGCTCCACAGGCCGCATGGCCGAATTCGCACGCGATCCGCAAACCGGACGCCGGGAGACCATTGAATACACCAAGTTTTACGACGCCGGGGGCTGGCTGCAGGACGGCAAGATAGGCTTGCAGCTCGCGGTAACGCATGAGAAAAAGTTCGTACCGGTGCTCTACGATGTGCAAAAAGGGCTGGACGCGGTTGGGGTGCCCGGCGCGCTAACCAAGGACGATGACAAGGCCACAGGGGTGGTCACCTTCTACCTGGTTAATCTGGATCTCTACAATCGTACCGTCCGTCTACTGCGCGTTTACAGCGGCGCGCAGGAATCTACGCCCAGCGCGGCCAAAACGATTACCGCAGGGGCGCGCTCGCAAACCCGCGCCGACATCGGCAGCTTGACCATCGCAAATTACGGTAAAGAGCTGCAACTCAACCTGGACTACGAACTCGACGGCATCATCAGCACCAAATCGTTCGTACTCAAACGCCGCACTGACCGGGAAATGGAGGCCTATTTTTCGCGTAGCGGAACACCACCCTACCCTTGGTACCAGGCGCCGTACTACCCGTTTCGCCCGCCGTTGACCAAACCCAGGGGATAGCTGCCCGCGCAGAGATTCTGCGCGGCGCTACACATGTTATGCCATGAATTTCTCGGGATTGATTCGAATCGCCGCACCAGTTGGGCACGCGCGCACGCAGGCCGGGCCGCCAGACAAATCCTTGCACATATCGCACTTGACGGCTTTTTTGCCGACCTCGGCATTGTGATAGTGCGCCTCGCGCCCCGGTTCAGTGGTAAATCCGGTAATCAGCCACGCCAGCAGACTGGGGGCGCTGCGCTTGGGATTCACCTGGGCCATCTGAATCACGCCGTAAGGGCAGTTGCGCTCGCAATTACCGCAGCCTATGCAACTGTTGCTGATAAACACTTCACCGCTGGGGTTGCGGTGGATGGCATCCGGCGGACATTCCTTCATGCAGTGCGGGTTTTCGCAATGTCGGCACGAAGTGGGGATATGAATATTGGCAAAAGTCGGTCCTGCCTGACGATCCAGTCTCGATGTGCCGTCGTGCACATCAGCGCAGGCTTTTTCGCAGTTGTCACAGCGTACGCATAGGCTCTCGTCGATCAACAGCACGTCGGTACTTTCGCCGAGCCCTTGCCCCATCAAAAAGTTGATCAAGCCGCCAGAACCCGAATCGGGTTCCGATTCGCGCTGCGCACTTGCAGATTTACGTTGCCGTACCAGCGCCTGCATACTACTGCGTAAATCCGGATTGCGATTCACCACCTCATTGAATGCCTTGCCGGACAACACGATCGTTTCGCAATTGACCGCCGCGCGTATGGTTGCCGTCCGGCGATCATTGGATGAGAGCAGCGCCATTTCGCCTATATAGTTACCTGCCGCAACATAGGCCATCACCACTTCCTTGGAGCCGACCATGCGCGACACCGTCACCGACCCGCGACGGATGAGATGCAAACCGTCAGCTTCGTCGCCTTCCTTGAACAACGTTTGACCGGCGGTGAAGGTCTTGACGGTCGCGCCCTTGAGCATTTCGATCACGTCCTCGACCGGCACGAACGGCGCAATGTGCACGCGCACCGCGCGCCGCAAGGACGTTTCGTCGACTTGTTTGCGCACGGATTCAATACTGGCGATCAATTTCAGCATCGAACGGCGCGGTGTTTCGATGAGCACGCAGTTGGCGCCAGCATGTATCGTGCTGGAACGGCGACGCCCCGATAGCAAGCCCAGCTCACCGAAAAACTGCCCTTGGCCAAGGGCAATGGTTTTCAGTTTCCCGCCTTCGTCGGGCACATCGATCGTGACTTCACCATCGACTACGGAAAAAAACGAGTTGGTGTAATCGTCTTTCCGAAAAATGATTTCGCCTTTTTTGGGCGCGTGCACCTCGCTGTCCAGCATGAATTCACGCAACTGCAAGGTGGTTAAGTCCTTGAACAGCGGCACGTTTTCCTTCACCAGCGCCAGCGCCTCAGATACGTTTTTCGCGCGCTTGAATTTGACGAACTTCGCTTTCAGCAGATCCTCGTCGGCCGGTTCCACCGGGTTACCGAGTATGTACTCGACCACCTCGTATCCCTGATTCATCGCCTGCTTGATCAGCGGATAACCACCCAACGCGCCAATGATGTAGAGGCCGGGCACGTTTGACTCGTAGGTTGCCGACACTTGCGGCACGGCCTCCATCGTCTGATTCGGGAACTGAATGCCGAAACTTTCAACCAGTTTGCGCGGCGGTATGGCACCCAGACGGGCAATCACGCGATCGCACGGTATTTTTTCGATGCCCTGGGGCGTCTGCGCCGTGAAAAACAGCGGTTTGTTTTCGCCCTCGACGGCTTCCACTTTGAGCGCGGACGTACTAAAGCGACACTCCATTTTGCCTTCGTGTATGGCGGCGTTAACGAGATCGACATTGCCCTGCTTGACGCGCGGAAATTCATCCACGCGGTTAATCAGTATCACCCGGTTATTTTCAGTCAGCGCGAGCGCATTCTCGATACCTGCGTCGCCAGCACCCACCACCACAATCACTTCGCCGTTGTACTCATCGGGGTCATCAAGCTGGTATTGCACACGTTCGAGGTCTTCCCCCGCCACGCCCAGTTTACGAAGGTTGCCCTGTAAGCCGATGCATAACACCACATTCTCGGCGGTGACGGTTTCGCCCGCTGCCGTTTTGATTTCAAACGCCCCCTTGCTACCGGTAATCGTGGTGACTGCCGCGCGATACTTAACGTTTACCTTGTATTTCCCCAGTTCCTCATCCCATTTACCCAGGATGGTTTCGCGCTTGCCTGCCGCAAACGTTACCGGACTGCGCAACGGCAGAATGCCCGGCTCCGCCATCACATGCTTGCCCTTTTGATAGCGGAAGATGGTATGCGACGCATGTTCTTCCGCTTCCAGCAATACGTGAGGCACCTTGAGCTCGGCTGCGTGCGCAGCACACGACAGGCCGCTCGGCCCCGATCCTACAATCGCTAACCGGACATTGTCGCTCATTTCCCTGCCCCCATCTCGACACTTGTTTTCAGCTCGCGCAAGACTTTAGCGAATGCCGCCGGTTGATATTTTTCGTCTTGCGATACTGCGGCCAGCAAGCGCCTGATCGTGGGTTTCAGCGGCTGCGTGTTCATCAGATTCTGCCGACCCATGAGATCGGTCACACTTTGCACCGCCATCACCGCCTGTTCCGCACCCTGATAATCGGTGTAGAGACCCGCCAATCCATCGTCGATCAATCCCAGCAGCACGGCTTTCAGATCTTCATTTGAAAATTTGTACGCCGTGATTTTGGGAATCATCGCGGCAATCTGTTTCTCGACCACGCCCGCTTGCGTCAGCGCATCGGTTCCGCTCGCTATAGACTGATGCAAGCGCGCCACATGCTGCGCAAAAACCGCCGCATCGGCAGGGGTAACGCGGCGAGAAATCTGCCGTAACATCAATAGGTTAGCATCATTTAGGCGAACAAAACCAGGGCCGGCACCGACGCGCGCGGCCGTGTTGCGCACATCAGCCATCGGATGATGACAGGAATGACAATCAAACAATACCAGCTCCGGGAATAAGCCGTCGCGTCCGCGTGGCCCTTGCAAAAGCGTCAGTAACTCCTGAGCCGCAACAGCTTGTCCGATGGCCCAGGCGCGCACTTCATTCCAGCTTCCTTTGCGTCGCTGCCAATCCGCATCGATTCTGAAGTGCGCGGGACCGATCTGCGTAAAGGTGTCGAGTTCGAAGCTCATGCGCGGATGCCCCGCTGCCATGATTTTGTGCGTCACGAACTTGTCTTTGGTACCCAGATGGCACGACAGGCACAGCCGTGCGCGCGATACGTCGTCTTCCGTGGGATACATGCCGCGTGACAGATTGTTGGCATGCGTTACGCCAGGCTCAACGTGGCTTCTTACCCAGCGCTCTGCGGGACCATGACAAGCCTCACAGGCGATGCCATCAGCGATCTGGAAACCCTGCGTGCGTTGCGCTGGTTTGGTGTTATGGGTGTGGCAATCCAGACACACATCACTTTCGTGCGCGGGCTTGGGCAGAGCCAGCTTTTTGGCAATTTCTTTCGACTTGTCATTCAATAGAACGGTATAAGCCCGCGCATGTTTGTCCGACCGTTGCCAAGTGACATATTCATTCTGAAATATATTGGAAGTGCGCCAGGTTTCGATGGCACCATGACACAGGCTGCTGGCACAACTGCCGACGCCGAGCGACTTGTCGTGCGAGTATTGCGGTAATACCGTCGCACTATAGGCCATTGCGGCTTGCGCGAAGATTAAAACCGTCATGAAAAATTTAAGGCATGCGATCATGGCTTCACCTGAGCAGGTCCAGGGTTATCTCGTACCCACCATGGCGTGCCATTGGGTCTGAGATACATTTTGCGTTGTTCCTCAAGATTAAACGGACGGGAACCAATCCGCCCGAAGACCGCGACCTGACCGCCGGTTTCATCAACAGCGCGATCTCGCTCAAGTGCACGCGATACGGACAGCGCGGGAGAGCGCGTCTTGCGCCAGGCAATAACCTGCGGCTTGGGGTCGGGGCTGAAGCCATAGAACTTCGGCTGCGTGTCTGGCGCCGTCAATTGAATAACCTTGAGTCCGTTGCGTCCGTCGGCGACATAGGCAAAAGCTGAGGCGTTGGTTGAGGCCACCGTAACATCACGTACATCGTTCAGCGTGCCGTCGGCGGTAAACATCCTGTAAACAAAGGGTTGCTCAGGCTTTTCGATATCGATAATTGCCAAGCCGTCTTTACCAGCAGCGACATAGGCATAGGTGCGCGCCAAATGAATACGATGCGCATCCGCGAGCGGAATAAACGCAGACTCCACCAGTTTTGCCTGCTCGGGAATGGTCACATTGATCATACGTAATCCGCTGTCATCCGTGACCGCGAGATAACGGAATTGCAATGCAGACGAGCGCGCACCTTTTAGCGGAATCACCGCAGCCACCTTGGGCTTGAGTGGATCCATCAAGTTCACGATCACGATACCAGCCGGTGCGGTAATGTACGCATACGATCCGCCGAGCGTAATGTGCTGTGCGCCTTTCAGGATGCCGTTGCCGTCCCAGGTGAGCGCGCGCTTGAGAAAGTTATTGCGTGGCTCACCGTCCTGTAGCGTGTTCACATCCACTAGGATCAATCCTTCTTCCGCATCCGTAATCACCGCGTAGTTGTAGATCGGGTGAAACGGTTGCTCCTGATTATGTTTACGCATTTTCTCGCCCTGATTCTTGAGTGGCGCGATCGGCTGTGTGGTCGGCAACGCTACGCAAGACGCGTTCTTGCTGGGGATATGCGTATTGTGGCCCTGCTTGGAAAATGGGGCTGTGATGATGCGCTGTGATATACCTTTGTTTGCTATCGACGCCACGTCGTACACCCGCATACCGCCCGCGCCCTCTGAAACGTACAGGTATTCGCCGCGCAACTGCACGCACGCCGCACGTCCCGCCGTGGTGTGATTGTGCGCCTCTTTCAACTGGCGGTTACCCTTGAGATGCGCGGCGTACCAATCGGGATAGGCATAGCGATGCAGGTAACTACCGATGACTGCCTGCGGTTCTTCCCACTCCGTCACCTGCACCGCTTCGATGTGCTTTTCCTCGCCTACCCATGCGTTATAGCCCAGTAAGCCGATGTAACCCGTTCCATGCAACAGCAACTGCCCCATGATGGCATTGTTATCGTTTTCTGCGGAAAGATGGCAGTCAGTGCAGGTTTTGGTTTCGGTCTTGCGCTCGGTATGCGGATAATGCGGCGCGAAGGCCTGGCTCGAAAATCCGCTGGCCGCTGTGGGTGCCTGCTGAATATAAATTTTCTCGCGGTTAGCATTCATCGACGACAGCACCAACGCCGATGATGAGCGGATGGGCGTTATTTTTCCCTGCTCCGGGAATTTGCCTTTGGAAAAATCACCTTTGATCGGGCCATGGCGACCCAGGTGGAACATGTCGTCACGCACTACCTGCGGATTATAGGTAGCGTAATTGCGCGTGAAACCACCCTCATAATGATGCCGTTCGGTCTTTTCATTGGCTTCGATGGGCAAATGACAACCTGAGCAACTGGTCGTCCACGAGGTGTGGCAGGTCTGACAGGTCATCTTGTCATCGCTGTGCGCGCGCTTGTTTTCAGGCACGCCTATTCCCCAACGCTGGGCATAGTTGTCGAAATCACCGGTTGCAACTGTTTTGGCTCGCGCCGACTTGGCGTTATAGCCGGGATGCTTGGGATTAACCGAATCTTTTACCAGTGACATTTCCCATTCTTTATCGGAGAACATCACCGAACGCTGAAACAGCTTGCCATCTCGCCATTCGAAGCGCTTGCGGCCATCGGGTGTGCGCATCAGGCTCATATCGGTGCCGCCGGGCCGCGCCGCTGGGCCGGAAGTAAACAACGTAGGATAGCGGCTGGCGGTGCCGTGGCAATCGGAACACTCGATTTCTATGGCAGCAGCGACTTCACCGTAGATATGGCCGTTGCCATGGGAATCTTGAGAAAAATGGCAATCAGCGCAATGCATGCCGATATCGAGGTGGATCGAAGTTAGATGCACTGCTTTCTTGGGATTGTTGGGATCAAACTTTTTAGGATCGTCATCGGCGACCGGTTTATCGTCCTTGTCGAGCAAAGTGCCTTTGCGATCCCGCTTGAAAATCGCGCGGAAATTCCACCCGTGGCCGTGATAATCAGCGAACTGGGTATCCTTTAAAGTGGGATTGAGCTTGGAGACTTCTTTCAAGAAATCAAGGTCGCCCCATTTGCCACGAATCGCAGCCCCTTCAGGATTGCGCTCCAGTATCTTGCGGCGTTCTTCGTCGGTGGGATAACGCTGCTTCTCTGGCCACATGGATGGCGCATCGGACTCGTAATCCCACATGGTAAAGCCATAGAAACTGTTCACAAAGATATTCGGCTGATGCATGTGGCAGATCATGCATTGCGACGAGGGTATGGAACGGGTGAATTCGTGCTTAAGCGGATGGCCCGAGCGATTCTTGGGAATGGTGGGATCCACCGTAATACTCTTGCCGTCGTTTCCGTGCTTTGCATAGATGCCGGAGCGCGCAGGATCACGGTCATTGGCATAAATAACATGACAGCCGGCACAGCCCGAAGATCGGTAATCTCCCGGCTGTTCATTGGTGCCGAGAAACCACATCACCGGGTCGTTCAAACGGGTCTTGGTGATGTTAATCACCGGCACCGCGATTCGCCCCCCCGTTCCCGGCCCACGATTGGATTGTTTGATATCGGGGCGGCCCGGCTCATCCAGTAATTGCAACCTGCCGGCGTTGTTCGGCAGACCCACTTCAGGGAATTGGCTGCTAATCACACGGCCACCGCGTTCAAATACGCGAAAAACATCTCCCGGCGGGACTGTCTCCCAGGCAGGCAACGGAAACAATTGCGCCAACACGCCTTTTTGTTTGAGCCAATCATTGGGCTCCACGGGATTTTTGAGGGTCGCTGGTTCGCCAGTGCGCGTATACGCTTCTCCGAGCACGCCGCGCTTGTCATCGAGGATCCCGTTGTTATACGACGCGCCATTCCAAAGCATGGCTCCCGTGGCCATCAGGCTGCGCTCTGCCGCCTGGATCACCGGCAAATGGCATGCGCCGCACGACTCGCGCGCAATGCGATAGTCTGACGGGTTGATGAAACGGACAAACGCCGGGCTTTCGCGATTGAGTAGCGTGTAGGAGCCTTCAGGATTCGCAGAAGCCGGAGTCTTCCACTCCATGGGATAGCGCGGCTGTACGTGCGCCTTGCTCATCACCGACAGATAATCTTTGTGTGCTTGATCGTCTTTGCTGTTGTACTCCGATCCGGCGACTTTCTCGACGGCTGGGTTACCACCATGGCAATCGGTACACCCCAATACCACGGCGGGGTTGGCATGCATGGTGTGGCGATCCGACGCGGTGTGACAGGTCACGCAGCCTGCGGATTTCTTATCCGCATCCACTTGCGATTGCTTATCTGGCGCGGGCGGACTGGATGCCGGCTCAGGCCCCATGGGCGCGGTCGGCGAGTTCGCCAGACTCACGATTGAGGCTGCGAACAACAACAATATGGCGGCCAATATACGCATCAATAAGTACGCATCAGAAGGTGAGCAGCATGTTTACAAGTGCGGAATACTGGGTGGAATCAAATGAATTTCCATAAATTTCGCGCAACCCTTTAGCGGGAAATAACGCCCCCACCGACGCATTGATCACCACGTTTTGCGTAAAGTACGGCCGGTACTGCACGCCTGCCGACACATCAAGACCGATTCGCGTGCTGCTCAAGCGTTGGTTACGCAATACTGCAAGCGAGGAAAGATTGTCGAATTCGAGATAATTGACATTGCTGATAACACGCAAGGTCGGCTTCACGTCGAAATCCGCACCTATGCCAAGAAGACGTAACCCCGGATTAGTGAAATTGGATTGCCCGAATTCCCGTGATGTCCGCAGCGAGGGCAATACGCCATTGCGCATCGAAAGTGCGACGCCGCCACCACCGATCAGAGGCACGGCCTGACGGATCCAGTAACTGGTATCAGCGCCGGCGAATTGTGGATTTTCGAGAACAGCATCGAAACCTTCCGCCTTGCCGTCGTACGGATCCTTATCGCCCGATGCATACAAGCCGCTGGCACGTACTCTGATCCAGTCAAAATCTCGCGACACTTCAAGCGCGCCGAAAGCCGCGCCGATGCGTTCCCGCCGCCCCGAAAACATACCGCGATCGTCGCGACCGGTGGCGTAATAGGCTGATGCCGTGATGTTCCATCGCCCAAGGTGGCCGTCGGCGTTGTAGCCAAAGTACGTCACATCATAATTATGTGGCCTGCCAGCGCCAAATATCGCCGGTCGCTCAAGAAATCCATTGGCGTTATAGAAACTCGGCCGATCTCCTTCACGATTGCGGTTGTGGAGAATGATCCCTTGCGACGTAAAGCCAAGTTGGTTAAAGGAATCTTGCCGGTAAAGATTAAACACAAACGTGTCGTCCGCGCGCAGCCGCTTGCCGACATCGTTCAGGCCGCTATTGGTATCTTTTTCCAGACGCCGAAACCAGGCCGCGTTGTATTGCCATTTATTGTTGTCGCGTATGCCGAATAGCCGCACGCCAAACGGCTGATCCAAAAACAAAAATCCGCGAAAATCTGCCGTAAACGGCTGGATACCCACACGCAAACTATCAAAGTCATAGCGCGTCGATACATCGCGCAAGTGTTTGTCAGCAAAGAGTTCTTGTACCCCAAAGAAATTGTCGTCCCGGTCCGGCCCCCTGGCGGGATTGATATTTATCGCCCGCACTTCCTGCGTCATGGTGCGGTTAAAGTTGAATACGGGCACAAAGCGAAATTCGTAGTCGGGCGGACGGAATGTCGTGTTGCCCTTGATCAATGCAAGGCTGAGGATGCCCGTTTCTGCCAACGTCGTCTGACGCCCGCGGCCAAAGGTAAAGTTGGAACCTGGGTTCAACGTGGACTGCGCGCCGGTCGGCGTCGGCAAGCGGCGTGCTTCGAACAGCGTATCGGAAACCGCAGCCAGGCTGAAAAACCAGTCCTTGCCCAGCTCTTTTTCCAGCACGGGCAAATCGCCCTTGAGGACATTAGGGTTGTAGGGGTCAATCAGCTTATAGGGCAATAACCCCAAGGCCTTGACCAGGCGCCAGCGGTCCGGGATTGGAATTTCTTCGCTGCGATACAGTGGCGACGGCGGTTCAACACGCGACGGATCGATCAACGGAAAGCGAGGCTCAATGGTGTTGCCCTGCGGACGTTGGCGCGTCAGGCCTGACCCGCTTTGCTCCGCGACGGTATCGGGCGGCAACGACTGCTTGGTGCGCGGATCCGCCGCACCGGCCTCGTATGCCAGGCGACGATCCGCCGGAAACGGACGCACCGCAATCGCCGGGCCTGTCGTGACCAGGGTATTCAATACCCAACCCTCGTCGCCGGAAGCACGCTTGATACGAAACCACTCACCTGTTTTCAAGTCAGCTTCGACCTCAACACCCTGCTCCAGACGGCCTACCACCAACGCACTGACACTGGGTTTATCGTAGATCAATACCTCGCGAACCTCGACCTGCAAAAGGAAGGGCATGTCCGACGCACTTGAAAATGCCGGTGCAAACCGGGATAGCCAGGCATCCAGCAAATACCGATCCGCAGCTGACGGCTCGGGCGCGGCAATAGCGCCCGGTTGCTGGGCTTGCGCCCATAACATTCCCGGCAGTGCCATGGACACCGCGAGCGCGAGCGCGCGGGCTGCTGGACCGTGTCGCATGCTAAATTCCATTACAGACATTCGTCGCGGTCGTATCAAGGAACGGCGCAACCGGACAACTGACGTAGCGTAATTGTCCGCCCGGCACGGTAACGGTATCCGCACGTTGCGCGGGAGGCGCGTTGGCGATGCCAGTGCCCAAGGCCAGGCCTGCGTTCGCCAACCCAAGGAATGCAATCATATCGTCCTGATCAATGCCGTCGCCCGAGATGCCGATGGCGCCTACCAACTGATTACCGCGATAAATGGGTACGCTGCCAGGAAAAATTTGTATACCGTTGAATTTGTTAAAGCCCAGAATGGTGCTGCAAGGACCGGTATTGCTTCCCGCCAGAATGTTCGTCACCACTTTGTCGCGCACCAGGTCCAACTGAAACCCAACGGCGAACGGGCTCCATGACGTGAAAGGCTTCGACAATGGGCCGGGCCCGGCACCGTTAATACCATCCGGCAGGAAGGGACGGGCAATATTCCCCACGGCCCGGTTGCTGTACGCGACACCATTGGTCAACGCACCCGGTATCACGCCCTGCATATTGGTCACGTAGGTGCTCAGCGGCGTATTGGGTTGCAACGGCGCGGGAGACGCGGCGAAAGGTATCGCATTCAACGTGGCAGCGGTATTGGCCTTGGAGAACAGCAAGGCTGCGCGTGCTTTCTGCACCGATACATCCGTACCGAACACGGGAGCATCGGGCGTGCGAACCACACCGAGAATTTCCGCGTTGGAATCTATGACAGAAATCGTTACCTGCGCCGGCGACCCCAACGGCTGGCGTATCTGTGCGCGGGCGCGATTCGCGATTTTTATGGCTTCAGCCAAAATCCGCGCCACTTCCGTTGCGGTTAAAAACCCATCGGTACCAGCGCTGGGTGGATAACGGTTAACCCCTGCGCCGTTGTCCAGCACATAGGCGTTCAAGCCGGCGAATGCAGCCGTCGTGGTATCCGCACGGAAACCCGACGCCGGCGTGCTAAATGCTACCCCGGCCGTAACAGCGGCTACCGGTTTGTACGTCGCAACCGTGATTAAAGCTCCGCCACCCGGCAACGGGGGCGCAACGGCGGGACTCGACACAATGGCTTCGGAATCCAGATATCTAAAGGTGCGTCCATCCGCAGTAATACGGTCGGCCCGGCGATTCAATGGTGCCTCAAACCCGCTTGCACCGGCAACCGCGATGAGCTCATCCGCGTTCTGGTCAAGATCGCTGATATTCAGATCGAGGCCATACACCCCGTCCGCAATGACACCGACGCCACCGACCACAATACCGTTCTTGTACAGCGGCAACCCGCCCGGATCGGCGGCTAACCCCAAGGGTGAAGGCTTCGGTCCCGCAGAACCGGCGCCGACGACCACATCCGAACAGGACAGCGACGAAAATTGCACGCCAAACAAGGGGCCGCCCGGCGAGCCTATTTCGCCAGGGTTGAAATTCTCCTGCACGATCTGACTCGCGGTGCGTGTCGAAAACGCATTGCCTTCGGATGACAAATAAGCCCCGGTAATAGCTTTGCTGATAGCCGCATACTCTGAAGGCACAATGCTTACACCTTCGAGGCCACCCACGACGCCACGCCCGCTGGTAATGGTGAAAGTCGCTGCCGCCCCTGTCATCTTGAACACTGCCAACACATTGCCGGAACGATCCGTAACCGCAATCGTTGCCGGCGCGCCACGCGCCTGCGCTTCCTGCACAGCCTGACTCAAGATTCGGTTTACCTCGGCAACCGTAAGCGCCGCTGGTGTCGCCGCCGCGCAACCCCCGCTGCAAGAAATCGGCGTACCTGACGTAGTGACAGACCCCGCCGATGCCACCGTGGGGCCGCCGTCACCACCCGAACCACCACCGCAGCCCGCCAGCGCCACGACAAAGAACAAAACAACCAACCCCTTCATTTTTTACCCCCAGGCTGCATTTGCGCCTGCATCTCACTATGCCAATAATCGCGTCCAGCATGGAATTTATGGCACATGGCGCAATCGGATGTCACCTTACCTGTCACGGGTGCAGCGCCGGAATGACACTCCTGACAGACAGCAACGCCCGGCATGGCAATGGTACTGGACGAGGTTGATTTGGTGATGTCGTGGCATTTGGTGCAATCTTCGTTTTTATGCTTGGCGTGGCTAAACAACGCTTGCGGCATCCAGATCTTCGCCACGCGCACTGGCGCGACACGCCAGCCGGTACTGCCACCCGTAGCGGTAACTTCGTGACACGTCGAGCACACCTTGCGCGTATCAAACAGCTCTCGCAACACTGCGTTCGCCTTTTGATCGGCGATTTGCAACGCTTGTAGCCGTTCGGGAAACGCCATTACCGCGCCGGGCCGCATGCGCGGCAAATCCGGCGGTGGATTAACGTCCGGCGGCACATCACCGAGCACGAGGCGCGCGTAGAACTCCCGCAGCATGGTGGCGATTTGCGCTTCATCGCCGTGCGTGACCTGGCGGCTGGTGACCTTCGGTTCAAACGCCAGCGAATGACAACTCTGGCAGTTCTTTTCCATGGATATGGGTGCGATCAAGCGGCCGCCTTCGCTCGGCTGATGGCAGGTACTGCAACGCAGTACCGTAGGCCGACCCTGGACGTCACGCATACCTGCAGCATCCATGCGGCCATTGGGATCGCGTACACCCGCTGAGTCCATATGCAATTTGTGGTCGAACTTCAGATTGGAGCGTTCAACCATATCCGCCGACTGCGGCTTGGCAAGGCGCACACGCACGGGCGCTGCTTCCGGTTTGTTGGCGTCCAGCAGTGATAACCGGAACTCCGGATGTCCATTGGCAAAGTCGGTGACTTTCCCAGACTTCGCCTTCCCGGCCACGCTGGTCACATCACGATGGCAATCCGCGCATTGCTCTTGAGAACGCGGCGCCATTTGCATGCCCTTATGGTCGCGATGGCATTCAGCGCAGCGCATGTCACGAAACGCATGCCCCTTCACACCCGTGAGTTCTGCCGCAGGCACATGCTCCTTGATCGACTTGTGGCAAGCAACGCATGACTTATCCTGCACCTGGATAAAGGGCTGCTCGTGGCAGGCGCGGCAATCTTCACCGAAATTCTGGTGGCTACGCGATACGGGCCCTGGGTTCAAGCTCGACAGCGTCTTGGCAGACACGTGACGAACCAACTGCTCTTGCATGTCGATATTCGCCGACGCTGAACCCGCCGTAGTCGTTGAGCCTTTTACCGGCACAGGCGGCTTTGCGGAATACCCCAGCAAATCCTGAGACAACGGCGCCAGCAAACACAGTAGCAGCGTGCCAAAAAAAGCAACATAAGAAAGGCGACGCTTTGACAACCGCGGCGCAAGCAGCTCAAAACGGCGTCCATCGCCGCCAAATGACGATAACGGAACAACCAGCGTTACCGCCAGCGCTAAAGCCATGCCCGGCGGGGGCGTTTCGACTTCCAGCAGATAAGGCCCGACCTCGATGCGGTCACCCAGCGCCAGCCGGGCAGATTCCGCCGTCCGTCCATTGACCAGGAAACTGCCAGGCTCCGCTTCCAGCACCGCGCCGGTTTCTGACACCGTGATATGCGCATGTTGCAGAGAAATGCGCGGATCCGGCAGGTGTAGCTGACATTGTGAGCCACGGCCCACATTGATCAACGGCCCCACAATACGACGTTGATCGCGTTGCGCTTGACCACGCCGGTTGACGCTGACGTAGCTGATTTGAATATCCATGGCGAGCCCGAATCCGCGCTACCAGAAATAAAACACTGAAATTACGTGCGCAGTCAGCGCGGCCAGCAACGCAAACGACAATGGCACGTGAAAGTACAGCCAGATTTGCATCATCGCACGCAGCCGGAGATCCTGACGTACGCGATCGGTCAGCGTGATGATTCTGGTCATCTCCGCGATCAACTGCTCCTGTACCATGACCTGGTTGACGGTAAAACTCGCGCCCATTTTCAGTAGCTTGTCCCGCGCCGCGCGCATCGGGTGTTTGCGGTCAACGCCGGCCAGTTGACGGCGCAGACTGCCGCCCAGCGCGGATCGCTTGGCAGCGCTATCGATGGCATTCATGATCAGGGCGTTGACTTCGTCAGGCAAATCCAGCGCCAAACGTTTGCTTTTACGTTCCAGGTCGGCCACCTTCAGCAGCATGGTTTCAAGCGTTTCGCCGGCCAGGTTCGCGGTCATATATTCGGGATACCGAAGATACGCAAAAATACCGAAAAAGCCGCTGACGATAACCACCATCATCAGCACATACGCGAGGGTGTGGATATTCCAGCCGAACTCAAAGGCGCAGTGCAGGGAAGCAAGAATAATCAGGCTGGTACCCAGATAGACGTGCGCCGAAGTCCAACCCTGCACGCTGCCAATGCTGGAGCGATAACTGCGCTTACGTATTCCCAGCAGCATCAGCCAGAGGATCAACGCGGCGGCTATGGTGCCCAGGGTGTAGCCCAACCATGAGCCCCCGTATGGCTTAGGGTAAACCAAGGGGAAATTCAGGTACTGCGTGAGCGGCTCGTACCAACCATACGCCGCTA
>CAMBGJ010000102.1 GCA_945865805.1 Bordetella parapertussis
CCGGAATCGAAGCAAATCGCAGTTGTTCTGGCGTAGAATCCATGGTGGGCAAAGACCTGTTCGTGTTGACGAATGTGTTTCTCAATAACTCACATTGTACCAATCACTTACAGTGTTCTTTGCCCTTTTTATGCAAAATTCAGGTTAGAGTCGGCATCGGAAAAACCCATGGTCCAAGCGAAGCTGTCAGCATTGGAGTCCAGCAGGATAGCCAGCGGCCCGGAATTAGAGGGTTGGGACAGGAGGGAATTAGAAGCGGCAGAAACACCGGGGTTGAAGAAGGCCACGGAGATGCTGCCACCAGGGGCCAGAGCCAGCGGGTTATTAGGCGTGCCGCTGAGACCAAAACCCACTACAGCCTGACCGTCAAACCGCTGCGAGAAGTTTGCTCCCACGCCATTAATATTAATACCGCTGGTGGCACCAGACAGGTCAATATTGACCGTGGCAGCCTGCGTGCCAACGGCTAAGGAAAATAAGCTTACGATAGCCACTATGTTTTTTACGATATGCATGATTTATCTCCGATTTCGCGAGTTGCGCGTTGAGTGTTGCGCGTGACACGTAAATTGCCTGTCACAAAACTACTATAAGCCTCAAAAAATCAGATTGAAATAGCCCGTTTGGGCTATAACTCTATATGGACTACTCCAATCGACGTGCAGTGATAGGCACAATTACCGCGCTACGAATCGAAAGCGCGAATCCAAAGGGGCGAACGTCAAATTATTGAGAATTACATTTCTTCGTGACAATTTTTTCCCTCATCCCACCCCTTCTCCCGGAGAGAGAAGGGCTTTTCACCCCTCGCCCTCCGGGAGGGGCCGGGGGTGAGGGAAGGAAGCACAGTGCTTCATGTTTGTCACAAGGTTTCGTAATCCTCAATAGTTTGGCTTTCCAGTGATCGCCACCCTCACCTCAACCTGCGCCCCACCTCGCGCAAACGTCAGTTGCAACGCTTGCCCACCCTGCAACTGCCCGCCATCCCGCACAATCGCGCCATCCGCAGCCTGCGTAATACTGTAACCCCGCTCCAGCATCAACTGCGGATTCAGCGACGAAATATGCGCCTCGGCGCGTGCCATGCGCGACTCCGCACGTTCAAATACCCGTCGCATGGCGTCCGCCATTCGACGACCACTTTCCAGGGTGTTACGTTCGAGCATGCGCACATCGGGCCGCGCGGCATACAGGCGTTGCGCGGTCGCGCGCAAGGCCCATTCGCGTGCTTCAAACGCGTGTTTGTAGGCCCCGGAAAACCGGCTCGCCAGATGTGCCAGATGCCGTTGACGCTCGGCGATGCGTTCACCGGGATGCACCAACCGCCGTTGCAAATAATCGAGCTTTTGCATATGGTCTTCGAGTGCGCGATGCGTCATGCGCGTGAGTTGCCCACGCAATTGCGCCACCTGCGCCCGCAATTCCGCGCGATCCGGCGTGACCATTTCCGCCGCCGCTGTGGGCGTGGCGGCGCGCGCATCGGCGACGAAATCCGCTATGGTGAAATCGGTTTCGTGGCCTACGCCGGTGACGACTGGAATCGAACAGGCGTGGATGGCGCGCGCGACGACTTCCTCGTTAAAACTCCACAAGTCTTCGATGCTCCCGCCGCCGCGGCATACGATCAGCACGTCGATTTGATCGTGTTCGGCGCGCGTGGACGCGGTGGCGATGGCCTGCATGATTTTCGCTGCCGCGCCCTCGCCCTGCACCGGTGCCGGATAGAGAATCACGGGGATGCGCGGCATGCGGCGTTTCAACGTCGTCAACACGTCGCGCAGCGCGGCGGCCTGCGGTGAGGTTACGACACCAATAGCACGCGGAAATGCGGGGATTTCGCGCTTGCGTTCCTCGGCGAACAGGCCCTCGGCGTCGAGCCGTGCCTTCAAGCGCTCGAACGCTTCGTAGAGCGCGCCCAGCCCGGCGCGGCGCATGGCTTCGATGTTGAGTTGATACTTGCCGCGTGCCTCGTATACGGTGGCGAGCGCACGCACTTCCACGCGCATGCCGTCGGCGGGTTGCCAATCCATGTGTTGCGCCTTGTGGCGGAACATCACGCAATCCACTTGTGCGGTGGCGTCTTTCAGGGTGAAGTAAACGTGGCCGGAGTCGTAGCGGCGCAAGTTGGATATCTCGCCATTCACCCAGGTGAGCGGCAGGTTTTTTTCGATCGCCGCGCGCACCAGGCGATTTAACTCGCTCACCGAGATCACCGGTGCGCCACTGGAAGTGACGGCTTTTTCTTCAAACAGGGTCATGCGTGGATTCTAACGTTTCAGCCTTGATTTTATGGGGAATTTTTGACGCGGACGAGGCGCGTCATCCACAACACAGCGGTAAGTCCTTGTTGCGAAAAAGCTTTCCCAATCAGCACATCTGAATTAATCATAACTAATTGTTTTTATTGACTTTTTTATTTAGCCCGTTTCGTGGGCAATGGCTAATTCTCCTTTTAGCAACACGACTTAGCGGCACTCCACACAGACTACGCACAGACTTATCCACAGGAACTGTGGACAAGTTCGTAAGCCCTTGAAATAGCGGGGCATTGGTGGTGTTTACCGCCTGGGGCGTAAGGCGTGAAAGGTGAATCCGCGCGGTGGGCGCGTTTTGTACGCTTGCGATACAGCCTATACACACTGTGGCGATAGAATTCCCACGTCACGCCGCACGCCCAGCGCATCACACCCACAACCCCGCTTGCCGAAAACTCCATTGCACTATACAGTTCGCGAAATTTTTTAAGGGAGTTTGTCCAGTGTTCTCGCTCATTCAAGCCGCTGGCTGGCCGATCTGGCCGTTGATTTTTGCCTCGGTTATCGCTTTGGCGATTATCGCTGAACGGTTGTGGTCGCTGCGCACCAGCGTAGTACTGCCCAAGGGCCTGCTGATGCAGGCGGTGCAGGAATACCGCCAAAACGGCGCCTCACCCGCCGCCCTGACCAAGCTGGCCGACGGCTCGCCGCTGGGCCAGGTGCTGGCCGCTGGCATCAAGAACATCAAGGCCTCTCCGGTCATCCTCAAGGAATCCATTGAGGAAGCCGGGCGCGCCACCGCCGCCAATCTGGAGCGGTTTTTGACCACGCTGGGCACCATTGCCGCCGTGTCGCCGCTTTTGGGCCTGTTTGGCACGGTGGTGGGCATGATCGAAATCTTTGGTTCCTCCTCGCCCACCGGACAAAGTAACCCGACGCAACTGGCGCACGGCATTTCCATCGCGCTCTACAACACCGCCTTCGGCCTGGTGGTGGCGATACCCAGCATGATTTTCTACCGCCACTTCCGCAGCCAAGTGGATAACCTGCTGCTGGAAATGGAAATGCAGGGCACCAAGCTGGTGGAAATCCTGCACGGCGAACGGCAAGCGTAGACGAGTATCCCCATGCGTTTTCGTACCCACTCGTTCCGTGAAGAACCGGAGATCAACTTTATTCCGTTGATCGACGTGTTGCTGGTGATCCTGATTTTTTTGATCATCACCACCACCTACACCAAGCAAAGTGAATTACAAATCAATCTGCCGACAGCGGATTCCGCCAAACCCGCCGAGCGCGTGGAGCAGATCGATATCGCGGTGGATGCCACCGGTAAATATGTGGTCAACAAAACCGCGCTCACCTACAGCACGCGCGAGGCGTTTGCCGCCGAGTTAAAGCGCGCCGCTGGCGAAACCAAAGATCCGGTCATCACCATCAGCGCCGACGCGCAGGCCTCGCACCAGGCGGTGATTCGCGTGATGGAAGCCGCGCAGTTCGCCGGCTACGGCAAAATCGCCTTCACTATCCAACAAGCGCCGAAGAAGTAACGCAGCACCCGATGTTCAGCAGTATGAGATACCCCAAGTTCTGGGCGCACGTGACGTGGCTGACCATTTTGCTGGCACCATTGTCGTGGCTGTATCGCGCGGTGGTCAGCGTGCGCGTGTCGTTCTATCGCCGCGGTTGGCAGCGCAGCGTACATCTGCCGGTGCCGGTGATCGTGGTCGGCAACATCAGCGTCGGCGGCACCGGCAAAACGCCACTGGTGCTGTGGCTCGCCGAACGCCTGCGAGTCGTGGGCTACCGCCCCGGCATCATCAGTCGCGGCTACGGCGGCAACAGCAAACGTCCCCGCGCCGTACTCGCCGATAGCGATGCCGCGCTCTACGGCGACGAACCCGTGCTGTTGGCGCGCGCCAGCGGCTGCCCGGTGTGGACGGGAAAGAACCGCGTGGCGACCGCACGCGCATTGCTCGCAGCCAACCCCCAATGCAATGTGATCATCAGCGACGACGGCTTGCAGCACTATCGCCTCGCGCGCGATGTGGAAATCGCCGTGGTCGATGGCACACGCGGCCACGGCAATGGCTGGCTGCTGCCCGCCGGACCGTTGCGCGAGCCGGTGACACGGCTGCATTCGGTGGATGCCGTGGTGGTGCGCGGCCTGGCACCCGACAGTCTCATGGGCAGCCTACATTCACCGTTTACCATGACACTCGAACCCGCCAAGCTGCGCAATCTGCACGATGCCAATCGCACGCTCGCCTTCAAAAGCCTGAAAGGCAAACGCGTGCACGCCGTCGCTGGCATCGGCAATCCGCAGCAGTTTTTCGATACGCTCACGCAACTGGGTATTGCCCACACGCCGCACGCCTACGCCGATCACCACGCATACAGCGCCGCAGACATCGCCTTCGAGGCCTGCGACGCGGTGGTGATGACGGAAAAGGATGCGGTAAAATGCGAGCGCTACGCCAGCGATGACCACTGGGCGCTGCAAGCCGAAGCGCGCGTGCATCAATCGCTGGCACAGCGGGTGCTCGAACGCCTCAAAAGGAGTTCATAAATGGACGGCAAATTGCTCGACATACTGGCCTGCCCGTTGTGCAAAGGCCCGCTGGTGTACAAAAAAGCCGAGGCCGAACTTCTGTGCAAACCGTGCCGCCTGGGCTTTCCGATCAAGGATGGCATTCCGGTGATGCTGGAGGATGAGGCGCGGAAAGTTCCTCCGACGGAGGAATTGTGAACGGATAAAACAGTGAACGAGTGAATAAGTGAACGAGTAAACGGGTAACCCCAACACCCCACTCGTTCACTTGTTCACCCGTTCACCCGTTCACGCATTTGCCCATGCCCTTCACCGTAATCATCCCCGCCCGCTACGCTTCCACGCGTTTTCCCGCCAAGCCGCTGGCGGATATCGCTGGTAAGCCGATGGTGGTGCGCGTGGCGATGCAGGCGGCCAAAAGCGGTGCGCGCGAGGTGATTGTCGCCACTGATCACGCTGAAATCGCGCGCGTGGTCGAGGCGCATGGCTTCGAGGCTGTGATGACGCGCAAAGACCACGCCACCGGCACCGACCGGCTGGCCGAAGTCGCCGCCAAGCGCCGCTTCGCCGCGAGGCATATCGTGGTGAATGTGCAGGGTGACGAGCCGCTGATCCCGCCGGCGTTGATCCGCAACGTTGCGGAAAGTCTGGCGGGTCACCGTGAGGCGGCCATCGCAACGGCCTGTCATCCGATCAAATCCGCCGCCGAGTTCGCCAATCCCAATGTGGTGAAAGTGGTGCTGGATAACGCCGGTTACGCGCTGTACTTCAGCCGTGCGCCGATTCCCTATGCGCGCGATGCATTCAGTCAAGTTGGCGTTCAGCAGTTACCACCCACATTACCCGCCTACCGCCATCTCGGCGTCTACGCCTACCGTTGCAGTTTCTTAAATAAATTCCATCAGTTACGTCCCGCCGCCATTGAGCAGTTCGAGGCTCTGGAGCAACTACGCGCGATGGCGCACGGTTACCGCATCAGCGTCGCCGTTACCCGCACCGCGCCACATCCCGGCGTGGATACGCCAGACGATCTGGCGCGCGTGCTGAAGCACTTCCGTCGCTGACTTCCCCAGCTGCTCAGCGCTAACTATCGCCACGAACTTGGGGTGACTAGTGCCAGAGGCGTGCGGTATAATCACTTCATTATTAAAACAAATTTGCCCTTGGTCACCACCCGGCCTGTCCTTTCGTGCCATCCGGACAGCGCCAGACCGTGGCAGGCATCCGTCTCTTTCGCCTTCGCTTCGCCTAACATCTTGTTTTTTATCACCTTTTAACCATGCGCATTCTGTTACTGGGCGTGCCCGGCGCCGGCAAGGGCACGCAGGCCCAATTTTTGATGGCGAAATACGGCATCCCGCAGATTGCCACGGGGGACATGCTGCGCGGTGCCATCCGCGCTGGTTCGCCGCTGGGCATCGAAGCAAAATCGTACATGGACAAAGGCGCGCTGGTGCCTGACGAGTTGGTCACCGCGCTGGTGAAAGAACGCATCAAGGATGCCGATTGCGCCAATGGCTTCATCATGGACGGATTTCCGCGCACGCTGCCGCAGGCCGATGCGCTGCGCAACGCCGGGGTTGATCTGGATCACGTACTGGAAATCGAAGTGGCCGATGCGGAAATTCTGCGCCGCATGAGCGGTCGCCGCGTGCATCTGGCGTCGGGCCGCAGCTACCACGTCGATTTCAATCCGCCCAAAGTGGCGGGCAAAGACGATCTCACCGGCGAGCCGCTGGTGCAGCGCGCCGACGACAACGAACAAACCGTGAAAGCGCGTCTGGGTGTGTATCACGCGCAAACCGAGCCGCTGGTGCAGTATTACATCGATTGGGGCAAACGCGGCGACGCGCGTGCGCCGCGCTACGCCCGGATCAACGGCAAAGGCGAGGTCGAAGCCATACGCGGTCAGGTATTTGCCGCCGTCGCGGCCGCCTGAATACGCCTCAATGTATACGAAAATATTTATTTAAAATCAATAGCTTAATAGTAATTCGTTAAAAAGGGAGAAGGTGGAAATGAGTGCATATCAGGGACTAACCCTCGCCATTGCCTGCGCGGTGATCGGCATTATTTTTGGCGGCCTCTGGGCAAAACAGGTGATCAGCCAGCCGGATGGCAATGACCGCATGCGCGAAATCGCGGCGGCCATCCATCAAGGCGCGGTGGCCTACCTGTGGCGGCAATACAAAACCATCGCCATTGTCGGCGTGGTGCTGTTCATCATCATGGCGGTGTTTCTCGATAAAGCCACTGCCATCGGCTTTGCCATCGGCGCGATACTCTCCGGTGCTGCCGGCGCCATCGGCATGAACGTCTCCGTGCGCGCCAATGTGCGCACTGCCGAAGCCGCACGCAAGGGCCTGAACGAAGCGCTGCAAATCGCCTTTCGCGGCGGCGCGATCACCGGCTTGCTGGTGGTTGGCCTCGGCATGTTGGGCGTGGCGGGCTTTTTCGCCGTGCTGTATCTGGGCATGGGCCTATCGATCAAGGACGCAGTGCATCCGCTGGTGGGTCTGGCCTTTGGCGGTTCATTGATTTCGATTTTCGCGCGGCTGGGCGGTGGCATTTTCACCAAGGGCGCTGACGTCGGCGCCGATCTGGTGGGCAAAGTCGAAGCCGGCATCCCTGAAGACGATCCGCGTAACCCGGCGGTGATCGCTGACAACGTGGGCGACAACGTCGGCGACTGCGCCGGTATGGCCGCCGACCTGTTTGAAACCTACGCCGTGACCATCGTCGCGACGATTATTCTGGGCGCGCTGCTGATTACCAAACCTGGCGCGGATTACCTGGCCGTGGTGTATCCGCTGGCGCTGGGCGGTGTTTCCATCATCGCCTCCATCGTCGGCTGCTATTTCGTCAAGGCTCGTGAAGGCGGCAAGATCATGAACGCGCTGTATCGCGGGCTTGCGGTATCCGGCGTGCTGGCACTGATTGCGTTCTGGGTTGTCACCGACATGCTGATGGGCAGCGTCGCTGCCTCGTACCCGCAGTTATTCACCACCACGAAACTCTTCGGCTGCGCCGTCATCGGCCTGGTGCTGACCGCGCTGATGGTCGTCATTACCGAGTACTACACTGCCACCGAATACGCGCCGGTGCGTCACGTCGCCGCTGCCTCCACCACAGGCCACGGCACCAACATCATCGCGGGCCTCGGCGTGTCGATGCGTTCGACCATGTGGCCGGTGCTGTCGGTTTGCGCCGCGATTTACTGCGCCTACGCCCTGGCGGGTCTCTACGGCATCGCGATTGCCGCCACGTCGATGCTGTCGATGACCGGCATTATCGTCGCGCTCGACGCCTACGGCCCCATCACCGACAACGCCGGCGGCATCGCCGAAATGTCGGGCCTGCCGAAAGAAGTGCGTGCCATCACCGATCCGCTGGACGCCGTGGGTAATACCACCAAGGCCGTCACCAAGGGCTATGCCATCGGCTCGGCCGGCTTGGCCGCGCTGGTGCTGTTCGCCGACTACACGCATGCGCTCGAAGCCGCGGGCAAGATCGTCAAGTTCGATCTGTCCGATCACATGGTCATCATCGGCCTCTTTATCGGCGGGATGATTCCCTATCTCTTCGCCGCCATGGCGATGGAAGCCGTGGGTCGCGCCGCCGGTTCGGTGGTGGTCGAAGTGCGCCGCCAGTTCAAGGAAATCCCCGGCATCATGGAAGGCACGGCCAAGCCCGATTACTCCAAGGCCGTGGACATGCTGACGCTGGCCGCGATCAAGGAAATGATCGTACCCTCGCTGTTGCCGGTGTTGATACCGGTGGTCGTCGGCGTATTGCTCGGCCCGGTTGCACTGGGCGGCGTGCTGATGGGTTCCATCGTCACCGGCCTCTTCGTCGCCATCTCCATGACCACCGGCGGCGGTGCATGGGATAACGCCAAGAAATACATCGAAGACGGCAACCACGGCGGTAAAGGTTCCGAAGCCCACAAGGCTGCGGTTACTGGCGACACCGTGGGTGATCCCTATAAAGACACGGCAGGCCCGGCGGTGAACCCGTTGATCAAGATTATCAACATCGTTGCCTTGTTGATCGTGCCGTTGTTGTAAGGGCTGGCGCTGATCCACTAAAAGGGGACGCCTTGCGGCGTCCCTTTTTATTCGTATCACTCCGATGCATTTCCCACTGAAAGGAGCGTTCATGAAACTCAGTATGGCCTGTCTTTGTGCAACACTGGCATACGCAATCAGCGGCTGCAGCAACGAACCACCACCGCCCCCGCCGAAGCCCGCCGCTGCGCCCACGGCCAACATCATGGCACCCCAGGTCGTCACCGGTGTTACGGTGGAAGTTATCTCGCTCGGCACGGCCATCGGCGCCGACAAAAGAGTTACCGCGCCAATGGAGACCTTCGGCAAAAACGATACCATTAATGTCGCCGTGGAAACCAGCGGCGAAGGTCAAGTCACGATTAAGGCCAAGTGGACTTTTCACGGCGACAAAAAAGCTGCTGAATTCGGCGAATCGTTCGAGCCCGTTTACGCCGTCGGCCCCACGGTCAGTTCGTTTCCGCTCAGCAAGCCCACTAGTTGGCCGCTGGGCAATTACCATGTCGAAGTTTTCCTCGACGACAAACCCGCCGGCATCAAGAACTTTTCAGTAAAGTAGCGGGCGCGGCATAGTCTCGCTGTACCATCGGGGCCTCATGGAGACCCGTTGATCTCCTGCTTATCTGGACAGCTCACTATGCCTCGCATCGCCATCATCGGTGGCGGCCCCTCGGGCCTGATGGCGGCGGAAACCGCCGCCGCCGCCGGCATTCAGGCCGATATTTACGATGCCATGCCGTCAGTGGGACGCAAATTTCTGATGGCCGGCAAAGGTGGGTTGAATCTCACGCATGCCGAACCTGCGTCGCTGTTTGCTTCGCGCTACGGCACGCAGCGCGCCGAGGTTGAGACGTGGCTGGCGGCATTCGGCCCTGATGCATTGCGAACATGGGCCGGCGCCTTGGGCATTGAAACCTTCGTCGGCTCATCGCAGCGGGTGTTTCCCAAAGCAATGAAAGCGGCGCCGCTGCTGCGTGCGTGGCAACGACGACTGCGCGCGGCCGGTGTGGTGTTTCACATGCGCCACCGCTGGCAAGGGTGGCATGACAATGGTGCACTCAACTTTGCCACGCCAACAGGTGAACAATCGATACCCGCAGACGCCGTGGTGCTGGCGCTCGGCGGCGGCAGTTGGGCGCGGCTCGGCTCCGATGGCGCGTGGACCACCTGGCTTGCCGCACGCGGCATCAACATAGCGCCGCTGCGTCCCGCCAACTGCGGCTTTGATAGCGCGTGGAGCGAACACTTTCGCGCGCGTTACGCCGGGCAGCCGCTGAAATCCGTGATCGCGTCGTTCACCGGAGCTGATGGGTATGAGCATCGACAGCCGGGCGAATGCGTCATCACCCAAACAGGTGTCGAAGGCGGTGTGATCTACGCACTGGCCGCACCCCTGCGCGATGCCATCGCAGCCCACGGCAACGCCACCTTGCACCTTGATCTCGCGCCGGGCCGCGATCTGGCGCGGCTCACGCGCGATTTGTCTGAATCACGCGGCAAACGTTCGCTGGCTAACCATCTGCAAAACAAGGCGGGCATCGAGGGCGTCAAGGCCGGCTTGCTGCGTGAAGGCGCGTCGGCGCAATCCCTCAGCGATGCCGCACAACTCGCCGCACGCATCAAAGCCTGTCCGATTCCGCTGACCGCCACACGCCCGCTGGATGAAGCCATCAGCAGCGCAGGCGGCGTGACCTTCGATGCGCTTAATGCAGACCTGATGCTGCACGCACTACCGGGCGTGTTCTGCGCTGGCGAAATGATCGATTGGGAAGCGCCCACCGGCGGCTATTTGCTGACCGCCTGTTTCGCCAGCGGGCGCGTGGCAGGCATGGGGGTGGTGAATTGGCTGGGGCGAACTCATAGCGCGGCAATCCTCGCGACCGATAAAAATACCTAACTATTTGTTTTTAAAAATTTTTTTAAATTCATTCAAGCACGGTTGACGGGCAGGCTGAAATCACGAAAATAGTGTCGTTACCTACTGCGACAAGAAAGAACCGCCATGAAAATCTGCCGCTATGACAATGGTGAAGCCGGGCTCATCGAAGGCGATGCGATCTATCCGCTGGGCAACGCGCTGGCGGCAACCGGGATAGTGCGCGCGGGCGCCAGCATGGCCGAGATCGTCGATGCACTCGCTAATCAGCCGGGCGCTGCAGCGGGGTTGGCCGCTGCGCGCAGCGGCAAACCGCTGGCGCTGGCCTCGGCCAAGTTACGCGCGCCCATCATCAATCCGCCCGCGATCTGGGCCGCTGCGGCGAACTACCGCGCGCATCAAAAAGAAATGGAAGTGCGCGTCGGCTCCTACGACCGCTCGGCCATGAATAAAGATGATCTGATGGCGGAAGTGTTTCTGAAACCGGCGTCGTCCATCATCGGGCCCGGTGGCACAGTGATCCTGCCGACGATTTCGAAGCATGTGGATTTTGAATGCGAGTTGTGCGCCGTGATCGGCCGCGCCGCGAAAAACGTCTCCGCCGAACAATCGCTCGATTACGTCTTCGGTTACACCATGTGCTGGGACATCAGCATCCGCGATCCGTGGGGCATCGGTCGCCACAACACGCGTAACATCCGCAAGGGCTTCGACACTTTCTGCGGCCTCGGCCCGTGGATCGTTACCCGCGACGAAATCCGCGAGCCGCAGGACGTGCACATCACCGTCGAACAAAACGGCAAGACCGTGATGCGCGCCCATAGCGCCGACATGATCAACAGCCTGCGCGATCTGATTCGCTTTCTATCGAGCGTCAGCACGCTGCAACCCGGCACCCTGATCACCACCGGCACGCCGGCGGGCGTATCAAAGCTCGCGCCGGGCGATCACTTGAAAGGCAAGATAGATGGCATCGGGACGATGGAACTGAACGTGGCCGGCGAGCCGTCACGCGCCATGGGGCAAGATTAAATCCCGCGTTGCGCCGCTTGCGCGCTGTCTATGGCGCGTTGCCATTCGTCGCGCCCCGGTATGCCCGACACGAAGGCATCCAATAGCGCGACCACCATCGGCCGCGTTTTACTGTCAAAGGCAAAAACTTCGGCGCTGCGAAATTCACCGGCTTGGGAAAGCAACGCCGACAGCAGCCGGGTAAGTACGCGCGATGGCGGAAACGCCGGATTACGTTCGATGCTCTGCACCACATCGTGCAGCGGATTGGGAAACGCTGCCGACGCCGGCGACGGCACGCCGCGCCGCAGTTCTTCCTGAAAGCGCGCCACGGACAACATGCCGTTGCTTGCGGCACCGCTCTGCACGGAAGGTTGCTCAGACACTGAAGCGCCTCGCGATCATGTCGCCGACCGTCAGACAGACGGCGGCACAAGCAATGGCCATCAGCAGCGCAATCGGGTTAATCGCATCCGGCAGGAGCGTACTGTCGCCCAGCATCGGCGCCAACACGCTGCCGCCAAAGTAGGCGCCGCAGGTGCCGATGAGCATGGACATCAACAAACCCCGCGCGGCGTTCGCGCGGAAAAAGCGAAAACCGGCCCAGCCGGCAAAGCCGGCAAAGCCGCCAGCCAATAACCACAGCATGAGATTCATTCTGCCTCGATTGTTAGGTGGTGATACCGCGATGGATCAGCGACCGCGGATCGTCCAGCGCTTAATTTTGCAGATACGCGCGGATACTTTTTGAGGCGCAGCGTAGCCAGTCTACGCGCTATGCGCAGTGGTGGTACGGATTCTTTTGTAACGCCGGTGTAGCATCCAAAAAATCGTAAGTATTTGTTTTAAAACACTATTTTACAAAAACGCCGTAAACAAAAAAGCCCCGCCAAGGCGGGGCTTTTTCTTGTGCCACAGCGGCGAACCGCTTGCGGCCGAGGCTACATGCCCATACCGCCCATGCCACCCATCCCACCCATGCCGCCGCCCATGCCGCCACCGCCGCCGCCGGATTCTTCGCTGGCGGATTCCGCCACCATCGCTGCGGTGGTGAGGATCAAACCGGCCACCGATGCGGCGTTTTGCAAGGCCGCGCGGGTGACTTTAGTCGGATCAACCACGCCCATTTCGAGCATATCGCCGTATTTGCCGGTCTGTGCGTTGTAACCGTAGTTGCCCTTGCCTTCGACCACCTGGTTCAACACCACCGACGGTTCTTCGCCGGCGTTCGACACGATGCAGCGCAGCGGCTCTTCAATCGCACGCAGCACGATCTGGATGCCTGAATCCTGATCGTGATTAATGCCTTTGAGTTTCGCCAGCCCGGCACGTGCACGCAGCAACGCCACACCGCCGCCCGCCACGATGCCTTCTTCGACAGCCGCACGGGTTGAATGCAGGGCGTCTTCGACGCGTGCTTTTTTCTCTTTCATTTCGACTTCAGTTGCGGCACCCACCTTGATCAGCGCCACACCGCCCGCGAGCTTGGCAACGCGTTCCTGCAACTTCTCTTTGTCGTAGTCGCTGGTGGTGTCTTCGATCTGGCGGCGCACGCTTTTCACGCGATCTTCGATGGCTTTGGCTTCGCCTGCGCCGTCGATGATGGTGGTGTTTTCCTTGCCCGCTTCGATACGCTTGGCCTGGCCCAGGTCTTTCAGCGTGACTTTCTCCAGCGACAAGCCCACTTCTTCGGCGATCACGGTGGCGCCAGTCAACACGGCGATGTCTTCCAGCATCGCTTTGCGGCGATCACCGAAGCCCGGCGCTTTTACCGCGCAGGTTTTCAGAATGCCACGCAGATTGTTTACCACCAGGGTTGCCAGCGCTTCGCCTTCAATGTCTTCGGCGATGATCAGCAGCGGCTTACCCGCTTTGGCCACCAGCTCCAGCAACGGCAGCAACTCGCGGATATTGGAAATCTTCTTTTCCGACAGCAGGATGTACGCGTTCTCCAGCACCGACAATTGCTTTTCGGCGGTGTTGATGAAATACGGCGACAGGTAGCCACGGTCGAACTGCATGCCTTCGACCACTTCCAGCTCCATCACCAACGACGTGCCGTCTTCAACGGTGATCACGCCTTCTTTGCCGACTTTATCCATCGCTTCGGCGATTTTTTCGCCGATGGAGGTATCGGAGTTGGCCGAGATCGACGCCACCTGCGCGATTTCCTTGCTGGTGGTGGTCGGCTTCGAGAGTTTTTTCAGCTCAGCGACGACCGAGGTCACCGCCATATCAATGCCGCGTTTCAGATCCATCGGATTCATGCCGGCGGCGACGAACTTCATGCCTTCCTTCACGATAGATTGCGCGAGCACCGTGGCGGTGGTGGTGCCATCGCCCGCGATGTCGGACGTTTTGCTGGCAACTTCTTTCACCATCTGCGCGCCCATGTTTTCGAATTTGTCTTTGAGTTCGATTTCCTTGGCGACGGACACGCCATCCTTGGTGATGGTCGGTGCGCCATAGGAGCGCTCGAGCACCACGTTACGGCCCTTGGGGCCGAGCGTCACTTTGACGGCATCGGCAAGAATATTGACACCCGCGACGATCTTGCTGCGGGCCGAATCATGAAACTTAACTTCTTTTGCAGCCATGTTGCTTCTCCTGGTTTACTGCGGATTTATTCGCTTCGTACATATTTACTTCGTATTTATTCGAGAACGCCCATGATGTCTTCTTCACGCATCACCAGCAGTTCGTCACCGTCCACTTTGACGGTCTGTCCGGAATATTTGCCAAACAACACGCGGTCGCCCACTTTCAAATCGATCGGGCAAATGGTGCCGTTTTCGAGACGCTTGCCGGTGCCGATAGCTTTGACTTCGCCTTGCTCCGGCTTTTCAGCGGCCGTATCAGGAATGACGATGCCCGACTTGGTCATGCGGTCTTCTTCCAAACGCTTAATGATGACCCGGTCGTGTATGGGACGGATTTTCATGGGTGTTGCTCCTTGGGTTTGCTGCTGTGATATCGAGCCGGGATGGGCTGGACAGGTTGAATAGGGCCGAATTGGCCGCCGAATAATAATTAGCACTCGATCAATTAGAGTGCTAACAATATCATGAAAATACTTTAAAAACAAATACTTATTTAAATTAGTGTTTACTCACGTGGGCTCCCAGATTAACCTTTGGAATCAACGTTGAACCGCTGGTTCTGGGAAAATCAGTGGGGTCTAAAATGCGTTTGCAACCCGCTTTTCAGTGAACGCTCGCACGTGACCGCAATCCTGTAGCCATCGCGAGCGTGGCCCGTTCGTAGGGTTCGCGGCGTACGTGTCGCGCGGTAACTCACTCCGCGGAATTTTTCAAGCTAGTTGTCGCCTGAATGGTTGTGGTCAAGCTGCTTTTTTTGGTTTTTCTGGTTGATCCTTTCGAAGGTTTTG
>CAMBGJ010000103.1 GCA_945865805.1 Bordetella parapertussis
TCCTTCTCGTCTTCCGACAGTACCGCCATGCTGGATGCGAGCGGCTGCAGGATGAGATCGGCCACCTCCAGTCCGCAGCGACGCACGCACTTCACGATGTTCTGCGCCGAGGACACCGCGCCGGTGACGATATGTACCTTCACCTCAAGCCGCACGCCGGCCATGCCCAGCGGCTCGCGCACATCATCCTGGCCGTCGATGATGTATTCCTGCTCGAGGATGTGCAGGATTTGCTGATCGTTGGGTATCTGCACCGCCTTGGCGGTTTCCAGCACGCGGTCGATGTCGATCTGCGCGACTTCTTTATCCTTGATCGCGACCATGCCCTGCGAATTGAAACTCTTCACGTGGCTGCCAGCGATGCCGGTGTTGACACGGGTGATCTTGCAATCGGCCATCAGTTCGGCTTCTTCCAGCGCGCGCTGAATCGCCGACACCGTGGTTTCGATGTTCACCACAACGCCTTTTTTCAGGCCGCGCGACGGGTGCGTGCCCATGCCGATGATTTCAAAACCGCCATTGGAGCCATCGGCCTTCATCTCGGCGACGATGGCGACAATTTTCGACGTGCCGATGTCGAGGCCGACGATGATGTTCTTATTTTCGCGTGTTTTGTTCATGGCATCGGGTGCGTATTTTTACGCTCAGGCTCCGTCACGCTTTTGGCTTCGGCGCGGGTGCGCCACCCGCGGCAGCGGGCGGTTTCATCTGCGCCAAACCTGGTATGCGCACGGCGAAACCGTTGGAATAGCGCAGATCCACGGCATCCGCGCGCCGCCCCAGCGGCACAATGGTTTGTTCGTACACCGCCAGAAAACGCGCCACGCGCGCAGGTACCTGCTCACGCCCGACCTCCAGCGTCATGCCGTTATCCAGCCGCACCTGCCACGCACGGCGCGGCGACAGATGTACCTGCACCGGTTCGCGCCCGATGGCGGCGAAATCACGGCGGAACACGTCGTATTGAAGCGCGACTTCTTTTGACGTGCCGGTGGGGCCGTTAAATCGCGGCAAGGTGGCATCAATCGCCGCCGTGAACACTTCGCCTTGCGTATTCACCAGCGCGTCCGCCCCCCAGCGCGCGAGCGGCTGGTGCTCCTCGATCAACACGTCCACACGGTCGGGCCACTGGCGGCGCACGTCAGCACGACGCACCCACGGCAATTTCTCGAACGAGTGGCGCAGCCGCACGATATCCAGCGTGAAAAACGTGCCGCGAAAATCGCGTTTGGCGATGGCTTCGACCTGCTCGTGCGTGGTGCGGATAACGGTGCCCTCGCTGCCCTGCCCGCCAGCACTGTTGTTAATCACGCGAATTTCACGCAACGCGAACACCGGCTGATGTATGGCGAAACGCACCGCGCCATACAACACCAGCAGCAGCGCCGCCACGAACAGCAGGTCGGAGGCACGATTCAGCGTAGAGGGGTTATCCCACATGCGCCGTCTCCAGAATTCGCAGCACCAGATCGTCGAAGGGCACGCCCTGCGCGCGCGCGGCTATCGGCACCAGACTGTGATCGGTCATGCCGGGTATGGTGTTCATTTCCAGAAACCACGGCTGATCGTTCGCATCAAGCATGATGTCGAGCCGCCCCCAACCCTGACAGCCGAGCACTTTGAATGCCGCCAGCGCCTGCGCCTGTATGCGCGCTTCAAGTGCGGCGGGCAGGCCGCTGGGGCAGTGGTATTGGGTCGCCGTGCCAAAATATTTGTTGTGGTAATCGTATTTGCCCTGCGGCGCTTCGATACGCACCAGCGGCAGCGCTTGATCATGCAAAATCGCGGCGGTGAGTTCACGTCCGGCAATAAATTGTTCGGCGATCACGCTGCCGTCGTGTTGCGCCGCGAGCTCGTAGGCGGGGCCGAATTTTTCCAGTGACTCCACTTTGCTGATGCCGATGCTCGAACCTTCGTGCGCGGGCTTCACCATCAGCGGCAACCCAAGGCGTGTCGTCACATCAGCGGCATCAGAATCCGCCGTCAGCAATTCGTACGCGGGCGTGGGTATGCCAGCGCCCAACCACACCAGCTTGGTACGCCACTTGTCCATCGCCAGCGCGCTCGCCATCACGCCGCTGCCGGTATAGGGGATGCCCATCACTTCCAGCGCGCCCTGCACCGTGCCGTCTTCGCCGAAACGCCCGTGCAGCGCGATGAATACGCGTGCAAAACGCTGTGTCAGCAGTTGATCGAAACTTTGCTCGGCCAGATCGAAAGCATGCACATCCACGCCTTTGCGTTGCAGGGCGGCGAGCACCATATTGCCGCTGCGTAGCGAAATCTCACGCTCAGCACTGCGGCCGCCCATCAGCACCGCGACTTTGCCGAGGTTACTCATAGTTGATCACTCCGGCACGCAGTGTCTCTTGGGCGGCCCCGCGCGCCTGCCAGCACCCCCGCTGCGCGGCACCGAGTCCGGCGCGCCCGCCCATCAGCACCGCGACTTTGCCGTGAGCACTCATGCGCGCTCTCCAATAATCCGCACTTCACGCGCAAGTTCAATGCCGAATTTTTCGCGCACGGTGTTTTGTGCCAGATCGATCAGCGCTTCGATATCGGCAGCACTCGCGCCTCCCACATTGACGATGAAGTTCGCGTGCTTGTTCGAGATTTCCGCGCCACCGATGCGCTTACCTTTCAACCCGCTGGCTTCGATCAGCCGCGCGGCGTAGTCGTTCGGCGGATTGCGGAACACCGACCCGGCATTGGGCTGCTGTAGCGGTTGGCTGGCGATACGCTTACTCAGTAACTCTTTGATTTTATTGCGAGATTTTTCACTGGCGTTTGAATTCATCCCTTTGGGTACGGCAAAATTCGCCGCAACAAACCACTCCTCGGCCACTGCGCGTAAGGGTTTGACACTGCGGTAGCCAATCTGAAACTCAGCGCGGCCGCGCTCGTGCAACACGCCCGCGCGGTCGACCGTGGTGACGCGCGACACCAGCTCCCAGGTCTCGCCGCCATAACAACCGGCGTTCATCGCCAGCGCGCCGCCGACCGTGCCAGGGATACCGGCGAGAAATTCAGCCCCTGCCGCGCCATGCAGCGCAGCAAAACGTGCAACCTTCGGCGAGGCGATGCCCGCCCCGGCTTGAATTTCGATTTCGCGTTCCCCCATACCTGCCGCTACCGTGTCCTTGCGCGGCAGCAGGGTGATCTGCCGCAACGCCCAATGCGTAAACACGACGGTGGCTCGCACCCCGCCGTCGCGTACCAGGAGATTACTGCCAAGTCCCACAAAGTACAAGCCCTCCGTAGAGGAAATTGTGCGTAAAAACGCGCACAGATCGTCGAGATCCGCCGGGGCATAGGTACGCGCCGCCACGCCACCCGCGCGCCAGCTCACGTGCTTCGACATGGGCTCGTTAAGACGAAGTTCGCCACGCAGGTTTTGCAGAGTCAACGCTTCTGCCATGTTCATAGACCACCCCTCACCGCAAAGACGCAAAGACGCCAAGAAACCCCGCAAAGAAGATCAAGGTTTTCTTTGCGTTTCCTTGGCGTCTTTGCGCCTCTGCTGTGAAGATGTTGATTGTTCATTTCCCCACCACCGCCCCAGCCACCCCACCGATAGACCCCGCGCCCATCACCAGCACCACGTCGCCATCGCGAGCGGCGTTGCGTATGGCTTCCGGCATGGCCGCGACGGCTTCGACAAATATCGGTTCAACTTTGCCTTGCAACCGCACGGCTCGCGCCAACGCCCGACCATCCGCGGCGACAATCGGTGCCTCGCCCGCCGAATACACTTCAGTCAACACCAGCGCATCGACAGTGGACAGCACCTGGGCAAAATCCTCGAAGCAATCGCGCGTACGCGTGTAGCGGTGTGGCTGAAACGCCAGCAGCAGGCGCCGCCCGGCAAATGCGCCGCGTGCCGCCGCCACCGTGGCCGCCATTTCCGCCGGGTGATGGCCGTAATCGTCGATCACCGTGGCGTGTCCGCCGCTGGGCAAAGCCGCCTCGCCATACCGTTGGAAACGCCGCCCCACGCCTTTGAATTCCGCCAGCGCCTTGACGATTTTTTCGTCGGTGACACCCGCCTCGCTGCCCACGGCGATCGCCGCCAGCGCGTTCAGCACGTTGTGCATGCCCGGCAGATTGAGCGTGACTCGCAGATCGGCAGCACCCTCTCGCACAACGCGAAAGCGCATCTGGCCGCCTTCATGCGTGACATCCACTGCGCGCAATTGCGCCTCGGGCGTGAAGCCGTACGTCGTCACCGGCTTGGTGATTTTGGGCAGGATGTCGCGCACATTGGCGTCGTCCTGACACAGCACCACCATACCGTAGAACGGCAGATGCTGGGTGAAATCGACAAACGCCTGCTTCAACTTATCGATGGAGTGGCCGTAGGTCTCCATGTGATCGGCGTCGATGTTGGTGATCACCGCCATCACCGGTTGCAAATGCAGGAACGACGCGTCGGATTCGTCGGCTTCAACGACGATGAATTCACCACTACCCAGCCTCGCGTTCGCACCCGCACTGTTAAGACGCCCGCCGATGACGAAGGTGGGATCAAGCCCATCCTCGGCCAGCACACTCGCCACCAGGCTGGTGGTCGTCGTTTTACCGTGCGTGCCGGCGATGGCGATGCCTTGCTTCAAACGCATCAGTTCCGCCAGCATCAGCGCGCGCGGCACCACCGGGATGTGTTTTTCACGCGCTGCGACGACTTCGGGGTTATCCGCTTTCACTGCGGTGGACACCACCACTGCGTCGGCGGTGGCGATGTTTTGCGCGGTGTGGCCTGTGTATACCCTGGCACCCAGGCTCTCTAACCGGCGAGTGGCCGCGTTCGATGAAAGATCCGAACCGCTGATGTCGTAGCCCAGGTTCAATAAAACCTCGGCAATACCACTCATCCCCGAGCCGCCGATGCCCACAAAATGTACGCGCTTAACCTTGTGCTTCATTCGTACGCTCCCGGCACCGTGGTATCGGCGTTCGGCGCCGCTCGCGGACGCTCACATCCCGTCGCATACCCCGCGACGGGGCCCTGCTCGCTGCTCGCGTCGGCCCCGCTGATCCCCACAAAGTGTACGCACTTAACCTTATGCCGCATGTGCCAGCTCCCTGCAAATATCCCCCACCACTTTCGTGGCATCGGGCTTGGCCGCCGCGCGCGCCGCGCGCGCCATGCCCAGCAGCTTGTCGCGCTTGAGTTCGCGTAGCAGCCCCGCGACTTTCTCCGGCGTAAATTCGGCCTGCGGAATCAGAATCGCCGCACCCCGATCCACCAGAAATTTCGCGTTGGTGGTTTGATGGTCATCCACCGCCCACGGCAGCGGTACAAAGATCGACGCCACGCCCGCATTGGCGATTTCGGTGACGGTCGATGCGCCTGCACGGCAGATCACCAGATCGGCCGTCGCGTAGCGCGCAGCCATGTCATCGAAGAACGGCAAAATTTCCGCGTCTACCGCCGCTGCTGCGTACGCCGTGCGCACGCTGTCGATGTGTGCCGCGCCCGACTGATGCGTCACGCGCGGCCTCGCGGCCACCGGCAGCAACGCAAGCGCGCGCGGCACTGTGTCGTTCATCACCGCCGCGCCCTGACTGCCGCCCATCACCACCACATTGAGCGCGCCCTCACGCGAGCCGTAGCGCGCCTCGGGTGCGGCAAGCCCGCAGATGTCACCCCGCGTGGGATTGCCCACCCATTGAGCCTTATTCGATAAGGTTTTGTTTTTAAAGGCATTTGGGAAAGTCATCAAAACCTGCTCGGCGATGTGCGCCAGGACGCGATTGGTCAGCCCCGCCACCGAATTTTGTTCATGAATCACCAGCGGGCGCCGCAACAGCGCCGCCATCAGCCCGCCGGGAAACGCCACATAGCCGCCCATGCCGAGCACCACGTCGGGCCGATGCGTGAAAATCGCCGACGCACTTTGCACGCACGCGATCAACAGGTTCACCGGCAGCATCAACGCGCGCAACAGCCCCTTGCCGCGCAAACCCGAAAAACGTATCCACGCCATTACATAACCTTTGGGCGGCACGATGCGCGCTTCCATGCCTGCACGCGATCCCAGCCACACAATCTGCCAACCCTGCTCGCGCAAATAGTCGGCCACCGAGATCGCCGGATAAATATGCCCGCCCGTGCCGCCCGCCATGATCATGAGGGTGCGGCTCATACCTTAAACCCACGCGCCAACTGCCGCCCTTCCCAATCCACGCGCAGCAGGATGGCGATCGCCACGCACGTCGCCGCGATCGCGCTGCCGCCGAAGGACAGCAACGGCAGGGTCAATCCTTTGGTGGGCAGCACGCCCATGTTGACGCCCATGTTGATGATCGCCTGCACGCCGATCCACAGCCCGATGCCCTGCGCCACCAGCGCGGCGTAGTAGCGTTCTTGGAGTACGGCTCTGCGGCCAATGGCAAATGCGCGGTACACGATCCACGCGAACATCAGCGTGATCGTCAGCACGCCCACGAAACCCAGTTCCTCGGCGATCACCGCCAGCAGAAAATCCGTGTGTGCCTCGGGCAGGTAAAAGAGTTTCTCCACGCTGCCGCCGAGGCCCACGCCAAACCATTCGCCGCGGCCAAAGGCGATCAGCGAATGCGACAACTGGTAGCCCTTGCCGTATTCATCGGCCCACGGATCCATGAAGCCGCGCATGCGCTCCATACGATAGGGTGCGACGTAAATCAGCGCGACGAAGCCCGCCACCAGCATCACCATCAGCCCGGCGAAGAGCTTCCAGTTCATGCCGCCGAGAAACAGGATGCCCATTGCGATCACGGTGATCACGCCAAACGCGCCGAAGTCCGGCTCGCGCAGCAGCAGGCCGCCCGTGAGCAGCATGACGATGAACATCGGCATGAAACCCTTGCGCAGACTGTGCATGAAGGCGGCCTTGCGCACGGTGTAATCCGCCGCGTAGAGCACGGCGAACACCTTCATCAATTCCGATGGTTGCAGATTGAAAATAACCAACGAGATCCAGCGCCGCGCGCCGTTGACCTCGCGCCCGATGCCGGGGATCAGCACCAGCACCAGCAGCACCAGACCGATGCCGAAAAGATACAGCGCGAACTGCTGCCATACGCGCATCGGCACCTGAAACGCGATCAGCCCCGCGACCACGCTGATGGCGACGAAAATCGCATGGCGAATCAGATAATGCATCGGCTGATAGCTGGTATTGCGCCCGGCCTCGGCGATGGCGATCGATGCCGAATACACCATCACCAGCCCCATGCCCAGCAACAACGCGGTGATCCACACCACGCCGCGATCAAACTCGGCGGGCGGCGCCGCAACACCAGCGGACGATTTCAGCGTGGCTGTATGCGGCATCTCAGCCCACCCGCTGTTTCAGTTGCGCCACGGCATCGACAAACACTTCGGCGCGATGCACATAGCTGCGGAACATGTCGTAGCTCGCACACGCGGGCGACAACAGCACTGCGTCGCCCGTCTGCGCGGCACCATACGCCACGGCCACCGCATCAAACATATCGCCCGCGCGCAACAGCGTGACGCCGGTGCTGGCTAGCGCGCGCGCGATCAAATCGCCGTCGCGCCCGATCAGCACCACGGCACGCGCACGCTTGGCAACACCCGCCAGCGGCGAAAAATCCTGCCCCTTGCCATCGCCCCCGGCGATCAGCACCACCGGCTGCTGCATGCCGCTCAACGCTGCGACAGTAGCGCCGACGTTGGTGCCCTTGGAATCGTCGAAGAAATCTATCTTATTGATTTCATTGATCTTTTCTACGCGGTGCGGTAAGCCTTTGAAACCCCGCAGTGCGTCGATAATGGCGGTGTGATGCACGCCTGCGGCATCACACAGCGCGCCCGCTGCCAGCGCATTGGCTGCGTTGTGCAACCCCGCCAGTGACAACTCGGCGACGCGCATCAACGCGGTATCGCCTTGCGCCAGCGACAAGCTGTCCTTTGCGCCAGTCACGTACATCAAGCCCCATTCATCGGCGGACAGCGGTGCCGACAAACCAAACGTCGTCAACGGTCGCTCCTTACGCCACATCGCCAGACTGTGTTCGTCGTCGCGATTGAGCACCTGCACGCCGCCGCCATCAAATATGCGCGCCTTGGTAGCACCATACGCGGCATAGCTGTCGTAGCGGTCGAGATGGTCTTCGCTCAAGTTCAACATCGTCGCCGCCACCGGCGTGAGGCTTACGGTGGTTTCCAACTGAAAGCTCGACAATTCCAGCACGAAAGTATCGGGCATCGCACGCAGGCCCGTGTCGATTTCAGTCAGCACATCCAGCACCGGCAGGCCAATGTTGCCTGCAATCACGGTGTCGCGCCCGGCGGCGGTGCACATGGCACCGCACATCGCTGTCACCGTGGTTTTGCCGTTGGAACCGGTGATCGCCAGCACCTGCGGTGCGGTCTCGCGTTCCTGCAATGCCTGCGCAAAGAGCTCAACATCACCCACGACTGGCGTGCCGCGTTGAATCGCCGTGGCCAACTCACCCACGCGCGGATCGATGCCGGGGCTCACCGCAATCAGATCGATACCCGCAAAATCCTCGCGCCGGAACCCACCCGCGCTCACGCGTACATCGGGTAACTCGCTCGCCAGCGTGGCCGCATACGGCGGTGCCGCGCGTGTGTCGGCAGCGGACACGACAGCGCCCTGCCGCGCCAGCCAGCGCGTCATCGACAAACCTGTGTCACCCAGACCTAGCACCAGAACTTTTCTCCCGTACAAGTGACAACTCATTTGCTGTTCGTGAACAGTAAACAGTGAACCGTGAACAGTATCCTTGCCACGCCACCGTTCACAGTTAACGGTTCACCGTTCACCATCCCTTCACCGCAACTTCAATGTAGACAGCCCGACCAGCACCAGCATCATGGTGATGATCCAGAAACGCACTACCACCTGGTTCTCTTTCCAGCCCTTCAATTCGTAGTGATGGTGTAAGGGTGCCATGCGAAACACGCGTTTTCCCCGCGTCTTGAACGACACCACCTGAATGATCACCGACAGCGTTTCAATCACGAACACACCGCCCATGATGAACAGTACGAATTCCTGCCGCACGATGACGGCGATGGTGCCGAGTGCCGCGCCCAGCGCCAGCGCGCCTACGTCGCCCATGAACACTTCCGCCGGATAGGCGTTGAACCACAGGAAGGCCAGCCCCGCGCCTGCGATGGCGGCGCAGATCACCATCAGCTCGCCCGCACCGGGGATGTAGGGAAACACCAGGTATTTCGCAAACACCGCGTTACCCGCGACATAGGCAAATATGCCCAAGGCGCTGGCGATCATCACCGTCGGCATGATGGCGAGGCCATCGAGGCCATCGGTCAGATTCACCGCGTTGCTGGTGCCGACAATCACGCCGTAGGTCATCACGATGAAACCGAAGATCCCCAGCGGGTACGCCACGGTTTTGAAGAACGGCACGATCAGCTGTGTCTGCGTCGGCAGGTTGCTGGAATAAGCGATGTAGCACGCGGCAGCGAGGCCGATGATCGATTGCCAGAACAATTTTGCGCCCGCCGACAGGCCCTTGGGATTACGGTGCACCACCTTGCGGTAATCATCCACCCAGCCCACCGCGCCGAAGCCGATGGTGACCAGCAGCACCGTCCACACGAAACGGTTTTCCAGGTTGGCCCAGAGCAGGGTGGTGATGGTGATCGACAGCAGAATCAACGCGCCACCCATGGTGGGTGTGCCTGCCTTGACCAGATGCGTTTGCGGGCCGTCGTCGCGCACCGACTGGCCGATTTTGTAGGCAGTCAACTTGCGGATCATCGCCGGGCCCACGATGAACGAAATTACCAGCGCGGTCAGACACGCCAGCACCGCGCGCAACGTGATGTAATTGAATACGTTGAACAGCCGGATGTCCTTCGCCAGCCATTGCGCGAGTTCTAGGAGCATGCCGTTTCTCCTATCAATACGGCTTGCACCACGCGCTCCATTTTCATGAATCGCGAACCTTTCACCAGCACCGTGGCGTCCACGGTGAGCGAAGCGTGCAATTGTTCGATCAGGTCGCCGATCTGCGTGAAATGCCGCCCGCCCGTACCGAACGCCGCCACGGTATGAGCCGACAAGTCACCCAGCGCATACAGGGTTTCGATACCCGCCGTGCGTGCATAGGTACCCACCTCGCCGTGACACGCTGCCGCGCGTTCGCCCAATTCACCCATGTCACCCAGCACCAGCACGCGCGGCTTCGCTGCGCGCGCCAGCACATCAATCGCCGCGCACATCGATTCCGGATTGGCGTTATAGGTGTCATCGATCAGCGTGGCACCGCCGGAGGCCCGTTGTCGTTGCAAGCGGCCTTTCACGCCACCGTACTTCGCCAGGCCCGCAGCTATCGCCGCGAGCGGTGTGTTCAACGCAATGGCCGCAGCGCTCGCCGCCAGCGCGTTGCGCACGTTATGCAGGCCCGGCGCGTTGAGTGTCGCGCTGATCTCACCGGCGGGTGTTTTCAGATGGATCGCGCTATCCAGCGCGTGCAATTCGTAACGCGCGCTGACTTCGGCTGCCTTATCGAGGCCGAATCGTAAGTAATTGTTTTTATTGATTATTTTTTGCCACAGCGCCACATAAGCATCGTCCGCGTTGATCACCGCAATGCCGTCACCGGACAGCCCCTCGAAGATTTCGCCCTTGGCGCGCGCGATGGCTTCCTCGCTACCCAGATGCTCGATGTGCGCGCGGCCGGCGTTGTTGATCAGCGCCACATCCGGGCGCGCCAGCCGGGTCAGTCCGCTGATTTCGCCGGCGTGATTCATGCCCATCTCAATCACCGCGCAGCGATGATGCTCGCGCAACTCAAGCAGCGTCAGCGGCACACCAATATCGTTGTTGAGGTTGCCGCGCGTGGCAAGCAGGTGTTCGCCGTAGACCTCACGCAGGATCGCCGCCAGCATTTCCTTCACCGTGGTTTTGCCGCTGCTGCCGGTCAGCGCCACCAGCGGGCCGGTAAAGCGGCTGCGCCAGGCATGGGCGAGTTGCGTCAGTCCCGTGTGCGTGTTGTTGACAGCAATCAGCGGCATCGATTCCGGCACCAGCGCCGCGCCCTGCGTATCCGCCATCACTGCCACTGCGCCGGCCGCTTGCGCAGCAGCGATGTATTGATGCCCATCAAACTGCGTGCCGCGCAGCGCGATAAATAATTCGCCGGGCTGCACGTTGCGGCTGTCGGTGCCCACCGAGGTGAACACGGGATCAGCGCCGCGCTGCGCTACACCGAGTGCAAACGCGGCTTCGGACACGCGCATCATGCGCGCCACCCCGCGAGCGCCGCCTGCACCGTGGCGGCGTCGCTGTAGCGATGACGCACGCCTTTGATTTCCTGATACGCCTCGTGGCCCTTGCCGGCGACGAGCACGATATCGCCGCGCCGCGCCGTGACGATGGCTTCGTGTACGGCGCGCGGCCGCGACTCGATCACGCGGCTGCGGCGCCCTGAGCTATCCGCCATGCCCTTGAGTATGTCGGTAATGATCGCCAGCGGTTCCTCGTTGCGCGGGTTGTCACTGGTCACCACGGCGACGTCGGCAAGCCGCGACGCGATGCGTCCCATGATCGCGCGCTTGCCGCGATCACGGTCGCCGCCGCAGCCAAATACACAGATGAGGTTTGCCGCATGTGCTACACGTGCCGCACCGCAAATTTCGCGCAGCGTTAGCAGCATTTTTTCCAGTGCGTCGGGCGTGTGGGCATAATCCACCACCACCAGCGGACGCGTTCCGCCGCCAAAAAACTGCGCACGCCCCGGCACCGGCGTTAATGCCGCCAGAGCACGCTCAGCATCGCGCACACCGACGCCGCTCACCAGCAGCACCGCCAGCGTAGCCAGCAGATTCGATGCATTAAAACGGCCCAGCGCGGCACTGCGCACCCGCACCGCGCCCCACGGCGTGGCGGCATCAAAGCGGATGCCATCCAGACTCAACCGCAAGTTGCGGCCTTGCACGCATGCGACTGCAGGTGCCGAGCGCGGCGAGCACGGCAAGCCGAAGCCATACCCCAGCACGCCGGTGCCCACCGCTTTATTGGCCATCGCCGCGCCAAAACGGTCATCCAGATTAAACACCCGCCACTTCAGCGTCTCCCACTCGAACAACTTTGCCTTGGCGCGGCGGTAGTTCGCCATCGTGCCGTGGTAATCGAGGTGATCGCGGGTGAGGTTGGTGAACATCGCCACGTCAAACTCGACGCCCGCCACGCGCCCTTGTTGCAAGCCGTGCGAAGACACTTCCATCGCCACTGCGCGCGCGCCGCCGCGATACCAATCGTTGAACTTGCCGTGCAGCCAGGCCGCATCGGGCGTGGTGTTGACGCCTGTTTCCAGCGCGTGCGGATAACCGTTGCCCAGCGTGCCCGCCACCACGCAGGGTTTTTCCAACTGATTGAAAGCCTGTGCGATCCACTGCGTGCAGGAGGTTTTCCCATTGGTGCCCGTCACACCCATCGTCCACAGCCGCGAGCTGGGTCGACCGTACACGTGGCTGGCGATGCGGCCGATCTTATGACGCAGGCCGCGCACCGCGAGCCCACGCGCGGGCCAGCTATTTTTCCATTGAAAGCCCTGCGCTTCCCACAACACGCTGCGCGCGCCAGCAGCGATGGCCTGCGGGATGAACGCACGTCCATCGCGGCTTTCGCCAGCATAGGCGACAAAGGTATCGCCTGCGCCCACGGCACGGCTATCGCTGGTCAGCCGCCGAATGCCCAGCGCATCGATGGCATGCCAGTCGATGGCTTCCGCGTCTCGCGCCGAAACTACAATTCTCACACGCTGCTCCTCACGTACTACACCTGACACCGTTCTTCCCAACGTCACACTTCTTCCTTGATCTCGGGCATGGCCGCCGGCAGCACGATTTTTTCCATCGGCGCATCCGGCGCCACGTTCATCAACCGCAACGCGCCACTCACCACTTCGCTGAACACCGGTGCGGCCACCAGACCGCCGTAGTGCTGACCGGCACTGGGCTCGTCCACCATCACCGCGACGATCAGGCGCGGATTGGATACCGGCGCGAAGCCCACGAACGACGAGATGTAGCGCTTCGCCGCGTAGCCGCGCCCTTCGAGCTTGTGCGCGGTGCCGGTTTTGCCCGCCACGCGGTAACCCACCACCTGCGCGCGCGGAGCGGTGCCACCGGGCTTGACGGCCATCTCGAGCATATTGCGCACGGCGCGTGCGGTTTCCACCGAGATCACGCGCTTCGATTCCGGCGTGCCGTCTTTTTTGATCAGCGTCGGCGACTTCAGCTCTCCGTCGGTGGCGAAAATGCTGTAGGCACGCGCCAGTTGCAGCAGCGACACCGAGATGCCGTGGCCGTACGACATGGTGGCCTGCTCGATGGGTCGCCAAGTCGCGTGTGCGCGCAGGAGCCCCGACACTTCGCCGGGGAAGCCGCTTTGCGGCGGCGTGCCGAAACCCACGGCGTTGAACACCTTCCACATTTTTTCCGGCGCCATGCGCAGCGCGACCTTGGCGCTGCCGACGTTGGACGATTTCTGGATCACCTGCGCCACGGTCAACGCGCCCGATGGATGCACGTCGTGAATGGTGGCCTTGCCGATGGTCAGTTGCCCGGCGGCAGTATCGATCACTGTCGCCGGTGTTACCACGCCGAGCTCCAGCGCGGTAGCCACGGTGAATGGTTTCAAGGTGGAACCCGGCTCGAACAGATCGGTGACCGTGCGGTTTCGCATGCGCGCGGGATCCACCAGGGCGCGCTGATTCGGGTCATAGGTCGGGAAATTCGCCATCGCCAGCACTTCGCCTGTTTGCGCATCGAGCACCACGATGCCGCCCGCCTTGGCGCGATGTTCGGCCATCGCCTTTTTCAGCTCGCGAAACGCCACGTGCTGAATCTTCGCGTCGATGGTGAGCGTGATGCGCGCGCCGTGCTGCGGCGCGCGAATGTCGTCGAGATCCTCGACGATGCGGCCCTTGCGATCCCGCAGCACGCGGCGTGAACCGGGCGTGCCGCGCAGTTCGTCCTCCAGCGCGAGCTCCAACGCTTCCTGGCCCTCGTCGTCGATATTGGTAAAGCCGATGACGTGCGCGAGCTCCTCGCCTGCCGGATACACGCGACGAAATTCGCGCTGCAAAAACACGCTGGGAATATCCAGCTCCACCACTTTCGCCGCCTGCTCCGGCGCCAATTGGCGCTTCAGGTAAACGAATTCGCGATCGCTGTCGGCGAGCTTGCGCGTTAGCGAAGCCGTGTCCATTTGCAGCAGCTTCGCCAGCTTGCGCTGCTGATCGGGCGTCATGATGTCGGATGCCATCGCGGGATTGGCCGCCACAGATTCCACGGGCGTGGAAGTTGCCAGCAATTCGTTATGGCGATCGACGATCACGCCGCGCGTGGCGGTGATTTCCAGCGAGCGGGTGTAGCGCTTTTCACCTTTGGCCTGCAGGAAGGCCTGATTCAGCCCCTGCAGATACACCGCGCGCGCGGTCAAGCCACCGAAGCAGCCCAGCAGCAGGCTCAGCACGATCCACGAACGCACGCTCGACAGGCGCGGCGTGGGCGCTGGTTTGGTGGCGTTGAGAGCGGCGGTGTTCATTGCACTGCCGCCGGATTTTGTGCGGGCGCGCGTTCCAAACGTAACGCGGGCGGCGCCACGATCTGCGTACGCGGCGCCGAGGGCGCGCGCAGGCCCAACTTTTGGGTGGCAATCTGTTCGACGCGGGCGTGGATCGACCACTGCCCTTGCTCCAATTGCAAACGGTTCCATTCCGTCTCCAACCGTTTTTCCTGCACCTGCTCTTCCTGCAATGCCACGTACAACTTGCGTGCGCGGTGTTGCGAAGTCACCAACGCCAGCGCGCACAAAATCAGCGCGAGCAGCAGCGCAAGATTGAAACGATTGATCACGCGGCGCTCGGCTTCATGGGATGCGCTGTGCGTTCCGCGACGCGCAAGGTGGCGCTGCGCGAACGCGGATTGCGCGCCACTTCGTCCGCGCCCGCACGCTGCGCCTTGCCGGTTAAACGCATCAGCGGTTGCGGCATTTCACTGGCGCGCAGCGGCAGACGCGCGGGCACGGGGGCACCCGCCGCCGCCTCGCGCATAAAGCGCTTGACGATGCGGTCTTCCAGCGAATGAAAACTGATCACCGCCAGCCGTCCGTCGGCACTCAGCA